>JACRKW010000169.1 GCA_016215215.1 Acidobacteriota bacterium
CCGGCCCCTTTGATGCGGCACGCTGCGCTTTCACTTTGACCGGCACCGCCACGGGACCCGTCGCGGGCTTCCTCAACGTGAAGTCGCAATACGATCTGACGATCGGCGGCGCGAAGTTCGATACCGTCTCCGGCACGTACCGCCTAGGCCTTGACGCCACGCTCAATAATGAGCCCAAGCCCATCACCTATAGGGTCACCGGGACTGTCACCAACGCGAAGTAGCATCGCCGAGCCGCCGCCTTGCCGGTGTGGTCAGGCGGCCGTTCCGGTCCCGGCGTTGGCTATCAGGTACGGCTTCAGCGCGGCCGGCTGGTCGAGGTTTCCTCGCGGATGATGGCGCTCATGGCGCCGAGGCGGACCGGCTTGGGGAGGCCGGGAGCGCTGAGGGCGGTGTAGAGGGCCAGGGCCTGGTCGCGGTTGCCGTCGGCGAGAAGGCGCTCGGCGCAGACGAGGGAGGCGTCGGCGACGGCCATCCTGGTCATGCCGGTGGTTTTGGCGAGCGCGGCCTGGAGGTCTTTGACGGAGGCAGCGGTACCGATGCTGCCCAGAGCGGAGGCGGCGGCGCGGGCAAGGTCGGCGTCGGCGCCATAGAGCATCTTGACCAGCGCGGGGCCCGCCTTGGCGTCGCGGCGCTTGCCGATGGAGTTGACGACGCCGATCAGAAGGTTGCCCTTCAGTTTGGGCAGGGCGGCGCGCAGAGCGTCGTCGACGGAGGGGTCGGCGATGGGCTCCAGGCCATAACGCGCGTAGACGTTCATGTGCTCGTCGGCGAGCAGCGCGGCGAGGGCGGGCACGGCCTCCTTTGCGCCAAGCTCGCCGAGGCGGACGCAGGCCTTCGCCTTCTTAAACTCGGTGGAGCCGGCATCCTTCAGGATGCCGAGCAGGGCCGCGGCATCCATGGTGGCGATGCCGCCTTCACGAAACTCGGGTGGAGGCACGGGCGCGGGCGGCTTCGGCTTGGCGGCCTGTGGTGCGGGGGCAGGGGTGGTTGGTTGCTGCATGGTGGTTCTCCTCCCGGGCTCAGATTCTCCACGGCTCGCGCAGGGCGCGCGAGCTGGTAGGCGATGAAGGCCGCGTGGCAGGTGACGTGCGAATTGGCCGCGGCGGCGGCGCTGGCGCTGGGAGTCTGGCGCGTCTTGATGCAGCGCACCAGTTCCTTCATGTGGTTCTCCAGCGCGAGGCTGGCGGGTTCGGTGGGCCGCAGCAGCGGCTTGATGTTGGCGGAGCACTCGATGCGGGTGGCGTCGCCGGTCTCCACCCAACCGAGATCGCCCTCAATGCGGAAGCTGCAGGAGCCGGTCTTCAGGGCGCCGTCCCAGGCGTTGTCGCGCATGACCAGTTTCACGCCGTTGGCGTAGCGGCAGTTCACCTGGTAGGGGCCGACGTTGGTGCCGACGGGCTCGTATTCCACCGGCTGGGTGTCGTCGTATTCGGCGGCCCAGTGGCAGAGGTCGACGGTGTGGGAACCCCACTCGAGGATGCCGCCGCCGTGGAAGTCGTAGAAGTTGCGCCAGCCGCCGCGGACATAAGAGGAGTGGTAGGGGCGCCAGGGCGCGGGCCCGAGCCAGCGGTCCCAATCGAGCACCTGTTTGGGGGGGAGTTCCTCGGCGGCGAGCCAGTCGCGGCTGGGCAGCGGCGGCCAATTGACGGAGGGTCCGACGTTGGCGTAGAGGGCTTGCAGCTTGCCGAGCGCGCCGGACTTCAGCAGCTCCTTGCAGAGGGCGAAGTTAGCGCCGTTGCGGCGCTGGCAGCCGGCCTGATAGAGGCGGTTGTAGCGGCGGAAGGCGGCGCCGAGCGCCCAGCTCTCCTCGATGGACATGGAGCAGGGCTTCTCGCAATAGACGTCCTTGCCGTGCTGGGCGGCGATGATGGAAAGCGGCGTGTGCCAGCGGTCGCCGGTGGCGATGAGGACGGCGTCGATGTCCTGGCGGGCCAGCAGTTCGTACTGGTCGTCGTACATCTTGCAGTCGCGGTTGCCGTATTTCTGGTCGACCGTGGACTTGATGGTTTCGCGGCGTTCATTGCGGACGTCGCAGATAGCGACGAACTTCGCGTCAGTAATGTTGAGGATCTTGCTGAGGTCGTGAGAGCCGCGCGAACCGATGCCGATGCCCCCGAAGACGATCTTGTCGCTGGGGGCGACGGCTCCGGCGCGCTGGCCGAGCACGAGACTGGGAACGATCATGGGCGCGGCGGCGCTTTGAAGGAGCTGGCGTCTGGTAGTCATGGTCAGTAAGGATTCTATACCCAAATGAGCAGGCAGTGGGCAAGGGCGGCCTAACGGTAGAACGGCTTCCAGGTGAGCCAGCCTGGGCCATAGTGGGGCTCGGGCTTGCCCAGTTCCAGCGCGCCAAGATCCGGGGCGGCGCCGGTGAAGCCATCGTTGACGGTAGGCAGGACGGCGCCGGCGTCGACGGCGTTTGAGCCGGCTTTGAGGCGGAAGTTGAGGTCCATGGCGTGGTAGACGGCGTGGCGGCGGGCGGGGTCGGGCGGGGTCATCTGTTCGAAGATGTCGAAGCCGATCTCGCGTCCATGGGCTTCCTGGCCCGTCGCGGCCTGGAGATCGGCGAGAGTGCGGAAGGACTTCCACGGTTCGCGGGCGTCCTTGGAGGGGGCCAGCCAGAGGAACTGGCCGGCGACATCCTTGTTGGGGCGGAAGCCGTTGTAGTCCGAGCTGTATTGGGCCGTGGCGTTGGCCCAGTACATGATGCCCCGGCCGGGCGTGTCGCGGCCGAGGAAGAGGTTGTTGCGCCAGTGGGCATTGCTGGTGAGGCCGCGGACGGACTGCTCTCCGATGATGGTGTTGTGGAAGAAGAAGAGCCCGGCGGGGCGGGCGTCGAGCTTGAAGGCGACGCCGGATTGGACATGATAGAGCAGGTTGCGGAAGAAGTAGGCTGGGCCGCCGAAGATGGGCTGCGAGCTGTAGCCGCCGTGGAAGGCATTGACGCCGCGGTTCTCAAAGACGCGAATGTTGTGGAGGCCGCCGTCGGCCTCGATGAAATCGTCGTTCGACATGTGCATGTCGTTGCCGTAGATGTCGATGGAGGAGGCTTGGCGCTCGGGATCGGCCTCGGGAGTGCCATAGGTGGAGATGGCGATGGCGTCATGGAAGTAGGCGACGGCGTTGTGGGCGATGACGTGGCCGGGGCCGTAGACCTTGATGGCGTAATAACTGGTGAGCAGATGGGAGGGGTAGGGGCCGATGTCGCCCCACAAAACGGCAGTTCCTGACGGTGAGGGCGACGGCGCCGAGGACCTCTTTCTTGCCGGCCAGGATGGCGACGTCGGTGTTGCGGAATGTGAGGTTTTCAAAGATATGGTGCGAGGAGGCCATGACGTCGAACAGAATGTGGTTGCCGGCGCCGTCGAAGATGACCTCGCCGTCTCCGGCGGCCTTGATGGTGATGGGCTTCTCCGGCGTTCCCTTGAGGGTGAGGGTGAAGGTGCCGTCGAACGGGGCGGCGAGAGGATCGACGTAGTTGAAGCGCTCCGGGCGGTAGAGGCCGGCGTGGACGAGGATGGTGTCGCCAGGCTGGGCGCGGCGCTCGCGGACCACGCTCCAATCGCCGAGACCTGCGCCGTAGTACGCCTCCAGGATGCCGGTGAAGGCGGGCTGTAGGCGCTCGCCTTTGTGGTCGGGCGGGTAGACGTGCAGGATGCGCCCGCCGGCGAAGGGTTGGGGCTCTGTGCGCGTGCGGACCTTGAGGGTGTGGACGGCTTGGCCGGAGACGCCGTCTGGGTCAGTGAGGGTGAAGCGGCATTCGTACTCGGTTCCCGGCTGGAGGTTGAGAATGGAGCCGGCGAAGCCGTGGGGCACGGTGTAGCGGAGGTGTTCGGTCTCGCGGCCGACGATTTCGCCGCCGATGCGGAGGAGGGGAAGAGCGGAGCGCCAGGCCAACTCGCCGGGGCCGCGGTATTGCACGGCAACCTGGGCGTTGCGGTTGTCGTCGCCGGAGATCGCCCACTGAAAGCCGAGGTTGAGCAACGTTGGATGGTTGACCAGGAAGCGGCCGGCAGTGGTGGAGTCCTGGGCGCAGATGGAGGTAGCGAGGACGGCGAGAAGGGGGAGGAGTGCTGGGCGCATGTGAATCACCTTTGCGAAGTGAGTATAGCGAGTTCCTCGCGCTGAGCCTGAGGCGGGGCTTGCGGGGATAGAATGGGGTCCGGCAAGGAGGCTTGGGACATGATTCGTTTCTCTGCGCTGGTGCTGCTGGCGGCTTGTTTCGCATTTGCGGCGGAAGAGGAGCACCCGACGCTGGCGATCGGCTCGATGGCGCCGGATTTCGCATTACCGGGGATTGACGGCAAGACGCACAAGCTGGCGGAGTACTCCGGATCCAAGGTGTTAGCGATCGTGTTTACCTGCAACCACTGCCCAACGGCGCAGTTGTACGAGGGGCGGATCAAGCGGATGGTGGAAGACTACCGGGGCAAGAGCTTCACACTCGTGGCGATTGAGCCCAACGACCCCGAGGCGGTGCGTCTGAACGAGTTGGGCTACACGGACGTGAGCGACAGACTGGAGGAGATGAAGATCCGGGCGGAGCATCGCAAGTTCAATTTCGCTTACCTGTATGACGGAGAGACGCAGGCGGTGTCGCGGGCCTACGGTCCGAAGGCGACGCCGCACGTGTTCATCTTCGACGCGGAGCGGAAGCTGAGATACGAAGGGCGGCTGGACAACAGCCAGCGGGAGAGTTTGGTGAAGACACAGGACGCCTGCAACGCGATTGAAGCGCTGCTGGCCGGGCGTCCCGTTGAAGTCGCTCACACCGGGGTGTTCGGGTGCTCGACGAAGTGGAAGTCGAAGTCGGCGGGGCGGCTACAGGAGATGAAGAAAATCGAGGCGGAGCCGGTGAGCGTGGAGCCGGTGACGGCAGAGGGGCTGAAGTCGCTGCGCGCGAACGCGACTGGAAAGGTGCTGCTGGTGAACTTCTGGGCGACGTGGTGCGGACCCTGCCTGGCGGAGTTTCCCGACTTGGAGACGACGCACCGGATGTATCGCGGCCGGGACTTCGAGCTAGTGACTGTGTCGACCAACTTGCCCGACGAGCGGGAGGGCGTGTTGAAGGCTCTCCAAAAGCAGCATGCGTCCGGACGGAATCTGCACTTCGCCTCCGACGATACGTACGCGATGCAGGCGGCGTTTGACGCCAAGTGGGAGGCGGGCGTGCCGTTCACGATGCTGATTGCACCGGGTGGGAAGGTGCTGTACCAGAAACTGGGGGAGGTGGACATCTTGGAGCTGCGGCGGGTGATCCTGGGCAACTTGCCGGATCCGGATTACATCGGGCACAGGGCGTATTGGGCCGGCAAGTAGGAGGGCCGCCATGAGACTCCGGCTGATTGCATTGTCATTGCTGTCCGCGGCGTGCGCGGCGCAGGCGGCGGACCTGGACGCGGCCATTCAGAAGAATCGCACCGGCACTCTGGTGATCCAGGCCAAACGCGGGGCGAAGGTGCAGGTGGAGCAGGTGCGCCACGAGTTCTGGTTCGGGGCGACGGTGCCGACCGGGATGTTTACGGGGAGGATGAGCGCTGGGAACATTGCGAAGTTCAACGAGGTGTTCACAAGCCATTTCAACGCGGGTGTAATCGAGGCTGCGTTCAAATGGCACGACATGGAGCGCGAGCGCGGGATGGTGAACTACGCAACGGTTGACGCGATGCTGCGCTGGGCGGATCAGACGGGCATCCCGCTGCGCGGCCACTGCATCTACTGGGGCATCCCGAATCGCGTACAGGACTGGTTGAAGGCGCTGAGCGACGAGGAGCTGCGGCTGGAGCTGCGGCAGCGGGGGCGTTCGGTTGGCGCGCGGTACAGGGGGCGGTTCGCCGAATACGACCTGAACAACGAGATGATTCACGCCAACTACTACGAGCAGCGGCTGGGCGAGGGCATCACGAAAGAGATGGCTCAGTGGGTGAAAGATGGGGATTCGAATGCGCGGCTTTATGTGAACGACTACGACATCACGACGGGCAACCGGCTGGACGACTACGTGAAGCACATCAGGAAACTGCTGGCGATGGGCGTGCCCGTGGCGGGCATCGGTGTACAGGGACATCTGCACGGGGACACGTTCGACGCCGCGGCGTTGCAGAACGCGCTGGACGTGCTGGCGCAGTTCAAGCTGCCGGTGCGGATCACGGAGTTCAACTTCCCGGGGCAGAGGTCGAAGTATTACAGAGACAAGGAAAAGGTGAAGCTGGCGTTGACGGATGAGGAGGAGCAGGCCAAGGCGGCGGCGCTGAAGGAGTTCTACCGCATCTGCTTCGCTCACCCGGCGGTGACGGGCATCATGATGTGGGGCTTTTGGGAGGGCGCCAACTGGATTCCGCAATCGTCGCTGTACAAGCGGGACTGGACGCCGACGCCGGCCGCGGGGGCCTACCAGGACCTGGTGTTGAAGCAGTGGTGGACGAGGTGGTCGGGGACGGCCGACGCCAAGGGGCGGGCAGAGGTGCGAGCGTTCTTCGGCAAGCACCGTGTGACAGTGGACGGCAAGGAGATGATGGTGGAATTGACGAGGGCAGAGGGGAAGGAGAGGGTGAGAGTGGAGTGAGGGGGACCGGCGGGCGCCGCAGTTAGGTTTGTCTTCCGCGCTCGGCGTCGATCAGGAGTTCCACGAATTCGCGTGCGCTGACGATCCGCGTTGTCTTCCATGACGTTGGGAAGTGGCGGCGATTCCCCGTAACCAGGTAATGCGCAGCCGATGCCTCAGCGCATTCAAGGAAGCGGTTGTCGTCTTCGTGGCGGGATGCGTGGACGAGACGCGAAGGTCTGACCGCCACTGCGATCTCCGTAATGCGACCGAGCAAGCCGTCCACGATCTTGGGCGCGAGCCGGAACTTGGGCCGGCGCAGCACGCCTTCGTACTCGGCGAGAATTTCCTCCGTCAGGAACATCACGGCCTTTCGAGCGAGTACGAGGTCGAGCGCATAGGCCTCAGCTCCGCCCCGTGTCAGAGCCGCCGAGACGATCACGTTTGTGTCGAGAACAATCCCGATCATCGCCGGACTGGAGCCTTGGCCCGTTTGCCGCGGCGGTAAGCGGCGATCTCGCTGTCGATTTCCTTTATCGCGAGCTTGTCCAGGCCGGTCCGCTGCGCCTGGGCCCGGCTGGCCTTCAGGGCCTTGTCCTCTGGTGCGATGGTCCTCAGGTAATCGTCCACGCTCATAATGATCACGGCTGGTTGCCCGCGCCTGTCCACCAGGAACCGCTCTTGCCGGTCAATTGCCCGCTCCATGATCTGACCGAACTGCGTGCGGGCTGTCAGGGCGGATATCTTCAGAGTCATAGAAGGCGCTCCACTGATTAGTTAATCAGTACGATCTTAAGATACACGATAAAACCCGCCAAGGTGGCGCGTGCAGGCCATTCCGGGCCTGGCGCTGAAAGACTGGCGGTTGTGATGCTGGGGCAGAGTGGACGATCGTAGGGGCAAACGTTCAGGCGGCGACATTTGGCGCTATACTGGACGACAGAATGGTAAACGAACTCCAGGCAGTTGTGAAGGAGCTGGGCGGGGCGCCGGTATTGGGCCGGGTGCTCCATTCCGAGGCTGAGCTTCGGGCGGCGATCCGGGAGGGATTTCCGCAACCCGCCGTGGAAGGGGTAATGCAGGGCTCCGGCCTCACTCTGAAAGAACTGGCCGGGAGTCTCGATCTGTCGCCGCGCAGCCTGCAGAGGCGGCGGCGGGAGGGGCGGCTGGCGCCACACGAGTCGGACCGGCTGTACCGGCTGGCGCGGATTGTGGCCTTGGCGAAGCGCTACCTGGGCGATGGGGAGAAGGCAGGACGGTGGCTGCGGCGGCCGAACCGGGCGCTGGGGCACTCTGTGCCGTTGGAGATGATCGACACCGAAGTCGGGGCACGCGCGGTTGAGAACGTGCTGGGACGTATCGCGTATGGCGGCTTGAGTTGACGCGGGTCTATCGAATTCTGCGGAAATCATACGCGAAGAGTCCGCTGGACGGGGAGGGTTCGTTCCTGTGCGGCGGGCGCTGGTCCAGCCCAGGCACGCGGTTAGCCTACACGGCCGAGCATCAGTCGCTGGCGATGATCGAGTATTTCGTCCACCTGGAACTGGAGGATGCTCCAAAGGACCTGGTGGTTGTGACGGTGGAGATTCCGGACGATGTTTCGCGGCTCAGGATGGCGCCCAGGAGATTGCCGGCGCATTGGCGGCAGAGCCCGGCCCCGCCAGCAGCGGCGGCGATTGGAGACCGGTTTGTGCGAGAGGCGCGAGCCGCGATTCTGATCGTCCCGTCGGCTCTGGCTCCGGCGTAATCGAACTGGCTGATCAACCCGAGGCATTCGGAGGCGTCGCGCGTTCGGGTGTCTTTGGTGGAACGCTTTGAGTACGACGCACGGTTCTTCAGATAGACGGCCCGCAGCTGCACCCGGAGAGTGGCCCTCGATTAGGCGCGGGGCGGCGTGTAGCCCCAGGCGGGCTTGTCGAGGTCCAGCGGGTCGCCGGCCTTCTTCATCCATTCCTTGAGGCGGGCGGTCATCTTCTGGATCTGGGGCTTGGCCTCGGGGACCTGGGCGAGGTTCTCGGTCTCGAGAGGATCCTCCTTCAGCATGAAGAGCTGGGTGGTGACAGTGCCGCCGACGTTATAGAGGATGAGCTTCCACTCGCCGTCGGTGAGGCCGCGCTGAAAGTGGCGGTAGGAGAGGAAGAGGTCTTGGCGCGCAGTGGTCTTTGAACTATGGATGGCGGGCTGGAGGCTGACGCCTTCGACGGTGGCGGGGGTCTTGGTGGAGGTCAGGTCGCAGAGGGTGGGGAAGAGGTCCAGAAGGTAGGCCAGGGACTGGCGGCGTTGGCCCTTCGGGATGCCGGGGCCGGAGAGGACCAGCGGCACGCGCACGCTGTGGTCGTAGAGGTTCTGCTTGCCCATGAGGCCGTGCTGGCCGAGGGCGAGGCCGTTGTCGCCGGCGAAGACCACGATGGTGTGTTTGTCCTGGCCGGACTCCCTGAGCGCCTCGAGGATGTGTCCCACCTGGGTGTCGAGGTGAGTGATCATGGCGTAGTAATCGGCGATGTGGTGGCAGACCTCGTTGGGAGAGCGCGGGAAGCCGGCCAGCAGCTCGTCGCGGACCTTTAACTCGCCGTTGTCGAAGGGGTGCTGGCCCATGAAGTTGGCGGGCAGTTGGATACGGTCGGCGGAATACATCTCGCGGTAAGCGTTGGGGGCGGTGCGCGGGTCGTGAGGGGAAGTGAAAGCGGTGTAGAGGAAGAATGGGCGTTTGGGGTCGCGGTTCTTGAGAAAGTCGATCGCTTCGTCGGCAAAGAGCTCGCTGGAGGGTTTCTCGGCGATGCGTTGGCGCTGGCGGCCGTAGGCGGCGGCTGGGTCGTAATCCTGGACGGGGATCCTGGATTGATCGGTCATGCCGCCGAAGAAGATGGAGCCTCCGGACTCAAAGCAGCGGTTGAAGAGGCGCGGCGGGTTGTGCCACTTGCCGGTGCCGAAGGTCTGGTAGCCGGAATTGCGGAAGTGCTCACCGATGAGGGTGAACTGCTTTTCACGCTCGACGGGGCCGTGGACGTTGGCCATGGAGTGAAAGAGCGTCTGGCCGGTGAGCAGCATGGCGCGGGAGGCGATGCAGACGGCGCCGGAGTTGCCACCCATGATGTGGGCGCGATCGAAGGAGACGCCGGTGGCGGCCAGGCGGTCGAGCGCCGGGGTACGGACCTCCGGATTGCCGAGCGCGTGAATGGTGTTGAAGCGCTGGTCGTCGGCGAAGAGGACCAGCACGTTGGGCGGATGGCCGGCGGGCGCGGCGAGCGCAGCGGCGGAGGAGGCAAGGAACTGTCGTCTGCTAGTCATGTGGTTAGGCGAGGTTTTCGGCGATGTGTTCACGAAGGCGTTTGATGTACTCGGAACGGACTCGCGCCGGCGCCTGGGGCGCGTCGGCGGGCAGGGCGGCGATGGCGTCCTTCCAGGGCCTGGCCTTTGAGCCGAGCGAGTCGATGACGCCGAGGGAGTGCATGGCGGCGTAGGGGCCGTGCTTGACGGGGTCGGCCAGTTCGATGAGCGTCTCCATGGCGGGCTTGAGGTCACCCGGCTTGCCGAAGTGGCCGAGCGACTCAGCGGCGGCGATGCGGACGGAGGGGGCGGGATCGGCCAGAAAAGCGGCCGGCGCGGGCTGTTTGCGCATCAGCAAGCCCATCACGCCCCAGTAGCGCACGCCGCTGTCAGAGTCCTTCATGGCGGCAGTGAGCTTGGGGGTGTCGGAGTCCTTCAAGGACGCGGCGGCCTCGGCGGCGTCGAGAACGCGCTCCAGCGGAAATGCAGCGGGGTTGTGGCCCACGTCATAGGGCGCGCCGGCGGCGGCGCGCGAGTGGATTTCGGCCTCGGGCAGCAGGCCAATGTCGCGGACCTTTAGCTCGTGCTCGCGGTGGGCTTTTCTGAGTTCGTTGAGGACTTTCGCGTGGGCGGGCGAAGAGGCGAGATTGGAGACCTCGTCGCGGCCGGCCTGCAGGTCGTATAGTTCCTCGGCGGGCTTGGGCTCCCAGAACCTGCGCTGGGCAGCGTTGAGTTTGCCCTCTTTGTAGAGCCGCTCCCAGACGCGCGTGGTGGGCGTCTCCCACATGTAGTTCAGGTGCTGGCCGTAGATCCTGTGCGGCATGTAGTTGCGCACGTAGACGTAGCGCTGGTTGCGGACGCTGCGGACGCAGTCGGAGCGCTCGTCCATGCGGCCGCGGAAACCGAAGGAGTGGGTGCGCGGGGGCGCCTCGTGCGGCCCGAGGAATGCCTGGCCCTGGTAGAAATCGGGCGGCTTGGCGCCGGCCAAGCTGAGCATGGTGGGGGCAAGGTCGACGAAGCCGACCAGGCGGTTGTTCTTCGCGCCGGAGACATAGTCCTTCGGGGCGAGGTGGCGGAACTTCTCGGGGATGGCGGCTACGATGGAAACGTTCAAGCCGGAGTTATAGGGCCAGCGCTTGCTGCGCGGCATGCCGGAGCCGTGGTCGCCGAAGAATATGACGATGGTGTCGCTCGAGAGGCCGTCGGAGTCCAGGTCCGCGAGGATCTTGCCGGCCTGCGAGTCCATGGTGGTGATGTTGTCGTAGTACTGCGCCCAGTCCTGGCGAACCTCTGGGGTGTCGGGATGGTAGGCGGGGACGCGAACTTTGGCGGGGTCGTGGACCCAGGTATGAGGGCGGGTCCGGAGCTGGCTCTCGTGGGTGATGGTGAGGTTGAAGACGGAGAAGAAGGGCTGGCCGGCGGCGCGGCGGCGCCAGTGGGCTTTGTTGGAGGAGTCGTCCCAGGTGCCGGGAGGCTTGACCAGGTTGTAGTCTTCCTTGACGTTGTTGGAGCAGTAATAACCGGCGTCGCGCAAGTAGCCGGGGAACATCTTCCAGCCATCGGGCATGCGGGTCATGGAGCGCATGTGCTCGGCGCCGGTGGCCGTGGGGTAGACGCCGCTGATGATGGTGGTGCGGGCCGGGGCGCAGACGGGCGCGTTGGACCAGGCGTTCATGTAGATGGAGCCGCGGCGGCAGAGTTGGTCCAGCTGGGGCGTGACGGAATAGTCGTCACCGCAGGCGTGGAGATGAGGTCCGGTGTCCTCGCAGGTGATCCAGAGGATGTTGGGGCGCGCCGGGGCCCCCTGGGCGCCAAGCAGGGGGGCGCCCAGCAAGGGGGCGGCGCCGGAAACGGAAAAGGCGCGGCGGGTGATGTGTGTGTGGGGCATAGGAGCTTGCCGGTCCTGGGACCGGGCCTGCACCCACGCTAACAGAAGGCGCTACCGGTATAGGCGGCGCTTGGCGATGAACTTGTGGACGCGGTCCACCCAAGCCGTCGGCGCGCAGGCGGCCAGCACCAGCACGATGCCGAAAATCATGATGCCGGCCATCAGCGGAACGGGCAGCAGATCGTAGGCTTCCCTCATCTCTTCCTCTTGGATGCGCACGGCCTGGCGCGGGAGTCACCTGATCACCGCCGCGAAGCTGGTAAAATGGCTTTCAGAGGGCCGGCGTAGCTCAGTAGGTAGAGCATCTCACTTGTAATGAGAGGGTCGTCCGTTCAATTCGGATCGCCGGCTCCAGACCCATCCAAGCCGTAATCGGCTATTCTCCCTCTTCTTCTTCGTGGTGTTGTCCGCGGCCGGCAAGCACTCGGGTGACCTTCCGGAAGATTCGCACAATACTGGAGTCAATCCCGGGGAACAGAGAGGCGCCGACAAGAGCAACCAAGGAGAGCAAGAGGGCGTACTCAATGAGGTCTTGAGCCCTGTTGTCTCTGATGATGCGAATTCGCAAGGCGAGACGCCACAGCCTGTCTAGCACTTCTGTTCCTTTGGTACCAGCGTGCCTGCGGCGCGCCGCAAAAAGAATCAGGTGAATACCTGAGTTGACAACCGGACCACCTGAGCTGCTTGCCCCTATCTCCACCTATTGCGGCGGGGTCCGATAGCTGGCCGAGAGTAGGTCTCCGGTCTGTGGTGTAGCGACGATAAGAAACGTCACACCGTTGCCGCTGAGCAGATAGTCGACCGACGGCCGTTGCAGGATTCCGTTCCGGTAAAGATGCAGGCTCGTGGCCGGAGACGGCGCCTGGGCCAGCGTGAAGTCGGTGTTCACGCCATTGATGAGGCCGGAGGGCGTCTCCATGTCGACAAACCCGGGTAAGGTGTTACCTGAAAGGCCGCATGGGCCGGCGGTGCCGTCCACCCTGACGCAGTCGGACGGGGAGCCGCTGACAGCGACCATTTCGCCCATGGCGTCGATAATGGCCGCGCGGCCGGGAGCGAAGCCGATGCTCTTGGTGGGGCGGTCGGCCAGAGCCTCGACCAGACCTGAGACATCCGCCATGAGGACCACGCTGGGCGGCGGCGTGACGTTCGAGCCCGGCGGCGAGGGGATGCGGATGTCCTTCACGGCCACAGGGATCGCGCTGGGCGGGACGGCCCAGAGTTCAGTGAACTGCGTCTTGCCGTCGGCGTTGAACCGGACGATGTAGTAGGCAGCGCCGGCGGCGTTGGTGGTGGGCACGAGGCGGACACGGAGCAATCCGCCCACCACCTGGACAGTAATGGAGTTGGTGGGGATGTTCGACGTGTCGGCGGCGGTGAACGACCGCCAACTGATCGTCGCCGCGCCGGTGAACGGCGAGCCGTCGGCCTTGTAGAGCAGATCGTGGATCTGGGTCAACGGCGGGGCGGCCGAAAGAGCGGCCCCGAGGGTGGCCAACAGGGCCAGAGAGCGGAACAAAGAGCGTGAGCGAAGCATGTGATGCGACAACCTCCTGTGTGCAGGGCTGGGTGTGTCCAGCCGCGCGAAGGAGTACCATCACGAATTCGAATCCCGACCCACCGGGCCGGGTTTGGTTGGGCTATGCGGCTCGAATCAAAGGGGATAACGCGGCGCAAAAAATCTCAATCAGTTGTGACTGCCGTCTTTCGCCGCCGCGTTTTTCATGCTCCGTGGCTAGACGAGCTTCCCGTCCGGGGCGATACGCTCGGCGTTGAGGTAAGGCCGGAGAGCCTCCGGCAGGACGATGGAGCCGTCCTGCTGCTGGTAGTTTTCGACGATGGCGACCCAGGTGCGGCCCACCGCCAGGCCACTGCCGTTCAGGGTATGGGCGAACTCGGTTTTGCCCTTGGCAAGCTTGCATCGGATGCCGGCGCGGCACGCCTGGAAGCTCTCGAAGTTGGAGCAGGACGAGATCTCGCGGAAGGCGTCCTGGCCGGGCATCCAGACTTCAAGGTCGTACGTCTTGGCGGAGGAAAAGCCC
>JACRKW010000177.1 GCA_016215215.1 Acidobacteriota bacterium
CTGGACGAACTCCTTCATGCGGGGGTTGTTGTCGAAGAGATCGAGGTGAATGCGGGGGTTGTGCTGCTCGGCGTCGAAGAGGAAGACCTTGGAGGATGGGATGCGGTTCTCCAGGCGGTAGACGAAGCCTTCGATCTCCTTGTCCTGGAGGGCGTAGGAGATGGAGTAGAGGAGCGTGGACTTGCCGCAGCCGTTTTCGCCGGTGAGGAGAATGAGGGGGTGGGAGAGATCCACCAGCATGGGCATGTGGAAATTGAGGTTGACGAAGACGGGGTGCGAGAGGATTTTCAGGAACATGGCGGGGGCAGATTCAGGATAGCAAGGAACCTCCAGGCCTCCAGCGGGATCTGAGAGTCTATGGTGATGACGGCACTATGGCGAGTTGCCGGTCTGGCGGCGGCGCTGTTGTTGGCGGGCTGCGCGGCGCGGCGCCCGGCGGCCCGCTGGCAGGTGACACCGGTGGAGAGAGGGCACGTGCTTGTGCCGCCGCGTGCGCAACGGGAGCCGGCGGAGTTCCGGTTGAAGAAAGCGCGGGCGGGCGGAAAGAAGAACTGCCGGATCGATACGCGGGAAGTTTCCTTGCGGTGGCGGGGGAGAGACGCGATGGTACGGGCGGAGGTGAAGTCGCTGGCGCCGATCCCGGGCACGTGGATACCTGGGACAGCGATGCCGGGGACCGGGGATCCGGTGGTAGTGGCGTCGAACTGGTTTGACGACGTGTTGCGGCCAGGGTTGAAGAGCCAGGCAAAGGCAGGCTGCCTGGCGGAGAGCGAGGTGCTTCCACTGGAGCAGAGGCTGATCGACCGCTTCAGCCTTCCGTCTGGCGCGCTGTACCGGCTGCGGTATGGGGAATATGCGTTGCGGGGGTACGTGGACCTGGAGCCGCAGTTCCACTTGCGAGCCGTGGAGCCCGTTCGGGAGCAGGGCAAGGTGACCGGGTATCTGACGTCATTCTACGAACTGCGGGCGGCGCCAAAGGGCGGCGTGGTGGTGAGCGCCGCGGGCTCTGAGGCGAACATCGCCGGGATGATTCAGAAGGGGCAGGCGGCGGACTCCGAGGTGTTGCACCTGCCGGCTGGGATGACCTACCTGAGGCTGTTCTTCCGGAGCTGGAGCATCTCCGGGCATCGGCGGATCGCGCTGATTGCGGCAGGGTCGGCTGAGGCGCGAGAGAAGGCATCGGCGGAGTTCGAGACGGATCCGGAAGGATTCTGTTCAAGCGCCGCCGCGCGCGGAGCGGCGTGCGTGGCGGTACCGAAAGAGATGGTGATTGGAGCGGAGCTGCGCGTGCGGGCCAACGGAACGGATCAATACGTGCCGGTGGGCGGGAGTGTGAACGACCTGCTGCGATCGATGGGCGTCAGGGAAACAAATGCTGTGCTGGCAACGCTGGCGATCTCGCGCTGGTACGAGGGCAAGCTGGTTCCCGTGGAGTTCGACCGGCGGGACGCGGCGGTGCTGGGGTTGGTGCTGATGGGCGGGGAGGAGATCAGGTGGTGAGCGTGAAGTTGCGGAAGGATGCGGTGTTGAAGAAACTGCCGAGACCGATGCGGCCGGCCGAGAGGCTGAGGTCGACGGCTTTCAGAGAGGCGCTGGTCTGGCCGTCCACCCAGGCCTGGACAGTGCCGGAGGCTGCATCGTAGGAGATTCTCACCTTGTGCCAGCCGGCGGTGGGAAGGGTGGCCGGGCCGGCGGTGGGGCTGATGCGGACGCGGTCGCCGCCATAGCAGTGGAAGATGCCGTTGTGGACTTCGACCTTGGAGGCTTCGTCGTCGGAGAGGTGGACGTAGTTGAAGTAGCCGTCCTTCTGCCAGGCGTATACGAGAATGAGCGAGCCCTTGGGCGCGAGCCGGCGCACCTCGACTTCCATGGTGAACTTGCCGATGGGTTCGGACTCGGCGAGGGCGAACTGGATGGGCCGCCGGGGGTCGGCCTGCTGGGGGCGGGCGGCGGTGAGGTGGAGAGCGCCGGACTCGACGGTCCATTCCGCGGCGGAGATGACAGCCCAGGAGCGGCCGAAAACGGAGATGCGTTCGGCCAGCGGCGGGGTCTTGGGGGGAGCGGCAAGCGCCGCGGGGATCAGGGTTGGGAGGGCGAGGAGAGAGCGGCGGCGCATGCGTTTATCATAAACAGCCGCAGCCGTTCGCGGTAAGCGGGACCGGCGGCGAACTGGATGTCGTTGTGGTGGGCGCCGGGAACGGTCCAGAACTCCTTGGGCTGGGGAGCGGCGTCGTAGAGGGCGCGGCCGAGGGAGTAGTCGATGACTTCGTCGCGATCGCCCTGGATGAAGAGCAGCGGCGCGCGAACAAGACCAACGCGGGAACGGGAGTCGAAACCCCACACCAGGAGCGGTCCGAGGCCCGGAAGCACGCGGGCTGCGACAGCGCGTGCCGAAGGGAAGGGCGCTTCCAGGATGATACCGGCGGGACGGACCTCGGAGGCAAGGCGCACGGCGACGGCAGTGCCGAGCGATTCGCCGTGGAGGATGATGCGGTTGGGCGCGAAGCCTTGGGCGAGGAGATGGCGCCAGGCGAGGCGGGCATCGTCATACACGCCTGACTCGGTCGGCCAGCCGGAACTGCGGCCGTAGCCGCGGTAGTCGGGGACGAGCACGGAAGAGCCGGCGGCGGCGATCTCGATCATGGCAGGCGCGCGGTGGGTGACGTTGCCGGCGTTGCCGTGAAGGAAGAGAGTGGCGCAGCGGGCCTCGGGGGCGGGTTTCCACCAGGCGTGGAGGCGGGGCGTGATCCAGACGTCCTGTGCTCCGGCGGCGGCCTGCTGGTCCCATTCTCCTTCGGGAAAGCGCATGGGGAAGAAGGCGCTGCGGTTGGCTAATGCACAAAGCACGCCGAAGCCGCCCGCCAGTCCCAAACCGACGGCTCTCCAGGACATTGTGGGAGGGCTCCTTTCATTCACGCGGCTTTCATTCACGCGTCAGGGTGACGTCGAGACGCTGGTCGCCGGAGGGCATCCAGAGGAACCAATTGCGGCCGATGGCGGCGCTGGCAGGGCGGTAGCCGAGGGCGGATACGACAACGGAGTGTTTTTCGGCGATAGTGAGGAGCTCGTAGTGGCCGAGGTGGTCGGCGGTGGCCTGAAAGTGGGGAAACCGGCCGTGAGGGTCATCGGCGATACGGGCGAAGGGGACCGCTTCGCCGGTGGCGGCGTCGGTGACAACGCCGAAAAGTCGCCAGGTAGGCCTGGTGGACTCGTCGACGCGCGAGGCGCTGAAGTGGACGGTGGAGCCGGCCCACCAGAGTGCGAAGATCACGGCGCAAACCAGCGCGATGAAGACCAGCGTCCAGCGGATGAACTGGCGGCGGATGTCAGCGCGGCTGGCGCGAGCCTCTTCCTGCCAGAACTCGGCCGGACGGAACTCGGCCGCGTCGTCGGGTGGCCGGGGAGGCGCCATGGGGGCCAGTATAGCGAAGGCGCTTTGTGGGGGGATACATGGAGCGGGAGACGGGATTCGAACCCGCGACATCAACCTTGGCAAGGTTGCACTCTACCAGCTGAGTTACTCCCGCCCAGTGGTACTCTTTCATTCTTGCTCCGAGGAGCGCGGTCTGTCAAATGGGCGGGAGGAAGGGCGGGGGGAAGAGTAGTACCCTTGAGCTCGTGGCTTCAGTGTGTTGCGTGCAATCCGGAACAAAAAACTGTGGAAATGGTGGTGAAACCGACTGGGCCTTCAAGTGTAGGTAGTTGTTTATAATCAATAGTTTACAAATATGTTACGCAACCGCTTGGACTACATGTGAATTGTGTTATTCTGTTGATCGCCCGTGTGGTGGCGGAAGCCGTGGGACGGTCCTTCCAAGCGGTTTCGCCTTTGTTCGGAGGGATCACAGGGGCTCAGCGAAACAGCTGGAGACTGATGATTTTCACACTGTGGAAAACATGTGGGAATAGTGTGGGAGTGATGTGGGTCCATGTTGGAAAAAAACACGTGGGAAGCGATCAAAGAACAACTACACCACAAGCTGACCTCGGAGGCCTATCAGAACTGGGTGGCGCGGACTGAGTATCTGGATCTGGATGGATCGAGACTACGGGTTGCGGTACCAGATGAGGTGACGCGAGGCTGGCTGGAGAGCGAGTACGCTCCCAAAGTGGCGCATGTCATCAAGGAACTGAGCTTACCGGTGCGCGAGATCCGGTATGAGCTGGCGCCGCTGCTGACGCAGGCGCCGGAGGTGGTGCAAAGACCCGTTCACAACGGCAACCAAAACGGAGACGGGGTTGAGTTTCCGTCAGTGGCCAGCCATCTGAATCCGCGGTTCACGTTCGATACGTTCGTGGTGGGTTCGTGCAACCAGTTTGCGCACGCAGCGGCGCTGGCAGTGGCCACTTCGCCGTCGAAGAGCTACAACCCGCTGTTCATCTATGGCGGAAGCGGGATGGGCAAGACGCACCTGATCCACGCCATCGGCCGGGCGTTGCTGAACAGCGGCGCGGGGATGCGTATTGTCTACACCAGCGGCGAGCGGTTCATGAACGAGATGATCCACTCGATCCGCACGGACCGGATGGCGTCGTTCCATCAGCACTATCGCACGGCGGACGCCCTGCTGATCGACGACGTGCACTCGCTGGCGGGGAAAGAACGGACGCAGGAGGAGTTCTTCCACACGTTCAACGAGCTCTACGACCATCAGAAACAGATCGTCATCACCAGCGATCAGATGCCGAAGAACACACCCGGGCTGGTGGAACGCCTGCGGTCGCGGTTTGAGTGGGGCTTGATGGTGGACGTGCAGCCGCCGGACCTGGAGACCAAGATGGCGATCCTGGACAAGAAGGCAGAGTTGGACGGCGTGTCTCTGCCTGAGGATGTCAGGATCTTCATTGCCACCAAGACGAAGTCGAGCGTGCGTGAGCTTGAGGGTGCTTGGACCAAACTGCTGGCGTACTCATCGGTCACCAAGGCGCCCATCAACATTGCCATGGCGCAACAGTCGCTGAAGCAACTACTGCCGTCGCAGGAACGGCGCGTGACGATTGACGCGGTGATGAAAGTGGTGGCGGAGCGGTATTCGATGCAGCCTTCACAACTGAAGCAAAAGACGAACGCGCACGAAATCGCTCGGCCGCGCCAGGTGGCGATGTACCTGTGCAAGGAACTGACGTCGGCGTCGCTGCCGGAGATCGGGCGTCACTTCGGAGGGAAGCATCACACGACGGTGTTGCACTCGGTGAGGAAGGTGGAGGACCTAAGACAGTCTGATCCGAATTTGAACAGGCTCATCCACAGCGTACTTGACTCATTCAATTAGCCTTATGATGATTTCCACAGAGTCTGGCCGGGACGAACGGTGGAAGTCTGTGAGTTCCGGATGGGGGTCCAAGTCTCCCAGACAGCGAGAAGGAGCTTTGCACACTTGACCGATCCGGCAAGGCTCCAAGTTTTGTATAATTTAGAGAGAAATTGACATTTCCACAGGCCCTACGAATCCGATAGAGAAGGACCTGTAGTCAACAACAGACAAGAAGCAGGAGAAGAGGGAGCGGTTCCATGGAGTTCACCGTCAGCAAAGCCGATCTGGTTCGCGAGCTGAACCTCTCACAGGGCGTGGTGGAGAAGAAGACGACGATTCCGATTCTCTCCAACGTGCTGTTGGAGGTGTCGGGAGACCGGGTGATGCTGACGGCGACGGACCTGGAGTTGGGAATCCGTTGTTCGGCGCCGGCAGTGGTGAAGTCCGCGGGGGCGGGAACGATCCCGGCAAAGAGGCTGCTGGACTATGTGCGGCTGCTTCCGGACGCCGACGTGGTGGTGAAGTTCAGTGACAGCCATTGGGCGAGCCTGACATGCGGCCGGTCGAAGACGCGTATCGCAGGCATGTCGCGGGAAAGCTATCCAGAGTTGCCGCAGATGGCGGAGACAGTGGCCCAGTTCCCGATCGGCGTGCTGGCGGGGATGATCAGTAAGACGATCTTCGCGATATCGGCGGAGGAGTCACGCTTCACGCTGAACGGTGCGTTGATCCAGATCAAAGGCCGGACGCTGACAATGGTGGCGACCGATGGTCACAGGCTGTCGCTGGTGGAGTGCGAAAATCCGCTGGAGAGCGAGGCGAACTACCGGGCTCTGCTGCCGCGCAAGGCGATGGCGGAGATTATGAAGCTGGCCGCCGATGCGGAAGCAAAGGACGCCGTAGTTGGTTTCTCCGGCGACGAGAATCACCTCTTCTTCCAGTTGGGATCGCGCCTGCTGATCAGCCGCAAGCTGACGGGGAACTTTCCGGATTTCGAGCGGGTGTTGCCGAAGTCGCATTCGCACACGGTGGAACTGGACCGGGACGAGTTGCGGGCGTCGATCGAGCGCGTGGCGCAGTTCTCCGATGAACGGACAAGAGCGATCAAGATCCGCTTTGCGGACAACGAGGCGACGATTCATTCATCGCTCTCGGAGAGCGGCGAATCGGAGGAGAGCCTGGGTGTCGACTACGGCGGGCCGACGGTGGAAATCGGATTCAATGCGCAGTACCTGATGGACTTCCTGCGCGCGCTGCCGGAGTCGAAGGCGGCGTTTCATTTCAAGGACGCACAGAGCGCGGGTGAACTGACTCCATCGGGCGACGGCGTGAACTACAAGTACCGCTATGTCGTGATGCCGATGCGCATCTGAGCGGGCGAGACAAGGACGAGGATAATTTGAGCACTCCTGGCAACTACGATTCCAGCAGCATCAAGGTACTGGAAGGGCTGGAGGCCGTGCGCCTCCGGCCGGCGATGTACATCGGCTCGACGAGCGAGATGGGCTTGCACCACCTGGTTTACGAAGTGGTGGACAACTCCGTCGACGAGGCGATGGCGGGCTACTGCAACGAGATCAACGTTACCATCCACATCGACGACTCGATTACGATCGTCGACAACGGGCGCGGCATCCCGGTAGGGATCAAGGAAGAGTTCGGCGTATCGGCGGCTGAGATCGTGATGACGAAGCTGCACGCCGGCGGGAAGTTCGACGCCAACACGTACAAGGTGTCGGGCGGGCTGCACGGGGTAGGCGTGAGCTGCGTGAACGCCCTGTCTGAGCTGCTCCACCTGGAGATCTGGCGCGAGAAATCGACGTGGGAGCAGGACTACGAGCGCGGGCTGCCGAAGGGGCCCTTGACGCGGACAGGCAAGGCCGGCAGCAAGACGGGAACGAAAATCACGTTCAAGGCGGACGGGACGATCATGGAGGCGACGAAGTTCAACTTCGACACGCTTTCAACGCGGCTGAGAGAGACGGCTTTCCTGAACCGCGGATTGAAGGTGACACTGAGCGACGAGCGCGTGGAGCCGGTGCGCTCGCACGAGTTCTACTACTCAGGCGGCATCGCCGAGTTCATCAAGCACCTGAACCGCGGCAAGAACGTGCTGCACGACCGGCCGATCAGCATCGAGGGCGAGCGCGAAATGCCCGGCGGGGGCATCGTGACCATCGACATCGCGATGCAGTGGAACGACAGCTACTCCGACCAGATCTTCACCTACGCCAACAACATCAACACGAAAGACGGCGGCGCGCACCTGACAGGATTCAGGACGGCGCTGACGCGCACGCTGAACGCCTGCGCCAAGGCGGCGAACCTGCTGAAGGAAGCCAAGGACAACCTCAGCGGCGACGACGTTCTGGAAGGGCTGACGGCGGTGGTGAGCGTGAAGCTGCCGCAACCGCAGTTTGAGGGGCAGACGAAGGGCAAGTTGAACTCCGACATCAGCGGCCAGGTGCAGACGATCGTCAACGAAAAGCTGACGGAGTACTTCGACAAAAACCCGCCGGTGATGAAGAGGATCGTCGGCAAGGCGCTGGAGGCGTCGCGGGCGCGCGAAGCCGCGCGGAAGGCGCGCGAACTGACACGGCGCAAGGGTGCGCTGGATTCCGGCGGGCTGCCGGGCAAGCTTGCGGACTGCCAGGAGAAGGATCCTGAACGCTGCGAGTTGTTCCTGGTGGAGGGCGAGTCGGCGGGGGGCACAGCCAAGACCGGACGCGACCGGCGGTATCAGGCGATTCTGCCGTTGAAGGGCAAGATCCTCAACGTGGAAAAGGCCCGCTACGACAAGATGCTGGGGCACGAAGAGATCCGGGCCATGATCACGGCCATCGGCACAGGGATCGGCAGGGACGACTTCGATGCCACAAAGCTGCGCTATCACAAGATCATCCTGATGACGGACGCCGACGTGGACGGCAGCCACATCCGCACGCTGCTGCTGACGTTCTTCTTCCGGCACATGCAGGAGCTGATCACCCGCGGGCATGTGTACGTGGCGCAGCCGCCGCTGTACCGCATCAAGAAGGGCAAGAGCGAGAAGTACATCAAGAACGATCAGGAGTACGTCCGCGAGATTCTGCGGCGCGCAACGGAGAACGTCCACGTGCTGGTGGGCGAAAACGGAACTACCGGGAAGTTCGAGGGCGGTGAGCTGCGCAATTTCCTGATGTCGTTGGACGAGTTCCAGCAGATCTTCACAAGGCTCGAACGGCGGCTGCGGGAGACGCGCGTGGTGGAGGTGCTGGCCGACCCGAACTACGCCATCGACACCAAAGCCGACTTCAGCAACGAAGCAGAGCTGAGACGCGCCGCGGCAGCGATGGCCAGCCCAAAGCTCAAGGTGCGATTGGAGCCGGACGAGGAGCATTCGGCGTGGACGATCGTGTACCACGACGATTCGCACGGCGACCGGCACGTCGGGGTGGACCTGGCGTCGCAGCCGGAGTACAAGCGCCTGCGGGTGCTGGCACGGCAGACGCAGAAGTTCAACCAGCCGCCCTTCGTGGTGGTGAAGGAATCGCGCCGGGAGACGATCACCAACTGGCGCGACCTGATCAGCTACCTGAAGGGCGAAGGCACCCGCGATTGCAGCGTGCAGCGCTATAAGGGGCTGGGCGAGATGAACCCGGACCAGCTTTGGGAGACGACGATGGACGCCGAGAAGCGGACGTTGCTCGAGGTGAAGCTGGAAGATGCTGTAGAGTGCGAAGAGATCTTCTCGACACTGATGGGCGAGGATGTGGAAGCGCGGCGCAAGTTCATCGAGGACAACGCGCTGGACGTACGAAACCTGGACGTGTAGCAGTTGCACTACAGTTCACGTGTAGTTGACGTGTAGGTCTGGAGGGGCACTCATGTTGACGCGCATTGTGGCCGCGCTGGCTTTGGCCGGCACGGCGGCGGCAGCTGACTGGGACGCGAAGGCGGCCGCGGCGTATCTGGACGGACGACAACAGGAGTGGTTCGCCTGGCCGGCCGCCAACGCACAGGGCGCACCGTGCCTGTCGTGCCACACGGGATTGCCTTACCTGCTGGGGCGTCAGGCCCTGAGGCGCGCGCTGAACGAATCCGAACCGACAAAGTACGAGAGCGGGCTGCTGAACGCGCTCCGCTCGCGGGTGACGAAGAGGAACGCCAAGGAAGGCGACGAGAGGGCGGCACAAGCGATTGGAGTGGAGAGCGTGATGGCGGCGTTGCTGCTGGCCAACGCCAGCGCGGGGGCGGCACGGCTGCCGGCCGAAGCCGGGCAGGCATTCGAGAGGCTCTGGTCGCTCCAGTTGAAAGAGGGGCCGTCCAAGGGGGCATGGGATTGGTTCTCTTTACACCTGGATCCCTGGGAAGCCTCGGACTCGATCTTCTTCGGGGCGTCGCTGTCGGCGGTGGCGGCGGGCTCGACACCGGCGGAGTATCAACGGCGCGCGGAGGTACGGAAGGGCGTGGAGGCACTGATGACGTACCTGCGAGGTGCGAGGTCCGGCCAGCCGCTGCACAACCGGATTGCGTTGCTGTGGGCCTCGAGTAAGTTGCCCGCAGTCATGACGAAGCAGGAACGCAAGGCGCTGATGGCCGAGATCGCCCGCAAGCAGCAGGCCGACGGCGGATGGACGATTGCGTCGCTGGGCCCATTCAAGGTGCATCCCGAGGCGCCCGAGGCAGGGCCCGGGTCCAACGGTTACGCCACGGCGTACACGGCATTCGTCTTGAGGCAAGCAGGCGTTGGAGTTCGCGAGCCTGTGCTGAAGCGCGCGCTGGCGTGGCTGCGGGCCCACCAGGATGCAAGAAGCGGCGCCTGGGCTGCGATGTCGATGAACAAGAGCTACCCGGCTGGATCCAATCAGATCCGGTTCATGCAGGACGCGGCAACGGGATACGCCGCGGCGGCGCTGGCGGATGACGGCGGGCGCTGAAGCTTCCTACTCTGCCGCGGTAGGCGAGGTGTACACCCGCCTCACGCGGTTGCCGATGCCGCACAGCACGGCGTAGGGGATGATTCCGGCCTCAGCGGCCATATCGCCGGCATTGTAACGGGCGGTCTCTTCTTCACCGAGTAGCGTAACGGCATCGCCCGGCCGGAGTTGGGGAGTGTCCGTCACATCGACAGTAATCAGGTCCATGGAGACGGCGCCTACGATGGGGGCGAGGCGGCCGGCGGCGAGGACGTGGCCGCGGTTGGAGAGCTGATGCGGGATGCCGTCTGCGTAGCCCGCGGCGACCACGGCGATGAGGGAGCGGCGTGGGGCGCGCCAGAGGGCGCCATAGCCGACCGCCGCTCCCGGCGCGCGTGCGGGGGCGTACCGAGCGCGGGGCTCACGTAGCCATAAAGCGCGAGTCCCGGACGCACCAGCTTGCCGTAGGCCCGGCAGAGGCCATAAGCGACGGGCCCGCTGCTGGAGAGATGAAGAAGCGGAGGCGCGAGACCGGCGGCGCGAAAGGTCTGAACGGCGCTCTCAAAGCCAGCCATCTGCTCCGCGGTCTGGCCGGAGACGAAGTCGTTGGCCGAAGCGAAATGCGTCATCAGGCCTTCCAGGTGCACGTGGCGGGCCTGGCGGACGGCCTCGATGAGCTCCGGCAGCGGCGCGCGCGCGCCTAGTCTCCCCATGCCGGTGTCGAGCTTCAAGTGATACGTCAAGCTGCATCCACTGTGGCCGGCGAGACGATCGAGGTCGCGGAGCTGCGCCGGGCAATGGACCACGGGGGTGAGGTCGTAGCCCAACAGGGTATTCCGTTCGAAGTCGAGGCAGCCGCCCATGACCAGAATGCGCGCGGAGATGCCGGCGTCGCGGAGGACCACGCCTTCGGCGGCGTTGCTGACGCAGAACCAGGGCGCGCCTTCGGCTTCGAGGCGACGCGCCACTTCCGCCGAGCCGTGGCCGTATGCGTTGGCCTTGACCACAGGGGCGGTGATCACTTGCGGGCCGGCCTCGGCGCGGAGCGCATGGTAGTTGGCCGCGATCCGGTCGAGCGGGATTTCGGCCTAGGTGCGATGCATCAGTGGGAGCCTCCG
>JACRKW010000178.1 GCA_016215215.1 Acidobacteriota bacterium
ATGGAACCCAGCGGCGCTCCCTGCCTCACCAGCACAACCTCGATATTGCTCTCCGTCACCGGGTCGATCGGGTCCCCGGCGAATGGAGTCTGTTCGACGGGAAGGCCGTCAAGCAGGAGCCGGCCGTGGACCACGGTGCGCCCCAACTGCGGGTAGGCAGGCGCATAGGTGAGCCGCCTGCCTGGAAAAGCGCCCAGCAGAGCTCCCAATTCAGCTCCGATGTTGCCGCGCAGAGTGGAGTCGGTCTTCTTGTATATCAGCGCCACTCCCGCATCCTTCGCCCACTGAGCATGCCGGAAGACGCGCCGGGCGGCCTCAGGAGGGGCGAGGTGGCGCGTCTCCGTATCGATGATCACCACTGGCACGTCGAACTTCGGCGGGTCCTTCGTCAGGACAACAGCGACTGCGCCCGCACCGGCAAACTGAGCTCCGGCCTCCAGCGCACCGGTGAGGTCGTCGGCAAGCACGATGACTTCCATAGCTCATAATGAATCAGAAATGGGCGCGAAAGCGAAGCCCCACTGTCACCGGCTGGACCACCCTGGTTCCGACAAAGACCGATTGGAAGTTGTAGAGAGCCGTCCTGTTGGTCAGGTTCGAGACCTGCGCAGAGATGTCCCAGCGGCGGCGGCCGTCTCTCGTGCGCTCGAAACCGGCGCCGTAATCCATCACGGTCCTCGGCCTCACACGAGCGGGACTGGCGGTGAGGTTGACATACGGCAGCAGGTCGCTGAAGTCCGGGTCGCGCGCCACCTCGGCGGGATCCGACGGATTGGCCACCAGCCCTGAGTCGTGGCGTGCGGAGAAGGTCGCATACCAGCCACTCTTGTGATTCCACGAAAGGACGCCGTGGATGGCCAGCGGTTGATCGTGATCGATGACAAACGGTCCGGCGGAGAGCGCGTCCACAGCGTCGTTACCGATATAGAGGCCGCCGCTGAAGGGAGGCGTGGAGACGGCTCGGGAGTGAGTGACGCTCAGCGTCCCGGAAAGACCGCGCATGGGCGGGACCACCAGGCGGGTCTCCAGGCCGTTCACGCGGATCTTCGACAGCGTAATGGGGAAGATGACGCCGGTGTTGAGGAAGTTGTTGTTGTCCTGCTGGTCGCGAGCCTGCTTGTGGTAGTAGCTCACGTTCAGCCCGGCGCGCTTGCCCAGCGCTTGCTGTACACCGGCCTCGACGAAGTCCTGCCTCTCCGGCCGGATCAGCACCACGGCCGAGCCCAGCGCCTCGTTCACGCCCGGCGGCGCCACCGAAGCGGCCTGCGCGGAACTCGACAGCAACAGATTCTCGTTCGGCGGAGTCTGGTAGAGGCGGTTGTAGGAGGCGCGCAGAACCGTGCCGCTCTCGCGGATGTGATACGACGCCCCCAGCCGCGGCTGCGCCTGCGAGCCATCGACGAGAAAGCGGTAGGCGTCCAGCCGCAGCCCCAGAGTGAACTGCCAGCGCGCCAGCTTGATGCTGTCCTGGATGAAAGCAGAGTACAGGCCGCCGGTCCGTCTGCCGGCGAAGCGGAAGTGGCCGCCTCCGCGCGTGAGGTCGTACTGCAGCAGGTTCGGATTGTAGGACTCCGACGCGGGATCGTTGAAGCCGCGCCCGGTGATGCCGAAACTGAAGCTCTCGCTGACCGGAAAGCGCTGAATGTCAAAGCCGGCGCGCAGGTTGTGCACTCCGCGGATCGTGTTGAAGCGCGCTCCGGTGGTGAAGGTCGAAAGGTGCCTCTCTTGTGAGGCCGTCACCGGCGTATCGCCCGCGCTGGGGGACAGGCGCGCGTCGGTGGTCCGATAGGACGTGGTGGACTCCAGCGTAGTGCGCGCGTCGATCGTGTAAATCCACGAGAAGGAGCCCGAGGCGTCCCTGAGCATCTGGCGCTGATCCATGCGATTGGCGTGCTGGGAGCGCAAGTTGGCCAGCTGGAACGAGGACCGGCCCGTCATTCCGTTGATGCGGAACAGGTGCCGCGCGCCGGCCTGCATGTCGATGCGGAAGAAGCCGCGCTCCGAGTTGCCACCGTTGTGCAGGTTATTGAGCGAGACGGCATCCAGGTAACGGTTGGTCTTCATCGTGTTGACCGTGGCCGAGTAGCCCACCCGGCCCGACTCGCCCGCCACCTGCGTCACCTGCGAGAGCAGGCCGTAACGCGCCGCGTTCAGCGAAAGCGAGCCGCCGAATCTGCGCCCGAAGCCGAGCCCGGGCCGCGTCGTCACATTGGCCACGGCCGAGACCTTCGCGCCGTACTCGGCCGGAATGTTGCCGGTGAACAACTCCACCGTCTGCACGATGTTGGGGTCCACGGCATTGGCGAAGGCGCCGTTGAGCTGGTCGGAGATGGGCATTCCGTCGATGACGAACGTCATCTGGTTGTGCGCGCCGCGCGGATGGATGGCCCCGTTGGCGTTCTGCGCGAATCCGGGGAAGGTGACAATAACCGACTCCAGCCCGCGGTTGCCCACCTGGCGCGCCAGCCGGTCGATATCACCCTGGTTCATCTGAACGTGCGTCCCTGTCTCCTCCGGATCCACCAGCAACGCCGATTCGCCCGCGTTGACCGTGACGCTTTCCGCCGAGGCGGCCAGTTCGAGCTTTGCGCTGAGAACGAACGGCACCGTGGAACGCAGGCTGATGTTCTGCCGCCACTCCTCGAAACCCGCTCTGGACACGCTGACCTGATAGGTGTGGAAAGGGATGCTGCGGATGGCGAAGGCGCCGTCGGGGCCGCTTTCCGCCTCTGCGCGGTACTTGGTCACGGTGTTCTCCACCACCACACGAGCCGCCGGCACGGCCGATCCCGAAGGGTCGGTCACATGGCCGGCAAGTGTCGCCGTGCCCTGCGCAGACAGTGATAGTGAGGCAATCGCGGCCGCGAGGCCGTACCGCAGATAGAGGTTGACCATGTGTCCCAGACGAAAGAAGGAGTTAGTTCCATTAACAAGCCCGAGGCCCGGAGGTGTCAAGCGGCACGTGCGGAAACAGCGCTGCCTGTGTAGACTCAGAAGTCGATGTCAGAAACGGTAATGGATCGTAAGCGCATGGTGTGGGGGCTGGCCGGTGTGGTGGCCCTGTACCTGGTTGTGGTCTTCGGCATTCCCAGGCCGGCGACTCTCACGCCGCAGGCGTGGCAGTTGACCGGACTCTTCCTGGCCACCGTCGCAGGGTCCATTATCCAGCCGGTGCCCGCCGGCGCTCTAGTGCTGATGGCCATCACCCTGGCCCCGCTGGTGGGCGGCATGAAGCTCTCCGACGCGTTGGGCGGGTACGCCGATTCCACCGTCTGGCTGGTGCAGGCGGCGTTCTTCATCTCTCGCGCGCTGATCAATACGGGCCTGGCCCGCCGCATCGCGCTCGGCTTCGTGCGTCTGTTCGGCTCCAGCACCCTGGGTGTCTGCTACGCGCTGGGGCTCTCCGACATGGTTCTGGCCAGCATCATCCCCTCCAACGCAGCACGTTCCGGAGGCGTCATCCTGCCCGTGGCGCGCTCCATCTCGGAGCTCTACGGTTCCACGCCTGGGGCGACATCGTCCCGCATGGGCGCCTATCTGATGGCCGCCGTCTACCAGAGCATCTGCGTCACCGCGGCCATGTTCTTCACCGGGCAGGCAAGCAATCCCTTGGCCGCGCAAATGGCGGGCAGTTTCGGGTACAAGGTCACCTGGGGCGGATGGCTGATCGCCGCCATCGTCCCGGGGCTCTGCTCGCTGGCGCTGGTTCCGTGGGTGGTGATGAAGCTCTATCCGCCCGAAGTGAAACACACGCCAGCCGCGGCTGAGTTCGCCCGCACGGAATTGGCCAAGATGGGGCCGATGTCAGTGAAGGAGAAGATCCTGGCGGTGGTCTTCGCCAGTGTGTGCGGCGCCTGGGTCAGCTCAAGCTGGACCGGCATCGACATTACCGTGGCCGCCCTGTGCGGCTGCATCGCACTGCTCCTGACAGGCGTGCTGGAGTGGGATGACATCATCAGCGAAAAGGCCGCCTGGAGCATCTTCATCTGGTACGGCGGGCTGCTGCGGCTGGGCAAGGCGCTCAACGAGCACGGCGTGGCCACTGCCTTCGCCACCGGCGTGGGCGCCCAGTTCAGCACCCTGGAATGGCTTCCGCTGCTGCTGGTGGCGCTGTTGATCTTCTACTACGCGCACTACATGTTCGCCAGCATCACCGCGCACCTGCTGGCCATGTACGCGCCCTTCCTCGCCCTGCTGGCAGCCAAGGGCGCTCCTCTCGGGTTCGTCGTTTTCGGCTTCGCCTGCTTCGCCAACCTCAGCGCCGGCTTGACCAACTACGGCACCACCCCCTCGCCCATGTTCTTCGCGCAGGGTTATGTGCCCTTGAAAGACTGGTGGCGCATCGGATTCGCCGTCTCGCTGTGCCACCTGGCGGTGTGGGGAACCGTGGGTTTCGCCTGGTGGAAGGTGCTTGGGCTCTGGTAGGCGGCGCTCTCTAGCTGACCGCTTCCAGTTCCACCTTGCGCGCTTCGCGTTCAAACCGCATCCTGGCCTGTTGCTCCTGCCACAGCTTCGAACAGCCGGCCCAGAAGTAACCGCACACAAAGATGGAGAGGAACGGCATGGCGAAGAAGTTCATCACTTCAATGCAATATCCCACCATGCCGAGGAAGAAGAAGCCCATGCCGATCTCGGCGAACGGCAGCCAGCCGGACTTGCGCTTGTAGGCCACCGCCGTCTGCGTCCCGGCGGCCTTGGGCGCGTACTTCGGCGTCCGCACAAAGGACGACTGCTTGCCCATCAGCGCTTCAATCACCGCCTTGGTGTTGGAGATGGTCAGCGCCACGCCCATGGCCAGCAGGAAGGGGAGAATGAAGATCGCGCGCTTCCAGTTGTCCGGGTACAGCTCGTGCTCGGCCAGCAGGTAAAACGTCACCACCGACCAGAACGAGCAGATGATCAGCGGCGCGTCCACCAGCAGCATCTGCCCCCATCCGATGTAGAAGCGCACCATCATCACCGGCAGCATCATCGCCGACACGATCACCATCAGCGGATAACTCAGGTTCGGCGTCAGGTGGAACCACGCCTCGGCCTTTTCGCGCCAGCCCACCTTGGACCGCATGATGGCCGGCAGCAGCTTCAGCGCCACCTGCGTAAGACCCTTGGCCCAGCGCTGCTGCTGCACCTGGAACCCGTAGGTGTCCACCGGCAGCTCCGAAGGACACTCCATCCAGGGCAGGTAAACGAACTGCCAGCCCTTCAACTGCGCGCGGTAGCTGAGGTCGGAATCTTCCGTCAGCGTGTCGTGCTGCCAGCCGCCGGCCTCGTCGATCATCTGCCGCCGCAGAATGCCCGCCGTGCCATTGAAGTTGAAGAACAGGCCCTGGCCATAGCGCGCCACGTGCTCCAGCGCGAAGTGGCCGTCCAGCATCAGCGCCTGCACCTCGGTGAGCAGATTGTGGTCGCGGTTGAGGTAAGTCCAGCGGGTCTGCACCACGCCCACCTTCTCGTCGGCGAAGAAGTGAATGGTCTTCTCCAGGAAGTCCACCGGCGGGATGAAGTCGGCGTCGAACACCGCGAACAGGTCGCCCTTGGTCAAAGCCATGCCGTTTTGCAGCGCGCCGGCCTTGAACCCCGTGCGGTCCACGCGGTGGATGTATTCGATGGGATGACCTTGCGCCTTCAAGCGCGCCACCAGCGCCTCGGTGTAAGGATGCGTGTCGTCGGTGGAATCGTCCAGAACCTGCACTTCCAGCAATTCACGCGGGTAGCGCACCTTCAGCACCGCGTCCAGCAACTGGTCCACCACGTTCCGCTCGTTGAACAGCGGCAGTTGGATGGTCACCCGCGGCAGTTGGGTGAAGCGTTTGGCCGGCTTGGCAGGAATCCGGCTCTTGTACTTGAGGTACCCGCGCACCACTGCGTAGCGGTGGGCCCCGTAGATGGCGAGAATGGTGAGAAGCGTGAAATAGGGAATCAGCAGCAGCCAGTCGAACCAGTCCAGTTGATGGATGCCGGCGAACGTCGTATCAGTGAGCGCGCGCGTCCACTTCTCCACGTTTGAAGGACGAAGCAAGAATGCGTGATAACCAATGAAGTTCATAGGGTCGCGTCTGCTGCCGCTCGTCGTGGCGGGCCTGGCGATTCAACTGAGTCTATCACTGCTGGTACGGCAGCAGAATACTGCCGGGGCGGCGGAGAAGACCATTCTCGTTCTTCTCGTCTCTTCGATATTTTACCTGATCGCCTGCCGGATCGTTCTTTCTAATCCGCCCGCCGGCCGCGCCCCACTCATCATCGCCGCCATTTTCGCCGTTTCTTTCCGTCTGACGATAGCGCCCACCGAACCCTCCCTCTCCGACGACCTCTACCGCTACCGTTGGGAGGGCCGCGTCCAACTGGCGGGCTCGTTGCCCTACTCGGCGCAGCCCGACGAGCCCCGCTTCCTTTCCTTGCGAGATGAGACCTACCCGCGCATCGCCGGCAAAGACATCCGCTTCGGCTACGGCCCGCTGTGGGTCCTCATCGAACGCGCAACCGCCGCCACCGGCGAGGGCATCCTCTGGTGGAAGTTCCCCGCCGCCCTCTGCGACCTGCTTTGCATCGCCGCGCTTGCCTGGCTCCTCAGGCTGCACGGGCTGACGCCGGCGCGCGCGGTCATCTACGCCTGGTGCCCGCTGGTGGTGGTCGAGTTCTGGCACTCCGGGCATAACGACTCCGCCCTGCTGCTATTCCTCATTCTCGCCCTCGCGTTCGCGAGAAGAGGCTGGTGGGCCGCCGCCTACTCCGCCCTCACCCTGGCTGCGATGGTGAAGTTCTGGCCGGCGCTGTTGCTGCCGCTCTGGTGGAGAAGGTCGCCCGGCTGGAAGAGCGCCCTGGCCGCGCCCTTGACCGCCCTCCCCTTTGCTCTCTGGGTCTGGACGCCGCTGCGCGAGCGCGCCGACTTCATCACCGGCTTCCTCGGGGGCTGGCGCAACAACGACAGCCTCTTCGGTCTCATCCTTTGGGCTTCGGCCGGCGACGCCCGCAAGGCGAAGTTCGCCTCGCTCGCGCTGCTCGTGCTCGCCAGCCTTGTGCTGGCGGCCTGGCGCCGCTGGCCGCTGGAGCGCGCTGCGCTCGCGTTCGCATCCTGCATGTTGCTGTTCTCAGCCAACGTGCACCCGTGGTACCTCACCTGGCTGCTGCCGATGGCTGCCCTTTTGCCCGCTCTGCCCGTTCTGCTGGCCGCCTGCCTGGCGCCGATCTTCTACGCGGTCCTGATCGACTACCAAACCCTCGGAGTCTGGAATGGCTCCACCTCCTGGCGCTGGTGGCTTTATGTGCCGGTGCTAGGGTGGTCTCTCGGCGAACTAATCCGCCACTTCAGACGTAGAATATAGTTGGCGCGCACGAGGAGGAATTCTGAATGCCGATGACAACGCACGTCCGGATCTTGGCCTGGTTCAATATCGTGCTCGGGACGTTGGGCGTAATTGCGGCCCTGATGACCCTGGACGGCGCGGCTGTTCTCCCGGCGATCCTGACACAGATCGCCGACGAAGCGGCCGCCATCCCCGTCGGGATTATTCAGTTCGCCGCTACTGTCGTCATCACGATCATCCTGGCCATGTCGCTGCCTTGCTTGGTGCTGGGCTTCGGGCTATACAATTTCCGCCCCTGGGGGCGCGTCCTCGGCATCGTGCTGGCCGCAGTGAACCTGCTCAATGTGCCCTTCGGCACGCTGGTTTCCCTCTACGGCTTCTGGGTCCTGCTCAAGCCAGAGACCGAGGTCCTCTTCAAGCCCGTCAGCCCGGCTTGACGTCGTCCCGCGGCCGCACATAGAAGTCCAGCACATCCTCGCGCCCCGCTTGGGATGGCTCCTTCTCCGCCTCCGGGTGTGTCGACCGGAAGCGCGCCAGCGCCACTTGCTCCAGTTCTTCGACAACTCTTTCATTCGCGCCGGCCACGTTCCTGAACTCACCCGGGTCCGACTTTAAGTCGAACAGCCGCACCGCGCGCCCCGGCGTGGGATTGTCCGTCTCGTAGCCGTCAGTCCGCCGTCTGCGGCCGGAGCAGTACATCAGCTTCCAGCGCTCCGTGCGCACGAAGACTTCTTCGTTCTCCAGGTATTCGCTGACAACGTGCTTCCTGGCCGGCTTGCCGCGCAGGCTGCGCCCGTGCGTCACGGGCAGCCGAGGCGCGTCCAGCAGGTCTGTGATGGTCGGGGCCACGTCCACGTGCTCAGTGAAGCCGCGTTCTCTTCCGGCGGCGATCCTCCCCGGCAGGCTCATGATCAGCGGCACCCGCATGGCCTGGTCGTACCCGCAGTGCTTCTCGAACCGCCCGTGATGGCCCAGGTCGTACCCGTGGTCGGCCGTATAGACCACCAGCGTGTTTTCCTCCAGCCCCAGCGCCCGCAACTTGTCGAGCACCCGCCCGAAGTTGCGGTCCATGAAGCGCGCCGAGGTGTAGTAGGCGGCCGTGATGCCCTGCTTCTCCTTCGTGGTCAGGTCGCGAAAGATCAGCGGGACCTGCCCGCCGTCCTCTGAACCCACGGCCGGCGGCGCGAAAGCCGCCGGGTCGAACGCGCCGCGGTCCTCCAGCGGGAAGTCGAACGGGGAATGCGGCTCCATCAGGCTCACCCAAAGCGCGAATTGCCTGTCGCGGTTCTCCTCCAGATAGCCCATCGCCTGACGGGCGATGTAGGTCCCCTTCATTTCTTCGTCTCTGCGAGGGTAAGGCAAGGTGCGCGCGTTGAGCCACTCGCGCGCCGGAACCTGGAACGGGCGCCACGGCAGTTTCTGCGTTTCGACGCCCTCCGGCAGCGGCGCCGGCCTCACGTCCCGCTGCCACGCGCGAGCCACCACGTCTTCGGTGATCGCGTGATCAAATCCATGCAATCCCGGCTCGCCCGGCCGGTTGAAGTGCATCTTGCCGAACACGGCGGTTTGATACCCGGCCTGCTTCAACTGCTTCGCCAAAGTCGGCTCCGCCGTCGACAGAGGCGTCCTCAGCACGGTGACGCCGGCCGAGTGCGGCATCCGCCCGGTCAGCAGCGACTGGCGCGCCGGCGTGCACACGGGCGAGTTCGTGTAGTGGTTCAGGAACTGCCGCCCGCGCGCGGCCAACCGGTCCAGATTGGGAGTCTGCGCCAGCCTGTTGCCGTCGCTCCCCATCACGTAGGCGGCGTGGTCGTCGGCGATCAGGAAGAGCAGATTCGGCCGGCGGCGCCGGCTCCCCTGCAGGAAAGCCGGCGCGGCGCCGAAAACAAACCTCCGTCGCGACGGCATCGCCGTGATTATAATCTGGTGATAGGGAACCTGTGCTGCCTCCACGCACCAGCGAGATCCTGCGCGCCATCGTGCAGGCGTATATCGAAACCGGCGAACCGGTCGCCTCGCGCACCATTGCGCGCCAGCGCCGCGACAACCTGAGCCCGGCCACAATCCGCAATACCATGGCCGACCTGGCCGACCTCGGCTATCTCGATCAGCCGCACACTTCGGCCGGGCGCGTGCCCACCGCCAAGGCCTTCCGCGAGTACGTCCAGTCGCTGGCCGCCAGCCGTGCTCCCGGGGCCGACCTGGACCGTTTCCGCGAGGAGCTGGTCCAGCGGCCTAGCCTGGAAGAGCGCGCCGAGCACACCTCGCACCTGCTCACAGAGCTCACTCAAAACGTCGCTATCGTCGCCGCCATCCCGCGAGAGTCCCGCGCTTTGGACCAGATCGAACTCATCCGCCTGCCCGACTCGCGCGTGCTCATGGTGGTGGTCACCCGCGACGGGCTCGTCCGCAACCGCGTCGCCAGCCTCTGCGAGCCCTTCTCGCAGGATGACCTGGTCTCCATCCGCAACTACGTCAATCACAACTTCGCCGGCTGGAGCCTGGCCGCCATCCGCACCGAACTCAGCCGCCTGCTGCGCGAGGACCGCTCCTCCTACGACACGCTCATGCGCCGCCTGACCCTGCTCTACGATCAGGGCCTGCTCGATTTCGGCCTCGCCCCACACGTCTACCTGGAAGGGGCCTCGACCCTGGTCGGCCTGGATCTGCACCTCACCAAGGAGAAGCTTCGCGATCTGTTCCGCGCCCTGGAAGAGAAGCAGCGGCTCATTGAACTGCTGGACCAGTTCCTCAGCGGCGCCTCCGGAGAGGTGCGCGTCCACGTCGGGCTGGAGGAGGCTCACCCCGCCATGCGAGAGTTCGCCTTGATCGGCCTCACCGTCGCTCTGCCGGAGGGACTGGAGACGCGCATGGCCGTCCTCGGACCCATGCGCATGAACTACCCGCGTGTCATGGCCACCGTGATCCACCTGGGCCAGGCTCTGCGCAGCTTGCCGCAATAGCCGCCCCACTTGTTACCCTGAAACTGAAGGAAATGATGGAAAACGATACCCCACAGGCCGAAGCTCCGCCCCTGCCCGCCGGCGGGCAATCCGAGCCGGACTCTGTCGAGTTGTCAGACTCCGTGCTGACCATTGAAGCCGTCGCGGCCGAACGCGACCGGCTACAGACCGAGAAGAACGAGTTGAGCGACCGTTTTGCCCGGCTCGCCGCCGAGTTCGACAACTTCCGCAAACGAACGGACCGCGAGAAGTGCGAGTTGCTGGAGTACGGCTCCATGGATGCCGTGAAGGCGCTGCTCCCTGTTGTGGACGATCTCGAGCGCGCCCTCAAGACCGAAACCGCCGATGTCGAATACTCCCGCGGCGTCGCACTGATCCAACAGCGCATGGCCGACATCTTGCAGAAGCTCGGCCTGGAACCCGTCGCCGCCGAAGGGCAGCCCTTCGACCCCAATCTGCACCACGGCATCGACCGCGTGGAGAGCGAGGCCGTCGAGCAGGACACCGTCGTCGCCGAGTACCAGCGCGGGTATACCTTCAAGGGCCGGCTCCTGCGGCCCGCCATGGTGCGCGTCGCGGTGAAGGCATGAGGCCGGGACAAGGACGGCGGCAGTGAGCAAACGCGACTACTACGAGGTTCTGGGCATCAACCGCTCTTCGGGCGAACAGGAGTTGAAGAGCGCCTACCGCAAGCTCGCCCTGAAGTACCACCCGGACCGCAATCCCAACAACCCCGAGGCCGAGGAGCGCTTCAAAGAAGCCGCCGAGGCATACACAGTCCTCAGCGACGCCGAAAAGCGCCGCGCTTACGATACGTACGGCCACCAGGGCGTCAGCGGCGCAGCCGCGCAGGGATTCAACCCCGACGCCTTCGCCGACTTTGCCGACATCTTCGGCGACTTCTTCGGCTTTGGCGACCTCTTCGGCGGCGGTGGTGGACGGCGCCGCACGCGCGCCCAGCGCGGGGACGATGTCCGCTACGACCTGGAAATCGGCTTTGAGGACTCCATCCGCGGCCTGGAAGTGGAGATCCAGGTGCCTCGCCTGGAAGCCTGCTCCGCCTGCCGCGGCTCAGGCGCTGAAAGCGACGACGGCTGGACCTCCTGTTCAGTCTGCCGCGGGCGCGGCGAGGTCTTCTACCAGCAGGGCTTCCTCTCCATCCGCAAGCCGTGCGGCCAGTGCGGCGGCTCCGGCAAGATACTGCGCCGACCGTGCCGCTCGTGCAAGGGCGAGGCCTACGTCCAGGCGGCGCGCAAGCTGAAGGTGAAGATCCCCGCCGGCGTCGACACCGGCATGAAGATGCGCGTGGCCGGCGAAGGCCAGCCCGGCGCCAACGGAGGCCCGCCCGGCGACCTCTACGTCTTCCTCACCGTCCAGCCCCACAACATCTTCGAGCGCAAGGAGTACGACCTCCATTGCAGCGTGCCCCTCAACATCGCCCAGGCCGCTCTAGGAGCGGAGGTCCATGTCCTCACCTTTGAGGGCCTGGAAACGTTGAAGGCGCCGGAAGGCGTGCAGAGCGGCGAAACGTTGCGCCTGCGCGGCCGCGGCGTGCCCTACGTCAACGGCGGCGGCCGCGGCGACCTGGTGGTTCACATCGAGGTCCGCACACCCCACAAGCTCACACGCGAACAGCGCCGCCTGTTGGAGCAGTTGCGAGCCACGCTGCCCGAAGAGAACGAGCCGGAGGAAAAGACCCTCCTCGACAAGCTCAAAGACTACCTGATGTAGGACGGACCGCCGGGCCGTTCCCCTTCCGCGCCACCACGATCAGCGACACCGGCTTCCACGGCAGCAGGCGGTCCACCCGGCGCCACAGCCACACGAGCGAGTCGAAGACGCCTAACTGGAACCGGCTGAAGCTCCGGCGTTTCAGAATCCGTCCGTTGAAAAACCAGCCCGGACGCGTCACGCGGTTGAAGCCGAACAACGCCTCCACCTCGAAGCCCGCTTCCACGACCTTCTCCCGCAACTCCTTTTCCGAGTAGCGCCGGCAGTGTCCCAGCACGCGGTCCAGTTCGCCGTACACCGACATGCCCTCCGGTACCAGGACGATGGCACGCCCGCCCGGCGCCAGCGCCGAATGGATGTTTCGCAGGCCGGTCCGGTCGTCTTCCACGTGTTCCAGCACGTTCAGGCAGACCACCGTGTCCACCTGTCCCTGCAGCTCCAGGAAGTCCTCCGGGCGGCTCAGGTCGCACTGTACGACTCGAAAGTTCGGCCGGTGCGCCAGGCGCGACTTGAGACGCGCCATGTGCTCATCGTCGATGTCAGAGGCCAGGTACAACTCCCGCCGGGGCGCCAGGCAGCGCGACAGGTTGCCGATGCCCGCGCCGATCTCCAGCACCCGCTTGCCTACGAACGGCCGCACCGTATCCGCCATCCAGCGATTGAACCGCCCGGCCGAGGACAGCGTGTCCAGAATCTCCGGACCGGATTCCTTGTACACGTCGCGGAGGAAGGCAAACCGCAGCACCGTCAGCACCGCCAGCCAGGCGTCCCACTTGCCGATTTTCTTGCCTTCATCGTAGGTCCGTCCGTGGTAGCTGATGGGGGTTTCATAGACGCGGACCTGACGCTGCGCCAGTTTGATGGTGATCTCCGGTTCGAAGCCGAAGCCGTCGCTGCGCAACGGGATGCTCTGCAGCAGTGACGTGCGGAAGACTTTGTAGCAGGTCCAGACGTCGGTCAGGTTCAGATCGCTGGCCAGGTTCACAAAGGAGGTGAGGATGTGGTTGGCCAGCGAATGCCAGAAGTAGAGTACGCGCCGCTCGGTCCCCACGGCGAACCGTGTGCCGTATACCGCGTCGGCCTTGCCTTCCACCATGGGCGCCAACAGCCTGACGTAGTCGCGCGGGTCGTACTCCAGGTCGGCGTCCTGGATGATGGTGATCTCGCCACGCACATGGTCCAGGCCGGTCCGGATCGCCGCTCCTTTGCCCAGGTTCCTTCCATGGCGGTGGCTCCGCACAGCGGCTGGATTCTGCGAGGCATAGCGTTGCGCAATCTCGCCCGATCCATCGTCGGAGCCGTCGTCCACCTCCACCACGTCCCGCTCGAAGCCAGACGGCAGCGGCGCCGCCAGCACGCGGTCCAGCAATTCGCCGAGGAACTCCTCCTCGTTGTACACCGGAACGATGATCGAAAGGATCGGCATGATCAGCTCAGGGGCGGGCGCTTGGTGTGCCACTCGGTAGCCTGCTCGAAGGCCAGAGCGACGCGCAACGGCAGCCCCTCTTCCCACAATCGGCCGATGAAGCTCAAACCGGCAGGCATCCCTTTCACAAACCCGCACGGTACCACGACCTGCGGGTGGCCCGTCAGGTTGGTCGAACTGAGGTGGGCGAACGGCGGGCACACAACCACGTCCCATTCCTCGAAGAACTTCTCCATCTTCTCCATCAGAAGGGTCCGAGCCCTCTGCGCGCGGATGTACTCCACGGCCGGAATCAGCCGCGAGGTCCGGAACGAGTTGGGCCAGGCGTTGGCCGCCTGGTCGCGCAACTGTCCCACACGGCCGTCGCGCGTGATGTCGTCGAACGCAGTGGCGGCCTCGGCCGACAGGATGAAGCCCAGCGTGCCGGCGGTGGCGTCCGGCATCTCCACCGGCTTCATCACCGCGCCGGCGTGCTTCAGGTCTTCCAGAGCCTTGAGCTGAACGTCTTTCATCTCCCCGCTGGCCTGCTCGAACGCCTTCTGCGCCACGCCGATGCGCAATCCGGCCAGCGGCCTGCCGGGCTCCCAATGCAGCGGCGCGCTGGTGACTGTGCGGTCCTGCCCGTCCGGCCCGTGGATCGCCTTCAGCACCAATGCGCAATCTTCCACGCCCCGGCACAGAGGCCCCACCTTGTCCATCGTCCAGCTCAGGCCCATTGCGCCGGTGCGCGGCACGCGCCCGTAGGTCGGCCGCAGTCCCACCGTCCCGCAACGGATCGACGGCGACACGATGGACCCCCGCGTCTCCGTCCCGATGGCATAGCCCACCAGCCCAGCCGCGGTCGCCGAAGCCGGCCCCGCCGACGACCCGCTGGAGGTCTGCTCCACGTTCCACGGGGTCTTGGTCATGCCGCCGAACCATAGACCACCCATCGCCAGAGCTCCAGTGGAGAGCTTGGCCACCAGTACGCCGCCGGCCTCCCGCAGCCGCGAGTACACGGTCGAATCCCTGTCGATCACCTGCTCCTGGAATGGCTCGGCGCCCCAGGTGGTCTTGATCCCCTTGGTCGCGAACAGATCCTTCAAGCCGTACGGAATCCCGTGCAGCGGGCCGCGGTACTTGCCCGCCCGGATCTCCGCATCGGCTGCCCGCGCCTGCTCCAGGGCGAGATCTTCGGTCAACGTCACCACGCAGAGCAGCTTCGGGCCGTATCGCTTCAGCCGCTCCAGGTACATCCGCGTCAACTCCGTGGAGGTGACCTGGCGCGCCTTCACCAGCGGCGCCAGTCCGGTCACCGGCAGGAAAGCCAGGTCTTCGATCGAGCCCCAGGTCTTCTTTTTCGGCGCCCGGACGACGCTCGGTTTGAAGCGCGCCGTGCCTGCCTGCGGCTGGCTTCCGGGCAGCCCGGGATGGAAGCTGAAGGCCGGTTCGGTGTCCAACGGGATGTCGATGGCGCGCAGCTTCTCATAGTCGCCCGCCGCACGGTTGACGCCCGCAAGCATCATGTCGATCTGAGCGTCGCTGAACTCCAGCCCCATCAGCTTCAGCGCGGAGGCGATCTGTTCACGCGTGAACTTGGCCGTGGCGCGGCCTTGCGGCTGCTGCGCCGTTGATGCGGCGCCCGGCCTTGCAGCCGCGAGAACGGCCAGCAGTTGTACCCACTGTCTGCGATCCATTGAGCCATGGTAATCCGCCGTCCCCCCTCTGCGCCGCGTACGGATTGGTGCCATCCTGACTCTAAGGGACTCGACCAGGAGGTTGCAGCCGCGATGCACAGACCAGTCACCATCCTCGCCATCGCCAGCTACGAGAAGGGCCACGCCTTTCTCCGTCAAGCCAAGGCCGAGGGCGCGCGGGTCTTTCTCCTCACCTCGCTCAGCCTGAAGGACACGGCCAACTGGCCGCGCGAGGCGCTCGACGACATCTTCTACATGCCGGACACCGACAAGAGGTGGAGCCGCGAGGACACCTTCAAGGCCGTCGCCTACCTGGCGCGCAGCGAGCACATAGACCGCATCGTGCCCCTCGACGACTTCGACCTGGAACTCGCCGCGTCGCTGCGCGAACACCTGCGCGTGCCTGGCATGGGCGAGACCACCGTCCGCCGTTTTCGTGACAAGCTGGCCATGCGCATGTGCGCCCACGAGGCCGCCATCGCGGTGCCCGACTTCGTCCACGTGCTCAACCACGACCGCATCCGCCGATTCACCGAGCGCGTGCCGCCCCCCTGGGTGCTGAAGCCCCGGAGCTTCGCCGGCGCCATCGGAATCCGCAAGATCGAATCGGCCGACCAGCTCTGGCCGGCGCTCGAGCAATTGGGCGACGACCAGCCCCACTACCTGCTGGAGCGGTACGTTCCCGGCGACATCTTCCACGTCGATTCCATCGTTTACGAGCGCCAGGTTCTGTTCGCCGTCGCCAGCGGCTACGGCCGCCCGCCCATGGACGTGGCCCATCACGGCGGCATCTTCACCACCCAACTGCTGGAGCGCGGCTCGCCGCGGGAGCGCGCGTTGCTGCACCTCAACGAGGATCTGCTCAAGGCGCTCGGCATGGTCCGCGGCGTCAACCACACCGAGTACATCATCAGCCGCGAGGAGGGAGGCCGGATCTACTTTCTGGAGACCGCCGCCCGCGTCGGCGGCGCCCACATCGCCGAACTGGTGGAAGCGGCCACCGGCGTGAACCTGTGGGCCGAGTGGGCTCGCATCGAGGTTGCAGGCGGCAAGCAGCCGTACTCGGGCCGCGCCGCCCGCAAGGACTATGCTGGCCTGCTGGTCTCTCTAGCCCGGCAGGAGCACCCCGACACCAGCGGCTACGACCGCCCCGAGCTGGCCTGGCGACTGGAGAAGAAGAACCATGTGGGCTTCATCC
>JACRKW010000179.1:0-8164 GCA_016215215.1 Acidobacteriota bacterium
GGGAGCATGAGAACTGGGTGTACTCTTTCCCTGATTTTGTCCTTGAGCGCCGTGTCGCTTTGTCGCGGTCAAGGTTGCGAAACGAACCTGTTTCGCCAGGCGGCCGTCGTCAGGACGAACGACACGAACGCCAAGCGCGGCAGCGCCTACTTCCTGCAGGCTGACGGCAGCTACCGCCGCATCACGGCCTCATTCACGTATCCAAACCTGAACCTGTCGCGCCTGCTGACGGTGGAGGGCGAACAGACGAACGCGCAGGCTGACTTCGCGCCATGCGGTTATCGCAATCCGGGCGGGGGACCCGCTGCGGCGCCGCCGGCGATTCTGAGTCGCAGGCCCGGCGCGGCTACGACAGCTGACTTTAACGGGGACGGCATTCCAGACGCCGCCCTGGCGGCGGGCCAGGTGCTACCGGTGGCTCTGCAAACGGTTGTGCTGGTGGCATTGGTGCGCCCCGATTTCACCGGCGTGGAGCCGACGGCGGCGGACGCCGGCGGCGTGGTGTGGCAGGTGCTGGGCGCGGACTTGAACGGCGACAACCGGGCGGACATCGTGGCCTCGGTGGCGCCCGTGAAGCAGCCCTACGGCGCCCGCTCCCTGGTGGTAATGATGAACCTGGGCAACGGGCAATTCGGCGCGCCCGCGGTGCTGAACGTCGGCGCCGCGGTGACTGCGTATACAGTGTGGGACGTGACCGGCGACGGCAAACCGGACGTCGTGGCGTCGGCCGGCGACCAGGTGCTGATATTCGCTGGAGACGGGCAGGGCGGCTTCGCAGCGCCGGCGCGGCTGAATCTGCCGGGCGGCGGGCCGTCTGAAGGCCTGCTGGTTTTCGACGCCGATGGCGACGGCAAGCCGGATATCCTGGCCGGGCTCTCGACGGGGCCGAACGTGACGGTGTATCTCAACGCGGGAGGCGGCAGGTTCATGGCCCCCGTCACGAGCGTCACCGGTGACACGGGCGGCTACACGTTTACGGCGGGCGACTTCGATGGCGACGGGAAGATGGACGTGGCGGCAGTGGGAGGGGGGACGCGCGCGGTGCGCATCCTGATTGGAAACGGAAAGGGCGGCTTCCGCCTGGCGGGCGGCTACTCGATGGGGGGCCAGCCGACGGGCATCTTCACGGCCGACATCAACGCCGATGGCTATCTGGACATCGTGCAGGCGACGGGCGATCCGCAGGCTTTCACCGCCGACGAGAACCGGGGCACGGTTGTCGTGCTCTACGGCAACGGGGATGGGACGTTCTTCGGCTCGCCGTCGCTGCCGCTGTCCACCGGTTCGGGCTACTCGGTGAGCCTGGGGCTGGCGAGCGCGGACCTGAACGGCGACGGCCGGGAAGACGTCGCTAGTGTAAGCAGCGAGGCGCAGTTGACCGTGTTGCTGTCGAAGGCGGGCGGGCAGTTTGAGATCCGGCCTCCGGTTGGGGTGGGGCCGCCGAACACGCCATATTTCACAGCAGGCGGGTTCGTCCTGGCCGACCTAAACGGGGACAAGCGGCCGGACCTGGCCATCTCTGGCAACGGCGGCGTCTACGTCTCGTTGGGCCGAGCCGATGGAACTTTCGGCGCGCCGCTGAGAAGCCCCGCCGGACTGGATCCGCAAGCCATGGCGGTGGGCGACTTCAACAACGACGGCAAGACAGACCTGGCGGTGGTCAACGGCAGCTACTCGTCGGTGGGGACAGACCGCTTCGTCAGCGTGCTGCTGGGCAAGGGCGACGGTACGTTCCAGGCGCCTCTGACCGTGGCCGGGCCGAGGTGGCCGACCAGGATCGTGGCCACGGATTTCAACCGCGACGGACGAACGGACGTGGCGCTGGTAGCCTGCCCGAACGGCCAGAGTTGCGACCCGAAGCAGGGCAGCGTATGGGTGTTCTTCGCACAGGCGGGCGGCGGATTGGGCGCGCCGGTCAAGCTGAGCGACGGCGCCCGGCTCTTCGGTCTGGCGGCGATCGACTGGAACGGCGATGGAGTGCCGGACCTCGTGACCGGCGGCGTGACCGAGCGCTTCCGCTTCCCGGTCTCGATCTACCTGAGCGGCGGAGATGGAACGTTCTCCGCGCCGGAATCGGTGGAGACCGAATTCGGGCCGAACGCGTTCGTAAAGGCAGATGTTACGCGCGACGGTGTTCCGGACATGGTAATCGGGCAGTGCTGCGGCGATTTGGACCTGCTCTACCGCGCCGGCGACGGCCAGGGCAAGTACGGCCCAGTTCAGGTGCTGACCGCGGGGGTGGACGCCCAACAACTGCTCACCACGCATTTGCAGGCGCCGGACCGGCTGGACTTCGTGGTGCTGGCGCCGACACCCTTTGGCTCGATGCTGAACATCCTGCTGGACGCCTCACCGCGGGTGCCGCCGTTGCGCGTTGTGTCGCAGGCCACTGGCCAGGCGCTGATCGCGCCTGAATCGCTGGCGGCGGCCTACGGCAAGGAGCTGCCGGCGTCGGCTGACGGGCTGGAGCTGATGCTGAAGGACTCGGCCGGAACCACGCAAATGGCGTTCGTGCAGTCGGCGGCGCCCGACGCCGTTTTGTTCGTGACACCCATGGGGCTGGCGGAAGGCGATGCTATTGTGAGCCTGACAGTGGGCGGGACGGAACTCGCCGCAGGCAAGGTGCGAATCGCGCGCGCAGCTCCCGGTCTGCTGGTTGTGGGCGACGGTGTGGCCAACGGGCTGCTGGTGCGCGGTGCGGGTGACGCCGAGACGAAGACGCCACTCTACCGGACACAAGAGGATGGCAGCACTGCGCCGGAGCCCATTATGTTCGGGCCTGAGGACGAACCGCTGGCGCTGGAACTGTACGGAACGGGTTTCCGCTCGGCCGGTGACGATCTGAAGTGCCGCATTGGAACGGTGGAGGCACCTGTGCAATCCATCGGCGTGCTGGGCGACTTCCCAGGCATCGATATTGTCCGGGTGTCTTTACCGCGCAGCCTGGCGGGGGCCGGGACGCTGAGTGTCATACTCAGCGCCCTGGGCAATGCCGGCAACCCGGTGAGAATCGTCGTGAAGTGACCGGCCGGCGGGCTTTAGTCCGACGGCTGGAAGGGCAGGCCGCCGTCCCCGGTCAGGGCGTCAACGCCTTCGGCGCCCGTTATCCTCGGCAATGTGAACGATGCCGGGCTTGCTCCTCCCCTGTCGGCTCAAGAGTCGAGTTCCGTAGTACCCCGCGCACCTTGAGAGGATCCAAGCAGTGAGAGCATAACCCGATAGAGAAAAAGTGCGTCATGATAGACGCCATGAAGTACTCAGCGATCTGCCTCTTCTGCTGCGTGTGGACCCTTTCCGCAGGCGCCGCCGACTGGCCCCAATGGCGCGGGCCGCAATTCAACGGCGTGGCTGAGGGCGCGGCGCCGCTGGAGTGGAGCGACTCGAAAAACGTGGCCTGGAAGACGCCCATTCCGGGACGTGGCTTCTCCACGCCTGTCGTTTGGGGCGACACTATCTTCCTCACCACGGCGATTCCCATGGGCGAGGCCAAGCCGGCCGAGGCGCCCAAGCCCCCTGACGCCCCCAAGCCGGAAGGCCCGTCCCCTGGCAGTCCCGGCGCGCGCCGCGGTCCGGGCGGCGGCAGCGGCGGCAACATCGAACACCGCTTCGTCGTCATGGCCCTGAACCGCAGGACCGGCGCGGTGGAGTGGGAGCAGACCGCCGCCACGGCAGTGACCCATGAGGGCTACCACGCCCGGTACGGCAGCTTCGCCTCCTACGCCCCTGTCACCGACGGCAAGCACGTCTGGGCGCTGTTCGGCTCCTACGGGCTGTACTGCTACGACATGAAGGGCAAGCTCGTGTGGAAGAAAGAGCTGCCGAAGATGAAGATGGTGATGTCGTTCGGCGAGGGTGGCGCGCCCGTGCTCGCCGGCGGCAGGCTCATCCTCAAGCTCGACCAGGAGTCCGGCTCCTTCATCGCGGTGCTCGACAAGCTGACCGGCAAGGAGATCTGGCGCAAGGAGCGCGAGGAGCGCAGCTCCTGGTCAAATCCGCTGGTGGTGGACCATGGCGGCAAGAAGCTGGTGATCGCCAGTGCTTCAGCCAAGACCCGCGCCTACGACCTTGAAACCGGCGATGTGATCTGGGAGGTGGCCGGATTGGGCGGCAACGTGATTCCCGCGCCGGTTTTGGCCGGCGACGTGGTGGTGGTGATGAGCGGCTTCCGCAACCCGAACCAACTCGCCATCAAGCTGGGCGGCAAGGGCGACCTGACGGGTACCGAGGCCGTGCTGTGGTCCAACCAGCGAGGCAACTCATACACCCCTTCGCCAGTGCTCGAGGGCGGCAAGATGTACTTCCTCACCGATAACGGCCTATTGAGCTGCGTCAATCCGGTCACCGGAGAAGCCTATTACCGGCAGCAGCGGCTCGGCAAGCCGTACAACTTCAAGGCGTCGCCGGTGGCCGCCGCCGGAAGACTGTACTTGGCCTCGGAGGAGGGCGATGTGGTCGTCGTCAAGCTGGGCGAGCAATTCGAAGTGCTGGCCACCAACACTCTAACGGACCAGTTCTTCGAAGCCAGCCCGGTGATCACCAATGGCAGTCTCTACCTGCGCAGCGACAAGGCACTCTACTGCATTCGGGAGAAGTGATGAAACTCAATCTGGCCTGCCTGATCCTACCGTGCGCCTGCGCGCTGGCACAGCCGCCCGGCACCAACTATGACGAGTCCAAGGTGCCTCCTTACAAACTGCCGCCGCTGCTGGTGATGCAGAACGGCGCGCGCGTTCAGAACGCCGCCGGATGGACAAAGCGGCGCGCGGAGGTGCTGGCGCTGTTGGAGTCGCAGATGATGGGGCGCGCTCCCGGCCGGCCGGAGAAGCTGGCGTTCGAACTGGCCTCCATTGACAAGGCGGCGCTGGGCGGCAAGGCGGTGCGCAAGGAGGTTTCCATCCAAGCCCAAGGCAAGAAGTTCAGCCTGTTGCTGTACTTGCCGGTGCAGGTGAAAGGCCCTGCGCCAGTATTCGTCAGCCTTGGTTTTGGCCCCAACCAGGGCGTGCATCCAGACCCTGGCATCCATCTGGCGGGGATGTGGGTGCAGGACAAGGAGACCAAGGCCATCGTGCTGCGGCCAGCGCAGGAGTCCTCACGCGGCTCGGCGGCGTCGCGCTGGCAGTTGGAGACGCTGCTCGCCCGCGGTTACGGCCTGGCGGTGATCTACTACGGTGACATCGAGCCTGACATCAACGGCGGCATGGGGCAAGGGATTCGCGCGCAGTACCCCAAGCCGGACGATGCCGGATGGGGCGCCATCTCCGCCTGGGCCTGGGGCTTGAGCCGGGCGGTGGACTACCTGGAGACCGACAAAGACGTCGACCCCAGGCGCCTCGCCCTGGTGGGCCACTCACGGCTGGGCAAGACGGCGTTGTGGGCCGGGGCGATGGACACGCGCTTTGCCCTGGTGATTTCAAACGACTCCGGCGAAGGCGGCGCCGCCATCAGCCGCCGCCGCTTCGGCGAAACCGTGGCCAATCTCAACGACCGCTTCCCGCACTGGTTCTGCGCCAACTACCGCCAGTACAGCGGCAAGGAAGACGCCATGCCCTTCGATTCACACATGCTGCTGGCGCTGATCGCCCCGCGGCCGCTCTATGTCGCCAGCGCGCAGGACGACCAGTGGGCCGACCCGAAGGGCGAGTTCCTCATCAACGCCTACGACTGGGAGCAGTACCTGGAGTTCGCTGACCGGTGGCTGAAAGGCGCGCACTAAGGTCAGCCGGCGGCCTCAACGCGGTCCCGGCCGTTGCCTTTGGCGCGGTACAGCGCGTGGTCGGCCGTCTCCAGCAGGTCTGGAAGCTGGCTGGCGTGCGCCGGGAAACCGGCGACACCGCAGGAGACGGTGACGTTGGCCAGGGATTCCCCGCGGTAACTGACTGCCAGGTCTTTCACCAATTCGCGGACCTGCTCGGCCCGGCGAACCGCAGTCTCCAGTTCGGCACCCGGCATAAGAAGGACGAACTCCTCGCCGCCGAGACGGCAGGCGATGTCTTCCAGCCGGGCCAGGCTCATGAGGACTTGTCCGACCTTTCTCAGCACCATGTCGCCAGCCTCGTGGCCGAAGGTGTCGTTGAAGCGCTTGAAGTGGTCGATGTCGAATACGATGAGTCCGACCCCGGTTGCCTCGCGCGCGGCTCGCGCCAACTCACGCTCCGCGGTCTCCTCGAAGTAGCGGCGGTTGAAGATGCCGGTGAGTGGATCGCGGATCGCCTGATCGCGGAGCTTCTCGCGGAGCTGGAGGTTGGCGATGGAAAGCGCTATCTGTTCAGCGGTGCGTCCGGCAAGCCGCATCGTGTCGGGGGAAAAGCCGGTCGCAGGCGCCACCAGCGCCTTTTCGGACAGGACAAGCACCCCAGTGGTCTCGCCTTGAGCCATCATGGGCACGCAGAGGGTCCGGTCGGACTTGGTCGCGTGCAGGTGCCGGCACTGCACGGTGAGATCGCCGGCCTCGACAATGTGCTGGCGGCCCCGGCGCAAGGCCCAGCAGTCCTCGGGACAGAACATGGTGGGCGGGTCTTCGCCCATGCCCCAGTGGACGGCGGCCTCCAAGAGGTTGCGAGAGGCGCGATAGAGAAACACGGACCCGGCGGTTTGCGGGAAGAGCCGTTCACCGAAGCGGTGGAGCATCCTCTCGGCCTCGGAGGTGGACTTGCAGGCCTGGAGCAACTCGGTCATCTCGCTGAGCAGCAGGTTCTCGCGGTGAGTCCGCTCTAGCGCGTGCAGGGAGTTCGCCGCCTCCAGGCCGGCGCTCTCCAGGGCTGCCGTGCGTTCGGCGACGCGAATCTCCAGGCCGCGCCTGGCCTGATCGAGCTGGCGAGCGACGATGTGGCTCTGCCGCATCTGCCGCCTGAGCGGGGTGACGAAAAACACCAGCAGCGCTGGAGTCAGGAGAATGACCAGTAGAGCCGCGTCCACCACGGCTGCCACGGGCGACGGCATCGGAGGTAGGAGGGCCACGACGAGCATGACCACAATCTCGGCGGCAAAGACCGTCGCGGCGAGCACCGTCGCCAGTGAAAGGGGAGAAGAGACCATCGGCAGGTCGCCGGGCGAGACGGCGGAGGAGCGTTGCGCGAGCGCTTCGACTGGCGAACTGGCGGCGATGGGCGGGAAAGTGTCCGGCTCCTGAGCGACTTGCATCACTGGCTGCTCCTACGTAACTTCTTCGGCCTCTTCCTCCGTTATCTTTATATCGCGGTAAGAAACAAGCACGCGGCCATCACGCAGGAAGCTGTCGTATGGCAGCACCACATTCATGTTGTGTCTATCTGTTGACTATGGAATCCTATCGCCGGCTGAAGCACCTGGAATATAATGACAAACGCGCTTTGATCTGAGCTGACGACCTGGGGTTTCATGCAGAGCGCAGAGGTGTCTCATGGCAGTTTCCATCCGACGCGTGCTATCTCACTGGGCCGGAAGTCTGGCGGCTGCTTTGAAGCGCCTGGAGTCCAGGTGGAGGCCCGGTGGTAAGCCGGAATCGGACTCGCGGCGGCTGTACGACGAATCGCCGGTGATGCGTGCGATCTCGCGCAATGAAAGCGGGACAGCTATCGTCACTTCCTGCAACGCGCTGTTCGCACACACCTTAGGCTACGAGGTGGGAGAGGTAATCGGCCGCCCGATCACCGATTTCTATTCCAGTCGTTCGGTGGCGGACTTCAAGTCAGGGGGCTTTCAGAGAGCGCTAGAAGGGGTGTTTCAAGCCGAGGAACGGTGGCTGCTCACCCGGGCAGGCGCTGAGATCCACACTCTGCTGCGCGCACGGCCGATGAAGGACTCGAGCGGGAAGGTGACCGGCACGGACGGCGTTTTCATAGACATCACCGACAGGGACAAAGCCGTCCAGGAGCTCCGGCGCAGTGAGGTGCGGTACCGGATCTTGCTCGAGAATGTGGATCAGGTGATCTACATGTTGAGTGGGGACGATCCGTTTCAGAGCAGGGTGGAGTTGGTGAGTGAGCGCGTGAGCACGGTCTTCGGCTATAGCCCGAGGGAGTTCCGCGAGGATCCGGAGCTTTGGTTCGCCAACGTCCACCCGGATGATGTTGCGCAGTTGGCTGAGTCCACGCAGCGCATCGTCACTTCAGGCAAACCAGGGGTTCGGGCGTACCGATTTCGCCACAAGCTGATGGGCGAGTGGCTCTGGGTGGAGGACAACGTC
>JACRKW010000179.1:8177-10914 GCA_016215215.1 Acidobacteriota bacterium
GGCAGGCTCTCCGGAATGGTAGGCGCGGCGCGGGACGTGACAGACCAGCGGAATAGGGAGGCTGAGTTGCTCCTGCTGTCCAGCGTGGTCCAGTCGGCTGGCGACGCTTGCCTGATCTGTTCGGCCCAGGGACTGATCCAATACGCTAACCCGGCATTCACCGCGGCGACGGGCTACGATCTGGACGAGGTAAAGGGGAAGTCCCCGTCCATCCTCAAGTCCGGCCTTCACGTGCCAGCTTTCTACGAAGGGCTGTGGCAGACCATCTTGGCAGGCAAGGTCTTTCGGGGGGAGTTCATCAATAAGAAGAAGAATGGCGAGATCTTCTATGAAGACAAGACCATCTCTCCGGTCTTCGGCGAACGGGGCGAAATCACACACTACATCTCCGTGGGTAGGGATATCAGCCAGCAGAAACGTGTGAACGACGAACTTAGGATCAGCGAGCGCCGATATCGCAACCTGATCGCCAACGCCTCCGACATGATCTTCACGCACGATGGGGAGGGCCGCTTGCTGTCGCTGAACGGAGCGGGCGAGACCAGCCTGTCGCTTTCGGGACGAGAGTGGTGGAAAGCAAACGCCTACGAGATTCTGGGGGAAGGATACAGAAGCGAAGTTGAGCCGCTCGTGCGGGGAGAAGGCAACGGCGCGCGAAGCAAACGCATCGCCGCGGTGGAGACGAAACTCCCAGACGGGCGGACCATCGTCATCGAACCAACCGTGCGGGTGACGAAGGACGACGGCGGTGAAGTGCATGTGGAGGTGATCGCACGCGACATCACCGAGCGGCTGCGGCTGCAGGCTCAGTTGCAGCAGTCGCAGAAGATGGAGACGCTTGGCCGCCTGGCTGGGGGCGTTGCACACGACTTCAACAACCTGCTGACAGTCATTCTTGGCTTCGGACAACTGGCCCGAGACCAAGTGGCTCAGAATCCCGACGCGGCGCAGATGATCGGGGAGGTAGTGCGTGCTGGCGAGCGTGGCGCGGCGCTGGCACGGCAGTTGCTTGCGTTCACGCGGCAGCAAGTGCTGCACCCGCGGTTGGTGGATATCCATGGACTCCTGCACGAGATGATGCCGATGTTGCGGAGGCTGATCGGGGAACAGGTGCAGATCGAACTCGACCTGGTAGCGGTGGAGGCGGTTCTGCTGGTGGACCCGGGGCAGTTTGAGCAGGTGATCGTCAACCTGGCGGTGAACGCCCGCGACGCGATGCCCCACGGCGGCCGCATTACGGTCTCCACCAGCACTCAGCCGGCAGAAACCGGCGGACTGGCGCGCTTGCAGGTGCGCGTGAGCGACAGCGGCATGGGGATGGACGAGCAGACTTTGTCGAGGATCTTCGATCCCTTCTTCACCACGAAAGCGACCGGACATGGCACCGGGCTGGGGCTGTCGATCGTGAAGGGAATTGTCGAGCAAAGCGGAGGCACGATTCAGGCCGAAAGCGTGCCAGGGCAGGGCACCTGCTTTGTCATCCAGATCCCTTCCGCGGCCGGCCGCCCGGAGAGCCTCCACCAGCATCACCTGGTGGAAGCCGGCGCGCCTTCCGCCGCTGGGGGCCGCATTCTTCTTGCGGAAGACGAACCGGAAGTCCGGCGGTACTTCGAACGCATTTTGGAGGATGCCGGCTACGAGGTGGTCGGCGCTACCGATGGCCAGGAGGCCCTGGCGCTGATTTCGCAAAAGCCGCGCTTCTTCGACCTTCTGATCTCCGACGTGGTGATGCCAGGCGTGAGCGGCGCGGAACTTGCCCGCAGACTGCTGAAGCTCAATCCCACCTTAAAGGTGCTCTTCCTTACCGGGTACGCGGAGCACTCCGACCTGCGGTGGCTGCAGGAGTCCGGGTTCGAGATCGAGGCCAAGCCGATCACGCGGAGCCTGTTGCTGGAACGCGTCGCCGCGAAACTGAACGCGAAGGACAAGACGGCGGCGGTCTTGGTGGTGGATGACGATCCGGCGATTCGAAGGCTGCTGCGCGGCGCCTTCGAGCGCGAAGGGCACACAGTGATGGAAGCCGGTGAAGGAGGCGAGGCCCTGAGTCTGCTGGAGGCGCAACAGGTTGACGCGGTGGTAACGGACCTGTCGATGCCGGGCATGGAGGGGATCGAGACCATTCGGGAGATGCGGCGTCGGCGGCCTGAGCTCGTCATTGTAGTGCTGTCCGGGCAGAGCGCTTCGCTGCGGGCGGCGTCGCTGCTCGGCGCAGATGCCGCGCTCTCCAAACCCGGAGATACATTGCTAGCTGTTGCCACGGTCCAGCGGCTGCTGCGCAGGAACAACGCCGGCTCAGGCCGCTGATCCGCGACTTCAGCGCGCGACTTCCCAGGCGGCGATCTCCGACAGGATCGCCATCTCCACCTGCTTCCACACGATGGGATCGTTGTCCATCTTCCAGTGCGAGACGCCCATCTTGCGCGCCAGCGGCGGGTAGTCCGACATGTCCACGTCGCGGAACAAGTAGAAGAAACAGATGTTGCCGAGAATCGCTGTCCGCGCCGGATCTACAGCCTTGATGTGCGGCTCACCTTGTACCGGCCCAGGATCGCGCTGATAGAGGTTTAGCGCCCGGCTGACGTTGGGAGGGATCCAGTCGTCGTCGCGGCCGACGCTGTCCACCTGCACGGTGAGGCGAACCGCGATACCGGCCTTGTTCAAGTCGCGCGCCAGCTTCACGCAGGCCGCGCCGCCGAAGCTCTGGCCGTAGCAGATGACTTCGACGTCCGCCTTACCG
>JACRKW010000180.1 GCA_016215215.1 Acidobacteriota bacterium
ACCGGACATCACGAAGTTGACCTTGCTGAAGATGGTCTGGATGCTGGCAGCAACACCGGGGACGATGGCGCCGGCGGCAACGGCGACGAAGCCGGCCATGAGCGCGTATTCAATGAGGTCCTGACCGCGGGTGTCCTTCATGATCCGCAGCTTCCAGATGAGCGTGTTGAGCTTCTTCATTTCTATTTCTCTCCTCTTCCCTTTGCAACCGATTTGATCTCGTTGCTAGACCAACAGTAACAGTACCTCCCGCCTACTCAAATCCGGCAAACACCCTAATTCTCACCTTAGAAACGACTCAGGTTTCCTCCATGCGTTTCGGACACCGATATACCCTAGCGGGAGAGGCGCACAGGGGGGGAATATACCCGTAGGGGTGAAGTGTCAGTGTTTTCCTGCCGATAGAGGGCTCAGGTGAAACCCCTGACGAAAGCGGAATGGGCGCTGCCGTACTTAGCCGCCGCAAGTGTGACTTGCGTGGCGTTGGCCGGCTTGCGTGCCCCTGTTCTATCTGACGAGGTATTCAGCCTCGAAGTTTCAGGACAGAGCTGGGTCTCGATGATGGGGGCGCTGCGGTCCGACGTGCACCCGCCACTCTACTATTCAGCGCTGAGCGGATGGTTCCGCCTGCTGCCGGCGAACGAAGCCTGCTTGCGTGTGTTTTCCGCAATGTGGCTGGCGCTGGCCGTCGCCATACTGTGGAGGCTGGCAAGGGACAGGGCGGGAGAGCTGGCGGCGGCGGCGGCGGTCGCGGTACTGCTGTCGAACGCCGAAGTGCTGCTCATGGCTGGATACGGCCGCATGTACACGATGCTGCTGTGCGCGACGGTGGCGGCGATTGCGGCCTCAGACGCAGTGCGGCGACGGCCGGATGCAAGGGGCCCGGCGTTGGGACTGGCGGCGATTGTGGCAGCGGGGTTGTTGACGCACCACTGGTTCATCTTTGTCCTGCCGGCTCTTGCCGCCGGTGGGGTAGCTTTGTTGCTGCCGCTGTCGGCGGGAGGTGCGATCTACGGCGTCCTGTGGGGCGACGCGGCGATGGCGCAGCTTGCGGGCCGGGCGCAGCACCTGGCGTGGCTGAAGAGGCCTGGATGGGAGAGCCTGTTTGAGGTCCTGGTCACGCACCTATGGATTCTGACGGCGGCTTCACCGTTGTTGCTGGCCTTGGTTGCGATGCGAAAGAGGGCGGCGGAACGAGTTGAGTTGGGCTGGAAGGCCGCGTTGGGTGCGGCGGCGCTCTCACTGGCGCTGCCGCTAGCGATATCGCAATGGAAGCCGGTGTTCAACCCGCGGTTCACGGTGATCATCGCGCCCTGGCTGGCGCTGGCTCTGGCGGGATTGGTGGCCCGCGCCGGCCGCGCGGGCCTGGGTCTGCTGCTGGCAGCCGGATGCGGCTGGGCGCTACTGGATCCGGTAATCGCCGGGCCATGCAACAGCCGGACAGCCGCGCAGATCCTCGCCGAGAAGGCCCGGCCGGGAGACACGGTGGTGTTTGCAAGACTGAGCCGCAAACCGGTGGAGTGGTACTGGAAGGACGATGGAGTGCGCCGGACCAGCTTCCCAAGCTCGACCGACGCTCATCCAGGCTATGAAGGCAAAACGGACGCCGCGGAACTCCGCCGGGAGGCCGAGAGGCTGGCCAGGGAAGCGCCTGGGCGGGTGTTTGTGCTGGCAGACACGGCGGCCGAGGCGTCGGCGATTCTGCTTCGTGCGCTAGGCGAATCGAGACGGGAGACCCGGCCGGCGTGCCTGGAGTGCGCGAACGCGTCGAAGCACTACTTCAATCAATTGCGGGTATTCGAGACAACAACGGGCACGCAGCCGTAGGCGCCGGCTCTGAGGTCAGGCACTGTCAAGGGGCGGCCGGCGGCGCCGGAGCAGCGCAGCACTCCGTGGTCTCTGGTGACGCGCAGGACGAGGTCGAAGGAGCGATTGGGAGGTTCGAGTACGGCTCCAGCGGCAAGCTCCCTTGGCCGGAGCACCACCAGGTCGTCCCGGCCGAGAGCAAGGAGAGTCATGAACGTGGTGGCCCACTCGAACTTCTGTTCAAAGTGGTCCTCGACGATGGCCATGGCGCCGTTGGGAGGAAAGTCCGTGGTGGCTGCGCGAATCCCGTTGTAGGCCAGCTCGATGCTCCGCGATTCCTCCCGGAAGAATGGGAAAGGAACCTCCCCGATGCGCCGGTGTGTCACGACAAGTGCAAGCACAACGACGAGAGGGGCAACGGGCGTCCAGGAGGTAACAGGCAGCGCAGCTTGCAGGGCCGCGGCGAGCGCCAGACAGATCCAGAAGACGGGGAGGTAGGCGGCGTCGAGTCCGCGCGGAGGGATGAAGGCGAGCGGCAGGAAGCTGAAGACCGCCATCAGGGAGGCAACAAAGGGAAGCGGCCAGCGCAGGGCGAGGAACAGGGCGGGCGGCAGGAGGAATGCGGTGGCGGCGCCGGCCGGCGTCCAGTTGGCGCGGCCATAGCAGAGATTCGACAAGAAGGCCGCCAGGTTCTCCACTGCTCTGCCAGAGGTCAAGGTCAACCGGTAGTCCGGCACCTGCTCCAGTCCCCCGTGGCCGAGAACCCGTCCGAAGGCGAAGGGGATGGTGAGCAGCAGAAGAGCGCCACATGCGGCAAGGTCCCACTTCAATGGGACCGGGTGGATGGATCCATCGCGTCTCTCTTCGCAGTGGAGCAGCGCGAGAACGGCGGCAACAGCAAGGGGGAGGCTGACCGCGATTTCCTTGCTGTTGAGGGCGGCGAGGGCGCCCAGCGCCATCAAGAGCAGGCGCGCGATGTGGCCCAACCGGCTGAGAGGACGCCAGAGGGCAAGCGCCAGCGTGGCCAGGTAAACGGTGGCGGCGAGTATGTCGAATACGACGCCGGCGTTGGAGTACATCCCCCAGAAAAATCCGTGAAAGGCCAGGCCCCAGGCCGCCATCAGGGCGAACGATGTGCTGCCGAGGAGCCTGCGGGCGACGCAAAACGCCATGAGCGTATTGAGAACGACCAGCGTAAGGCAGAACAGGTGGTACGGCTTGGGATTGAAGCCGAACGCATCCCAGAGGAGCCTGTAGACGATCTCGCCGAAAGGCCGGATGACCTCACTGGGGCGCCAGATGAGGAGATTCTCCAAGAGCAGTCTGCGCCATGGAGTGAACACCGCTTTGCCGGCATTCATCAGGTCGTCGTGGGTGAAGCCCTCGGCCATGCCTCCGGAGATCATGGACCAGCAGTATGCGGCCAAGGCAAAAGCAGCAGCGGCAGGCCTGTATTTCCTGAATGGCACTCCAAGTATTCTAATGGTGTTTCCTATTGGCCGCTGTTTGAGTTGTATGTGCAAAGGAGAACGCGCGTGGCGTTGAGCGGCGCACGAGGCAGTGCAGATTCGTGCGCGAGGCGCTCGCTTGGGACGAGCACAGCGTGTCGTACCCCCTCCCTGACGGTCGGGGCTCTGCGCGGTTGGGGTTGGCCGACTCGCTAGGCCCCGAGGATTCCCATGCGGCGGGCGACGCGGGTGAGGATCTCGACGGCCTGGTCGAGGTGAGCACGGGTGTGGGCGGCAGTGACGATGGCACGGATGCGGGCGCGGCCCTTGGGGACGGTGGGGAAGCCGATGCCGGTGGCCCAGAGGCCTTCTTCGAAGAGCGCGGCGGAGTACTTGTGGGCTACGGCGGCCTCGCCGACGATGATCGGCGTGATGGGGGTTTCGCTGGCGCCGGTGTCGAAGCCGTTCGACTGCAGGGCGGACTTAAAGTAGCGCGTGTTCTCCCAAAGGATGGCGATGCGTTCGGGTTCCTCCACCAGAAGATCGAAGGCGGCGCTGCAGGCGGCGGTGACGGCAGGGGGATGGGACGTGGAGAAGAGGAAGGGCCGGGCGCGGTGGTAGAGGTAGTCGATGAGGTCCCGGCTGCCGCAGACATAACCGCCGAGGACGCCGATGGCCTTGGAGAGGGTGCCGACCTGGATCTGCACGCGACCGTGCAGGCCGAAGTGGTCGACGGTGCCGCGGCCGTTGCGGCCGAGGACGCCGGAGGAGTGGGCGTCGTCGATCATCATGACGGCGCCGTGGCGTTCGGCGGCGGCCACGAGGCCCGGCAGCGGGCCGATGTCGCCGTCCATGGAGAAGACGCCGTCGGTGATCAGCAGCTTGCGTCCGGACTGATCAGAGAGACCTTCAAGGATTTCGGCGGCGTGGGCGGGGTCACGATGGCGGAAGACGTGGATCTTGGCTCGGGAGAGGCGGCAGCCGTCGATGATGGAGGCGTGGTTGAGTTCGTCGCTGATGATGTGGTCTTCCGGCGTCAGGATGGAGCTGACCGTGCCGGCGTTGGCGGTGAAGCCGCTCTGAAAGACGACGCAGGCCTCGGTGTGCTTAAAGGCGGCGATCTTGCGCTCCAGTTCCATGTGGATGGCCATGGTACCGGTGATGGTGCGGACAGCGCCGGTGCCGGCGCCGTACTTGCGGATGGCGTCGAGCGCGGCCTCCTTGAGACGGGGATGATTGGCGAGGCCGAGGTAGTTGTTGGAGGCCAGGTTGATGACTTCGCGCCCGTCGGCGCGGCTGACCGGCTCGCAGGCGCTTTCGAGCTCGCGGAGACGAAAGAAAGAGCCGGCGGCGCGGAGTTCGTTGAGTTGATCGGTAAGAAAAGAGAGAGGGTTGGCGGGGCCTGACAACGGGGCAGACATGACTCTACAAGTATATCGAGTATGATGGATGAAACCCGCATGAATCGTCATTTCATCCTGTTCGCGACGCTGGCGACCTCCCTGTTTGCACAGCAGAAGACCGAAACGGCCCTGGATCGCTACGTGGCCAAGCCGGACCCGGCATACAAGTGGGAGTTGACCCGCACCATTCCCGGGCAGGGCTACACGGCCTACGTCCTGAACGTGACGTCGCAGCAGTGGCTCACAACGGCCGAGGTGGACCGCCCGGAGTGGAAGCACTGGGTGACCGTGGTGAAACCGGACGTGGTGGAGAGCGACGTGGCGCTGCTGATGATCGGCGGCGGAAACAACGCCAACGCGGCCCCGGACAAGGCGGACGCCTTCATCGCGTCGATGGCGCTGAAGACCAAGACGGTGACTGTGGAGCTGCGCATGATCCCGAACCAGGCGCTGAGCTTCTATGGCGAGCAGCGCAAGCGTACCGAGGACTCGATCATTGCCTTCACCTGGAAGAAGTACCTGGAAACGGGCGACGATCGCTGGCCGGCGCGGCTACCGATGACCAAGGCCGCGGTGCGGGCGATGGATGCCACGCAGGAGTTCCTGGCCAGCGAGCAGGGCGGCAGGACGAAGGTGGCGCGGTGGGTTGTGACGGGAGGCAGCAAGCGCGGCTGGACGACGTGGACGACGGGCATCGTCGACAAGCGGGTGATCGCCATCATGCCGGTGGTGATCGACCTGCTGAACATGGAGCCGTCGTTTATGCATCACTGGCGGGCTTACGGCTTCTGGGCGCCGGCGGTGGGCGACTACGTGGAGCACGGTGTGATGGATTGGGTGGGCACCAAGCAGTTCCACGAGCTGATGAAGATCGTGGAGCCGTATCATTACCGCGACCGGCTGACCATTCCGAAGTACATCGTCAATTCCACGGGAGACCAGTTCTTCCTGCCGGATTCGTCGCAGTTCTACTTCAAGGACCTGGTGGGCGAGAAGTATCTGCGCTACGTGCCGAACACAGATCACGGCGTAACACGGCGTTCGGACGCGGGCGACAGCCTGGCGGTGTACTACGAGTCGATCGTGAAGGGCTGGAAGCGGCCGGAGTTTTCATGGTCGATCAGCAAGGATGGCGAGATCACCGTGGTCTGCAAGGACAAGCCGAGCGCGGTGAAGGTATGGCAGGCCGTGAATCCGGACGCGCGCGATTTCCGGCTGGAGAAGATCGGACCTGCCTACAAGAGCAAGGATCTGCCGTTGTCGGCCGACGGCAAGTACGTGGTGAAGGTGGACAAGCCCGCGCAGGGCTTCAGCGCCAACTTCGTGGAGTTGTCGTTTGCGACGCCGGGCGGCGGGACATGGAAGTTCACGACCGATGTGAAGGTGGTGCCGGACGTTTATCCGTTCCCGGCGCCGTCGCCGAAGATGCCAGCCGGGGGCACGCCGCTGGAGTAGTGGACCCGATTGCGGGTCCGGTTGGATCATACTGTTTGGAGAGAGGGCTCACGCATGTCATTCAGCCATACCGAAGCGAAGTTTCTCGCCGGCTACATCCTGGCGAGCTATGAATATGAGCGCGGCACCACCAAGAAGGTGATCGCGGCCATTCCGGAGGGGCAGGGCGGCTACACGCCGGACGGCAAGTCGATGCCGGCGCTGAAGCTGGCTTTCCACATCGCAAGCAGCGAACTGTTCTTCCTGAACGGCGTCCTGTCGGGCGAATTCAAGATGCCGGAGAAGATCGAAGAGCCGCCGTCGAGCGCCGAGGCGGTGCTGTCGTGGTACGACGCCAACCTGCCCGAGGCCATCGACAAGGTGCGGGCGATGCCGGGGGAGGCGCTGGCGCGCGAGGTGGACTTCTTCGGGATGATGAAGCGGCCGGCTGTGGACTTCCTCAACCTGATGCTGCACCACTCGATCCATCACCGCGGGCAGCTTTCGGCTTATCTGCGGCCGATGGGCGCCAAGGTGCCGGGCATCTACGGCCCCAGCGGCGACAGCCAGTAAGGGTGGCCTGCGAAGCGTCCGGGCCCGGCCATGGCGCGCATACTATTGATCCACTGGAACGCCGCGGAGGCTGAAGAGCATGCCGCGGCGTTGCTGCGTCTGGGCCACGAGGTGGGCATCCTGCATACGGCCGGCGAGACGCTGCGGCGGGTGAAAGAGTTTGCGCCGGAGGCGTTCGTCATATCGCTGGACAGAATGCCGTCCTACGGAAGGGCGGTGGCTGCGCTGGTCCGGAACCGCAAGGCGAGCCGCCACCTGCCGATCGTTTTTGCGGGTGGAGAGCCGGGCAAAGTGGCGCTGGCGAAGCAGGAGTTGCCGGACGCGGTCTTCACTTCGTGGCAGGGATTGGCCAAAGCCCTCCCGGGTGCGTTGAAGCAGCGTGTGGCCGAACCGGTGCAGCCGGCGATGATGGCTCGGAACCCAACCCGGACGCTGGCGGAACGGCTGGGCGTGGTGGCGGGCAAACGGACGATCACGATGAACGCGCCGGAGTCCTTCGAGCGCACGCTGGGTGCGCTGCCGGAGGGCGCGGAGGTGGAGGAAAACGGGCGAGGTCCGGCGGACGTGGCGATCCTGTTCTGCGAATCGGAGGCCGAGTTGGCCAGGGACTTCGCAAGTGCGGTGCGGCGGCTGGCTCCGCGCGGCCGGTTGTGGATCGCCTGGCCGAAGAAGACGGCGAAGGCGCGCAGCGACATCGACATGAACGTGCTGCGGGCGTACGCGCTGGCGCGCGACTGGGTGGACTACAAGGTGTGCGCGATAGACGGGAAGTGGTCGGGGTGCGTGTTCGCGAAGCGGCGCTAGCGCTGCCGTTCCTGGCGGAAGTCGCCGACTTTGGGCATACGGATAATCTGGCACATTTCAAAGAGGCGTGAGCGGGCGCGCATGCCGATCTTCTCGGCCAGCGTCTTGTGGAGGAGATGGGCGGGTCCGCCGGCGTCGGCCACCCGTTCTATATTGCTGACGCCCATGTCGGGATCGGGGCAGTTGGTGGTGGCGATGATGGGTTTCCGCTCGTTGCAACGGTAGGTGATGATCGAGGTGACGGTATCTTCGACCCAATCGGTGACGCGGTGCGCGCCGAGGTCGTCGAGCAGCAGGATGTCGGCCTCGAGCGCCTCCTGGTAGGCCTCGCGCGGGCTTTCTCCGGAGAGGGGGTCATAACCGGCGCGAATACGGTCCAGAAGCTGCTGATAGCCGAAGAAAACGGCCTCGAAGCCGTTCTCGATCAAGCGGCGGATGACGGCGACGGCGAGGTGGGTCTTGCCGGTGCCGGGTTCGCCGATGAAGAGCAGGCCGGGCGGATTGACGGCCGGATATTCCTTGCAATAGCCGGCCAGCAGGATTTGGATCTGGGCGAGATCCTTTGAGCCGCGATTGGAGAAGTTGTCGAAGCTATCGGCGGCGTAGTTGACGGGGATGCGGGCGCGGCGGGTCAGGGACTCGGCACGATTCTCGACGGCGCACTGGCATCGTTCCGCGGCGGAGAGCTCGTCCTTCTGGATGATTCTCCAACCAACGCCGCCGCAGAGCTTGCAGACCGCTTCCGCCATGATGTCCTCACAAAGTGGGTGCAGGGAGATTGTAGCAAGGGCGGCAACCTCCCTGCCCCGGTCTTGCGGAGCGCCTATTTGGCGTGGACTGCCAGCACTTCGCTCATCCGCGCCAGAGCGGCGAGCCGGTCGATGCGGATGCGGCCGGTGCGGATCTTGGCAACTTTGGGCGTCAACGTGGGCTCGAAGCCGAGCTTCTTGAGCGCATCGAGCACCTCGGCCGTGGCTTCGGTGAGCCAGATCTCGACTTCGACCTTCTGCGATGGGTCGGCGGCGGAGGCGGCAAGGGTACTGAGGCGCAGGTCGAGCTTGTTCTTGTCGCGCTCGCGCTCCGGCGCGCGCCAGTCCCCCACCTTCGGAATGGCGATGGATTCCTGCGCCACGAAGGAGGGCGACGCGGCGGACATATTGAGTGCCATCTTGCGGGCCACCAGGCCGGCTGCGGAGGCATCCTGGCGTCCGAAGACGCCCTCGTGACTAACGCCTTCCGGCATCTCCACAGGCACCTGGATGCGCACGGGTTGGCCGTTGCGAATCTCGGTGCGCTCCTCGACGGCGACAAAGGAGGTGTACTGCGTCATCAGGCGGAAGGCCAGGCCGAGGCGGGTGACCTCGGCTTCATCCGGGGCATTGGGATTCAAGTGCATCAGGTCCTCCACGCGCGAGCGGGCCCAGAGGGTGGCGAGTACGTCGTTGGCGGTTTGCCGGGCGGGCAGGTCGACGCGCATGGTGCGGGTGAAGGGGCGGCCGGACATGCTGCCGCGCAGCACAACCGGGCCGGAACCGGGGCTGAGGAAGCGCCCATGGATGATGACGGGCTTGGCGCTGAACCGGTCCGGAATGCGTTTGGGATAGACGTCGGAGACGGCCAGTCTGCCCCAATCGACAGTGACGCCGGTGAGCAGCGGATTGCGGACGCGCTCGTGGAAGCGGCGGGCGGCGGCCGAGCCGTCGTCGTTCAGGCCGACGTACTCCACCTCGCCGCGGCCTTCCTCGGCCATCTTGTCGAGCAGGTAGCGGTTCACCGAGCTTCCGATGCCGAAGCTGAAGACGCGCGCCTCGGGGTGGCGCTTCACCTCGGCGATGATTTCGGACTCGTTGCCGACATAGGCATCGGTCATAAAGCAGACGATGCGGACCTTGCCTGTGTCATCGCTGCTGGGCGCAAGCGCGGCGCGCACAGCCTTCATCATCTCCGTGCCGCCGCTGCCGCGGCGGCCGGCGAGGAACTGCTGCGCGGCCTCCAGGTTGGCGCTGGTTGCGGGGACGGGCTGCGGGAAGAGCAGGTGCGTGTCGCCGGAGAAGCTGATGAGATTGAACGTGTCGCGAGGATAGAGGCCGGCCAGGGCCAGGCGCATGGTCTCCTTGGCCTTTTCAATCGGAAAGCCGCTCATGGAACCGGAGGTGTCGATGACGAAGACGAGTTCTTTGGGCGTGACGTCCTCGGAGGTGACGCGTTCGGGCGGCTGGAGGATGAGGGTGAAGAAGCCGCCGCGATCGGCGTGGTGGGTCAAGAGAGCGTCCTCGATGCGAGAGCCGGCGACGTCGTAACGCAGGATGAAGTCCTTGTTGGGCACGACCGCCTTGTGCTTCAGGGAGAGTACGGCCTGGCGGGAGGATGGGCGCTGGACATCAACTTCGTGGGTCTTCGACGTCAAGGCGTCGATGGGCACGCCGGCGTCCAGCCTGACGCTCAGGGAGAGATCGTGGCCGGCGCGGGTCTCCGGCGGCGCGTACTTGGGCACGATGGCCTGTGCGTCGGCTGGATTCATGGAAGCGGGCGTGTAGCGCGGGCCGACGGTCATGGGGAAGGAGAATTCGTAGGCGCCCTCTTCGTACTTGAGAGTCTCGACGTAGCTGATGGTGACCCGAACCTTGGCGCCAGGATCGATGTTGGTGACCGATTGGGTGAAGATATTGGGCCGCTGCTGTTCGAGCAGGGCTGCGGTACGGCCCTGGTTGCGAGCCTGTTCGAAGATGCGGCGGGCCTCGTCGCGGCGCTTGATTTCAGCCTTGATGGTGCGGCTGCCGACGACCATGGTCATGTCGTCGACGGCGGCCAGACGGGGCAGAGGGAAGGTATAGACGGCCTCGATGCGGTCCGGCGAGTTGTTCTCAAACTCCTGGGTAACGGTGACGCGCGCCAGGAAGCCGGAGATCGAGGCATCCACGGCGGTGTGCTTGAGCGGGCACAGTTCGCCGGTGTGCTTGCCGTAGGGATCGGTGCGGATGAGTGAGCCCTGGGTGACATCGCCGGGGATGGCCGTTTGGGGCTCCCTATGCTGTGCGTTGGGAGTCAGGCCGGAGCCCGCGAGCACGAGGCCCGCGGCGAGGAAAGCGGCCGAAGCGAGTGCGAAATCGATTCGTGGCATGTGGCAATCTCCTGCCGTGAACTTGCACCTGGGAGATGCCGCATGGCGCGGTTTCCTTTCACTCGATTCTAAGCTTGATATCCCGCGTGAGGATCGCACTATCGCGGAGGGCGGGTGCGGCAGCGAGATTGGCGGCTGCAGTCTCGGAGGCGACGGCGCGGGTCTTGAAGACTTCAGCGTCGCCGCGGGCCGCGGCGTCCAGCAGCGGCGCGAGGGAGATGCGGAACGCAAGCTCGCCTGCCTGGCGGCCGGGGAGGATGACGGTGAGCGGCTCACCGGCGCGAACGGGCGCGGGCGGCGCCAGCGCGGGATTGAAAGAGAGGATGCCGTCGCGATCGGTGGTAACGCGCAGGCGCAGGCTGCGGCCGGCCGGGGCGGCGGCGCCTGCGTCGATCGCGGTCCAGGTGGCATCGGGTTGCTGGAAGGCCAGGGCGACCACCAACGGAGCGCTGGTCTTCTCCTTCTTCACCTCGGTTCGTTCGTTGACTCTTCCGGCGGCCACTCCGGTGGCGACGGCGTCCTGCGCCATGGGCTGGGCGGGAGCGGCGAGCGGTCGCACAGCCTTGTCGTCGCCCAACTTCTGCCGGAACTCGGCCGGCGGGGGGGGCGCGGCGGCAGGCGGAACGGGCGCCGGCGCCGGCAGCGCGGGCTTGGTGGCAGGCAGGTTTTCGTCCTCGGGCCGGCCCTTGGTCTTAGCGAAGTCCGCTTCGGGCCGGAGGGTCAATTTGCTGGGGACGGGGATCTCCACCGGTTGCGGCTCCGGCTGGGGCAGGTTCTGCGCGATTTGCTGCGGCACGGCCGTGGCGGGTTTCGCAACGTCGCGAAGGGCCGGCTGCGGCCGGAGCAGGACGAACAGCGCGGCGGCGGCGGCCGTGGTGGCCAGCGCCGCCCAAGGCCAGGGGGCGCGCCAGAAGCGCGAGCGGGAGGGGGCGGGCGACAGAGCACGGATGAGTTCGGCGCGCGTCTGCGGGTCGGCGAGGGCCTCGCGCAGAGCTTCTTCATCCACCAGGGCGTCGAAGAGGCGCTGGTCGGCCATGGCGGCGGCCATGAGCGCAGCGTGCTCTTCGGGCGTCAGGGTGCCGGTGGCGAAGCCGCCCAGCAGGAGTTCGGCGCGTTCGGGGGTCAGTGGCGGAATCATCGCTTCACCTCCCAGCTTCCTCCCATCCGTTTCAGCAACGACTTCCGGCAGCGGGCGTCCCAGGTGTAGATGGTGTTGATGGAGTCGACGTGGAAGTGAATCCGGATCTGGTCGAAGCCTAGGCCGAGCAGTTTCAGGCGGAAGATCTCGCGGCAGCGCTCGCCTAGTCCGGCGATGGCGTCGAGCAGCCGACGCCGTAGTTCAGACCGGGCGGCCGACTGCTCGGGATTATCGGCCTGGGAAGCGAGGGGCAGGTCCTCGACGGGAACGAGGCGGTGCTCGCCGCGCCGCAAGGTTTTGCGAATCGCCGCCGCCATCTTGAAGCGGACGATCTGGAAGGCGAGGGGCAGCAATTCGGCCGGGTCGGTCACGTGCGGGTACTTTTCGTGGAGCAGCAGCATGGATTCCTGCGACACGTCCTCGGCCGCCTCCCTCGACATACGAGATGCCGCGAAGCGGAAGATCCTTTCGCGCAACAGGGCGGCGGTCTGGTCCCGGGGGAATTCTGAAGTCACGGGGTTCAAGGCCAAGATAGACGATTGGAGGGGCCATGGTAAAGTTGACAGGAGGTTTCCAAGCAGAGGCAGCAATGAAGGGCCACCCCGAGCCAGGCATTTCGAAGGATTCTCTGAAGCAGCGTGGGATCCGGCTGACCCGCCAGCGGCAACTGCTGCTCGAACTGCTGGACAAGACCGGAGCGCACCTGGACGCCGAGAGCCTCTACCAACTGGCGCACCAGAAGGACCCCAAGCTCAACCGCGTCACCGTCTATCGCACGCTCAAACTGCTGAAGGAAGGCGGGCTGGTGGACGAGCTGGACCTGATGCACTACACAGGAGACCAGCACTACTACGAGACGCGAACCAAGCAGGAGCACGCCCACATCATCTGCCTGCGATGCGGCAAGGTGGAGGAGTTCTTCGGCGACCCGCTGCACCGGCTGCGGCGGCAGGTGGAGGCGCATTTCGGCTTCCAAATCCTGATCGCCCGGACCGAGGTGGGCGGCTACTGCTCACACTGCCAGGTGTTACGTGCCCGGGAAGTGGAGCAGGCAAAGAAACGGGCAGAGACGGCGGTTGCGGGAGGGGCATCGGGGGCACGGCGGAAGCGAAGCTGAGAGCGGCCACGCACAGGCGCCCTGGCTTTGGTAGACTGGAGGTTAAAGCGATGAAACGCTTGATCTTCTGGGATTTTCCCCGGGGCAGCCGCCCGTACGACCTGGCTGTGGGAGTGATCCTGGCATTCATTTTCCTGACCCCCCGAACGTTTTTTAAGGATCAACCGCGGCCCTCCAGCATCGTACAGATGCCGTCGGTGGGGGACTCCGACATTTATTGGCTGGAAACCGATCTCCTCGCCGGAACGCCTGAACAGGACAAGCCTCAGAGAGCGTCTGATTTGCTATTCGGCCAGAGAGGGAAGCGGCTGCATGTGACCCACGTGGAGCCTTTCTTCGATGCCGAGCAGGAGATCAAGGGCTACATGGCGATTGTGAAAAAGTGACTGCCGCACACCACCCACTGACCAGCCGGCGGGCCTGCACCGCGGCTCTCCTGTTCTTCCTTCCCGGTCTTGCGCAGGCGGGCGCGCTGGAGGATGTGCTGGCCCGGATGGACCGTTCCGCCGGCGGCTTCCGGGGGCTGACGGCGAAGGTACGGAAGGTCTCCTATACTGCTCTGGTGAAGGAATCCACGGAGGAGTCCGGCGACTTCTCGGTGTTGCGGGTCAAGCCCAAAGACATGCGGATCCTGGTGGAGTTTACACGGCCCGACCCGCGGGCGATCGCCTTCCAAGGCAAGAAGGTCCAGGTCTACTACCCAAAGACCCTCACAGTTCAGGAGTATGACCTGGGCAAACAGGGATCGCTGGTGGATCAGTTCCTGTTGCTGGGCTTTGGCACGCCCGGCTCGGATCTTCGCAAGAGCTACGCCATAAAGTACGGCGGCGAAGAGACGATCAATGGCGTGAGGACGGAGCGGCTGGAATTGACGCCAACCTCCGCCGAAGCGCAGAAACACGTCAAGCTGGTGGAGATCTGGATCTCCCAACCGGAAGGGACCACGGTGCAGCAGAAGGTCCATCAACCTTCGCGCGACTACGTTCTGTTTTCTTACAGCGACATCAAGCTCAATCCCCGTCTGACGGAAGACTCCGTCAAGCTGAAGCTACCCAAAGGCGTGAAGAAGGAGACGCCACTTAAGTAAACCGGCAAGCAATGGGCAAGAAGCAATCCTCCAGCGGGCAACGGCTCGCATTCCTCGACTGGACGCGCGGTTTCGCTGCGCTGATCATGCTGCAGGGCCATGTGTTCCACTCCTTTACCGCGAAGGAACTGCGCAACGACGGACCCTATACTCTGTCGCAGTTCTGCGGCGGGCTGACGCCGGCCGTGTTCCTGTTTCTGACGGGCGTCACCCTTGGCTTCCTGATGGATTCCGGCGCGCGGAAGGGCCTGACACCGTGGCAGCGGACCTCCACCGCGATGCGGCGAGCCGGATACCTGCTGGCCGTGGCGTTCCTGTTCCGCTTCCAGATGTGGGCCTTCGCATTCGGACAGAGCCCGTGGACCGACATCTTCCGCGTCGACATCCTGAACTCGATGGCCCTGGGCATTGCCGTACTGGCGCCGCTGGCTATCTTCGAGACGCGCGACCGCGTGCGGTTCGCCGCCATCAGCGGGCTGGTGATCGCCTGTGCCGCACCGATTGTCGGCGGGCTGAACCTGGACTGGGTCCACCCGCTGTTGCGCCATTGGTTGGTACCAGATCCGAACTTCTTCGCCTTTTTCCCATGGGCGGCATTCATCGCCTTCGGCCTCAGCGCAGGTTCCATCCTGCGCCTGGTGGAGGAAGCCGAGATGCACCGCGTGATGCAGTGGGCGGCGCTGATGGGCCTGGGATTGATCTTCGGCGCTCAGTACTTTTCCAACCTGCCGTATTCGATCTATGCGCGCTCCGATTTCTGGGTGAACAGCCCGGGACTGATCCTCATCAAGCTGGGGGTCATCATGCTGCTGGCTTGTTTCGCATTCCTGTGGACGCGCCACATGAACCCGACCGGCTGGAGCTTTGTGCGCCAGTTGGGGGGCACATCGCTACTGGTGTACTGGGTGCACACCGAGTTGGTGTACGGTCGCTGGTTCGGCGTGTGGAAGGAGACGCTCAGCGTGCCGCAGACGGTTGCGCTGGCGGTGGTGGTGATCTGCCTGATGATCGGCTTGTCGGTGGCGCGAACGGGCTGGAAGGGCCGGCCGGGCTTCCCTGTATGGGCGCGCCAGCAGTGGAACGGGATGCGGATTCCCGCCAACCAGCCGGCGGGCGACTAGCTTCCTGACATTCGCACGGGACCGATCGCGCCGCCCGGCAGAATGGTTGTGTTATCGGTGCGCGCCTGGAGCAACTGGCGGACCTGGAGCTGATGGGCAAGCCTTAGGTTGGCGCCCCGAAGATCGGCAGCGACCAGGCTGGCGGCACCGAAGCGAGCGCCGTCGAGCCGGCAACCGGCGAGCGAGCAGCCATCGAGCCTGGCTTCGCGGAAGTCGGCTTCGGCGAGCGAGCAACCGGCCAGGGAACTGCCCCTGAGGTCGGCCTGGAAGAAGCGGGCGCGTTCGAGCGAGGCGTCGGAGAAATCGCACTGGGTCGCCACAGCGGAAGAGAAGTTAGCGCCCGAAGCGCGGGCCTTCCTGAAGCGGCAGAAGCGCAACGTGGCGCGATAAAAGAGGACGCCTTCCAGATCGGCGCCGGAGAAGTTTGCTTCCTGCACGTTGGCGTGCTGGAAAGCGGCCTGAGGCAAAGCGGCCTCGCGGAAATCGCAGCGCGAGAGGCGCGCCTCCTGCCAGCGCGAGCGAGGGGCTTTGACGTTGTGGAGGAGACACTCCTCCATCTGGATCTCGCAGAGGTTGGCGGCCGACAAGCTGGCGTCGTTCAACTTGACTTTGCTCCACAGGCCCTCGGTCAGATCGGCGCTGGACATATTGGCCATGGACAGGTCGCACTCTTCCAGTTCCACACCGGCGAGTTCGGCTCCGTTCAAGACAGCGCCGCACATCTCCAGGCGGCTCATGGAAGCTCTGGCGAGGCGCACCAGCGGGGCGCGCACTTCGCCCAGCGCCAGATCGGCCAGAACGGCGCGCAGGCCGCCCTCTCGCCGGTCGAGCCACAGTTCGTGCGGGGCCAGCATGCTTTGCCACACGTCGGAGGCAGGTAAAGTCTCACCACTGCCGGCGTCAGCCGCGTTCATACCTGTGATCCACATCGGAGAGTTCCGGCATCACCCTGGGATGTATGTCCCTGAGCGTCTGCCCTGCAATCCATATCGGAAGAACAAGCCGCACCGTGAGGGGAAGTATCTCTGACAGGATTGGTCCTGAGGCGAGACTGGGAACGGCTTCACACGGCAAGGCGCTCTGCCGCGTTCGAGGCTCTGGATCTCGTGGAGACCAGGCGGAACTCCAGCGGCAAAGCGCGCGGCAGTTCAGGCCGAACGCGGACTAGACACTGACCACCGGGCAGTGCGACTGCCGGATGATGGAGTAGGCGTTGGCGCGCAGCCGCCCGAAGACGCCCGCGGCCGAACCACGGCCGATCACCAGCACGTCGGCGTTCCCCTCCCGGGCCAGATCGCACACTGTCTCAGATGGCTCGCCGCTGTCCACCATCAGGGGCGCCGTCATTTCCAGGCGCGCCAGCAGCGCTCCCACTTCATCGCGCACCGAAGCCTCCACGTGCCGCCGCCAGTCGGGATCGAAGTAATCGCCGGCCCGTCCTTCCAGATTCGGGGTCGCGTGGAGGACGGTCAACTGCGCCCCGGCCGAATCCGCGAATCGCTTGCCCCACATCAGCGCGCGTTCGCTCTGCGGACCGAGGTCGATGGCCACAGCGACGCGCTCGAAGCGGACCTCTTCCGGTGAATGCGCCTCCAAGTGGACGCCGGTCCAGACGGGACAATCGGCGTCATGGAGCACTTTGGCGGTCACAGAGCCGAGGATGAACCGCCTGAAGGTCCCATAGCCGTGCGTGGGCATGACGATCAGCCCGGCACCCCGCTCGTGCGCTAACTTGACAATCTGCGTCGCCGGGTCGCCCTCCACCAACAGACGCTCGGCGGAGGCAATTCCAATTTCGGAGGCCAGAAAGGCGTCCAGGTCCAGCCTGGCCTGCCCGGTCCGGTTGCGGTAGAGCTCATCCAAGACGCTCCCACCCACCTCCATCGCGCCGACTTCGTAGTGCGGGGGCGCCAGCACATGGAGCAGCGAGATGCTACATCCGAATCGTTTGCATAAGGCCTCGGCATAGCGCGCCGCGCCCTCGCTCTTCTCGGAGAAATCAACCGGGACAACTACGTGCTTCAGCGGCATGGTGAACCTCCGTGTCCACCCTATTTGTTCGCCGTTTACTTGCCCTTGTCAAGCCCTGTCTGCCAGCTGTGGCCCAGCCCCAGATCGGTGAGCACTTTGGGCGCTTCTTCGTCCTGGGCCAGCATTTTATGGCAGGTTTCGCAATCCTGCGGGATGGTGCGGCCACCCGAGGTGGAAGGCCTCTCGTCATGGCAGCGGAAGCAGCCGTCGAAATCGGTGTGGCCGATGTTGTTCGGGTAGTTCCCCCAGTTCACGTTCATCTCCGGGAAGACGTTGCGGCTGAAGACGGCCAGCACGGCGCGGGCGCTGCGATCGATGCTCGCGGCCTTGGTCTTGACCAGTTCAGGGTAGTTCTTCTCGTAGTATGCCTTGAAGCGGCGTACAATCTCGCGTTCGGATTCCTGGGTGGTGGCGTACTTCTGTTTCAGCACCTCCAGGGACGCCTTGCGCACGAACGGCAGTTCCAGGTCCAGATCGCCGGCCGCCATCGCCTTGTTCAGCGCCCGTTCTGGCAGTTCGTAGGTGTGCGACGGACGGTTGTGGCAGTCCATGCAGTCCATCGTCCGCACGTCCATGTTGCCCGGCCCTTCTTCCTTGTACCCGTCGGCCTTGAAAACGAACTTCTTGCCTTCCTTGCCGGTGTATTCCACCCACGGGATCTTCTGCCGCTGCTTGTCGGAATGCGCGTAGCGCACCTCGACGCCGGGCCCCATGTGAGCGCCGTGGATTCCCTCGTAGCCGTTGCCGCCGCCGATGTGCATCAACAGGACGGTCCTGGTCAACTTCGGACGTTCGTCGTCGGTGAAGCTGTTGATGATGCGTAGCCGGTCCCCGCCGTACTTCTGCGGCCAGTGGCACACCTCGCAGGTCTCGCGCGCCGGGCGCAGGTTCTCAATCGGGGTGGGAATCGGTCGAGGATACAGGTTCAGGCTGACTGAGATCACCTGCCAGGAGCCCGAAATCTTGCTCTTCACAAACCAGTTGGCGCCCGGACCGATATGGCAGGAGACGCACTCCACCCGCGAGTGCGGAGAGTTCTGATAGGCGGTGAACTCCGGCTTCATCACCACATGGCAGGTCTGACCGCAAAAATTGACGGATTCCATGTAGGAGACGGCTTTGTAAGTCAGCGACCCGCCGATGACCAGGTTGGCCATCGTGGTGGCGCCGAGGAAAGCCAGCAACCGCCTGAACCTGGGGTTGTCGAAATCCAGGGGCGGAAAACGCTCTGGCAGCCTTCCCTTGTTCCGCTTCTTGAACCACCACATCCCGAGAGGGATGAGGGCCAACCCGGCGAAAAAGACAGCGGGCAGCATCATGAACTGAAGGATGCCGATGTAGGGTCCGGTCGCGTGCCCACCCCTCATCGTGCTGGGAATCAACAGGATCCACAGGATGCCTGCCGTTGTGACCAGCACTACTCCGATCAGGCTGATCCAATTGCTGGCGAGATAGACGAGAGGCGCGAGCCATTGCTTGAACTTCATGATTGAAACTCTATTCTACCGTACTGAAGTGTTAGATTCAGCCCCTGTGGTCTGAATTGTCCTCGGGCCGCGGGCTATACCCGGTCAACCACGCCGGATCCATGGGATACACATCGGGGTCGAAGATCACGCTGTACCAGTGCCAAACGATGATGGCGAGGGTAGCTAGCACCGCCTCATAGAAGTGAATCACGCGGGCGAAGTCGATCCACATCTTCGGCATGATGGTCATGGTCCAGTCGTTGAACCACAGCAGGGCGCCTGTGGCAGCCATCACGACCGTGCCCCAGACCAGCGCCCAGTACTCGATTTTCTCGATGTAGCTGTGAGAGGACTGGTGCGGTTTCTGTTTGCGAACGCCCAACCTCCAAAGCGTGCCCTCCACCATCTCGCGGAGGTCTCCGGCCACGGGCAGCAGTTCCTTCCAGTGATCGCGGAGCTTGCGGTTGAAAATCAGCGTGGCGACGTGGGCGAGGGAGGTGATCACCATGACTCCGCCGGCGGTCCGGTGCACAGTGCCGCGAAGCGGGTACTTGTCTTCCCAGTGCAGGAACCAACTGGCCCACCAGGAGTCCGGATAGTGCAGCGCGAATCCGGTGTAGGCCAAAACGAAAAAGCTGATGGCCAACGCGCCGTGCTGCATCCGCTCCAGCGCGTACATCCGCTCGTGGTGCGAGGTGACCGGCCGAAGCATCTGCATCGGCACGTCGCGCCCTTGGAAGCGCATGCGGGTGAGCTTCATGATGAAATCGCCGGCATGGTGCAGAAGCATGAAGCCGACGGTGCCGGGAATAACCAGCAGATAGAAGATCCGCGCCCACTCCACCGGCCAGGCGGTCTTGGGGTTTTCCACTTCGTGGATCGCCCCGATCGCGAACCGGCTTCCGGCGCCTGGATGGCAAGCACCGCAGGTCTTGGCCAGGTTCCGCGGGTGGGTGGTGGACTTGGGGTCGGTGGAAGGGAGGATGTCGTGATAGCCGTGACAGGAGGCGCAGTCAGCCACACTCTGGTTGCCCGATTTCAACGCCAGGCCGTGGAAGCTCTCGTTGAACGACCTGATGCGGTCTCCCGGCAGTTTGTAGCGCCGTGCCAGGCGCACGTCCCCATGGCAGTGACCGCAGGTATCCGGCACGCTGCCGGGAAAGACGGTGGATTTGGGGTTGTCCTTCTTCAGGATTCTGTGGCCGCCGTGGCAGTCAGAGCAGACCGGGGCGTCGGTTACCCCTGCGGCCACGGCAGTGCCGTGGACCGATTTGTTGAAGTGCTCGGCAACCTTGTCGTGGCACATGCCGCAGGTCTCCGGCACGGCCTTGTGAAACTCCGGCGAGAGGGCTCGCGTAACCTCATGCACCTTCCCGTGGCAGGAGGCGCATTCAGGCGCCATGCCGTTACCGCGCCGCATCTGCTGGGCGTGCTCGCTCTGCTCGTAATCGTTGGCCGTCTGTTCATGGCAGCTCCGGCACACGGGCTTGGGCTGCTTTTCGGGATGCGGATATGTTTCATGCTTGGCATGACAGGATGCGCAAGCCACACTGGCGTGCGCGGACTTGGCCAGCGCGGCCCCCACATCGTGGCACTCCGCGCAGGTCGTGTTGGGAACGGCGGGCGCCGGCGCCGCCGGCTTGGCTTGTCCCAGGAGCGGCGCAGAGGCGGCGAACAACAGTACCGCCAGACACACACTGGACGTAGACCTCGTATTCATGCCAAACACCTCAATCAACTCGCGAGATCGACCCGGCCGCTTGGCCGGAAGGGCTGGGTTACCCCAGGCGGCCGAACCGGACCACCCTATTCAAAGCCACCCACGGTAGTGAACTGGGCGTATCCCCACCAGCAGGCCAGCGCCACCCCGGTGATTGCCAGGACTACCGTGAGGATCTTCCCCCACTTGTCCAAAGTCTCCAGTTTCTTGGCGACATCCACCTGCTGCTCAACCACGGCGGCTTCACCGCCCAGGTGGAGAGTATCATCCTCTTTCGCCGCAACCGATCGTCTTATCAAAGCCAGGACCATCACAATGACCGCCAGCACCGTCCACGCGATCGCATACGGTATCAGGTTTGTCATGATCTAACTCCTCGTGTTCAAGGTTCCGGCCGCCCCTGGGCGTTCCGGCCTCCGGCGGACTTCGGCCAAGCAGCGCCGCTGCGCAGGCACGCCGCCAGCACAGCCAGCACCACTGTATTCAAAGGATCCTGATCGGACAACACCGAGCTCACCCCGGCATCCCAGGCCGCGCTTAGATGCCCGGCGTCGTTGCGGGTGATCAGCACAACCCGCTCCGGATGAGGCAGGCTGCCGGCCGATTCTCCGAACCGCTCGCCATCCAGCACCACCACGGAGGCGCCGTCATAGTCCGGAGTGTCGACACAAACGACAGGCACGGGGGTGCTCCGCGCCAACAGCGCGCGCAATGCGTCGGCTTTCGCCGCATCGCTGAGGGCTACCTGGATGTTTCCCATGCTCCTGGGGCAATTCCCCCACTTTCAGCTTGGGGGTCCCTTCCTTCCACCCCTCCGGCGCAATACAATAGGACTTCATAGGGGCACATGGCCAAACTCACGGCAGACTGGCAAAACGCGAACGTCCTGGGGCACGTCTTCGATCAGCTTTCGGACGCTCTCGTTCTGTACGACGCCAACCACATCATCACGGGCGTCAACTCCGCGGCCGAGAAACTCTTCGGGATGAGCGCGGAGGAACTGGTCGGGCGCGACTGCCACGATATGTTCCGTTGCCAGTCGTGCGAGCCGGGCTGCGGCATGAACAATGGGCTGGTGCAGGTGAACGGCGGCAACTCCACGGTCCGGCTGCACACCGAAAGCGGCATGGAGCGGTTGGTGATCATCCGCACCAACCAGTTGGTGGGAGAGGACGGCTCGGTGGAGGGCGCGGTGGCGACCATCAAGGACGTGACCGCCGAAATCGAGCCGCAGAAGCGCGAGATCATCGCCGATTCGGCGGCCATGCGCGAGGTGATGCATTTTGTCCGTCGCGTAGCCATCAGCGAGGCCACCACCATTCTGCTGGAGGGCGAAAACGGCGCCGGCAAGGACCTGATCGCCAAGACGCTCCATTACCAAAGCGTCCGCCAGGCCGAGCCCTTCATCGCCATCAACTGCGCTGCCATCCCGGAGACGCTGCTCGAAAGCGAGTTGTTCGGCTACGAGAAGGGCGCTTTCACCGACGCGCGCGCGCAGAAGAAGGGCATCTTCGAACTTGCCGACAAGGGAACGCTGTTCCTTGACGAAATTGGCGAGATCCCGTTGATGCTCCAGGCCAAACTGCTGCGGGTGCTGGAAGAGCAGTGCTTCCGCCGGCTCGGCGGGCTCAAGGACATCAAGCTCGACCTGCGTGTCATCGCCGCCACGAACAAGAATCTTCGCGAGGCCGTCAAGGAAGGCGCGTTCCGCCAGGATCTCTTCTTCCGGCTCAACGTCATCCACATCCATATCCCGGCGCTACGGGAGCGGCCCGAAGACATCCCGCCTCTGGCCGACTTCTTCCTGCAGCATTACAACAAGAAGTTCAAGCGCCATATGGAGGGCTTCATGCCGGAGGCCATGCGGTTGATGCTGGCCCACGATTGGCCGGGCAACGTGCGGGAACTGCGCAACGCCATCGAGCGAGCGATGATTCTGGAAGATTCCAGCTTCATCGCGCCCTCCAGCCTGCCGCTCAGCGTCAGCCACAACCGGTCGGTTGGCGAAGCCGCCTCGGGCACGACCTTCCAGACCGGCTTCCCGGACGACGGCATTTCACTGGAAGAAAATGAGCGGCGGCTGCTGGTGTCCGCCCTGGAGAAGACGGGCGGCAACCAAACGCAGGCGGCGCGCCTGCTGCGTATCACGCGCGACACGCTGCGCTACAAGATGAAGAAGTTCGACCTGCGCTGAGCGCCCCCGGTCTACTTGTAGGCGAACACCATGGCGTAGATGATCATCAGGATCATCGCCAGCCCGATGCCCAGCGCTGTGAATCCCAGCCTGCGCCACAACTTCAGCGCCAGCGGCTCGGGCTCCGGCATGAGCTTCTCTTCCAGCTTGCCGCTCTCCACCAATTGCCGGTACTCCCGCGGGCGGTCCTTCTTGAACTCCTCCAGCGGGATCCCGCCGGTGAAGATCACCGTATCCATCGGGAACTTCTCCGGACGGAAGTGGGTGTTGAAGAAGTGAACGGTGAAGATGAAGCTCACTGCCAGCAACGCCTCGTCGCTGTGGATTGTGGTGGCCACGTTCACCATCCAGCCGGGCACCACTCGCGTGAATACCTCAGGGAACCACAGGATCAAGCCCGTGCCGCCGATGACGGCCACGCCCCAGAAGACGGCGAAGTAGTCGAACTTCTCCCAGTAAGTCCAGCGGCCGTAGTCGGGCCGCGGACCACGATTGGAGAACCATTTCAGCGACTCGACCAATTCGTGCCAGTCGCGCTTGTTGAAGAGCATGCTCTCCGGCCCGGTGATGAATTCGACCCAGGTCTTGCCGCTCTCCCGTTTCTTCTTGAACAGGTCGCGTATGTGCAGGGCGAAGTAGGTGAACGTCAGCAGCGCGCAGAAACGGTGGATGTAGCCGGCGGACTCAAAACCGCCCAGCAGCCGCGCCAGCCCGCGCGCCCAGGGGGAGTAAGAGAACTTGAGCAGCATGCCGGTGAGCGCAAGGCCCAGGAACGAGGAGATCACCATCAAATGGAGGTTTCTCTGCAGCGGCTCAAACCGCCGCACATGAATGCCCTCCAGCGAGTGGGTTTTCTTGAGCATGCGGCGGTACTCAAACGAACGCGGCAACCAGAGCAGAGTATGGAAACCGGACACAGCCAGCGTTCCCAGCAGCAGCGTGGTCATGCCCCAGAAGGTCCAGAACAGAAACGGGTACTTTTCCGGATCGTGGTGGGTGGCGTGCGTCAGGTAACCTGCAAACTGGCGATGTGAGCCGGGGTGGCACTTACCGCAGGTCTTGACGATGTTGGCGCGGCTCAGGTGCGACTTCGGATTGTTCACCGGCAGGATGTCGTGGGCGCCGTGGCAGTCATAGCACTTCGCCGTCTTCAGGTACCCCAACGCCGACACCTTGCCGTGGAAGGTGTCGAAGTAACGGTCAGTGATCTCCTTATGGCAACGGCCGCACTGGTCCATGATGTGGAGGCGGAAGTTGGTCAGGTCCGTACGTTCAATGCTGTGGGCCGAGTGGCAGTCGGCACACTCGGGCAGTTTCTTACCCTTGGTCACGGTCGGGCTGTGGACGCTGTTCTTGAACTGGTCGTAGATGCCTCGATGGCACTTGGAGCAGGTCGCCGCGATATTGGCGCGGTTCACCGAGGACGCCGGATCCTTGCTCGGCAGTACGTGATGCGCGGTGTGGCAATCGGCGCAATCGGCCGTCACCGTCAGGCCGCTCTGGATCAGACCCTTGCCGTGGATGCTCTCGGCGTAGTGCTCCACCATGTGATCCTGCGTGCCCTTGTAGCGCACCGCCGCCTTCTTGCCCGAACGGTGGCAACTGGCGCAGAGCGCCGGTACGTTGCGCGAATAGGTGGGCGAAGATGAGTCGTTCCTGCTCTTCACCCCGTGCGGGCTGTGGCAATCGCGGCAGCCGGGCGCGTCGGGGCTTCCCTGAGCCGCCAGCTTGCCGTGGGTGCTCTCACGGTACTGCCTCACCGGCTCGGCGTGGCAAACGGAACAGTCCACCTTGGCCGGCATGGTGTCGCAAGGCCGCTTGTGCGACGGCGTCCCGCCGGTGTGGCATTGCACGCAGGCCGTTCGCGCGTGGCGCGACCCGGCCAGTTCGTTCGCGTTGGTATACAGCGAGAACGGCTTGCCGCCCCGCTCCACCGACAGCGTCTTATCGCCGTGGCAGCGCAGGCAGTCGCCGTCCGACATCCCTTGCGAGTAGAAGACTTTCCTTACCTTGTGCGGCTCGTGGCAGTCCACACACGCTGGAATCAGGTGCGGGCCTTTCTCCCACAGCTCGCCTCGAATCACCTGCCGGTGCACCGTCTCAATCTGCGCATGGCACTTGGTGCAAGTCTTGGCGATATTGGCCTTGGCTATAGAAGATCTCGAATCGGTATGCGGCAAAACGAAGTGCGACGTGTGGCAGCTTGTGCATACGGCCGTGACGGTCAGCCCGCGCTTGTAGAGGCCCTCGCCGTGAATACTGTCGCGGTAGTTCTCCAGGATGTTGTCCTGCGGGATGTTGCGCGTCATACTCACCGTCGTCCCCTCGCGGTGGCAACGGCCGCAGAGCTTCGGCACCTCCATCGTCGAAATGGGCGACCGCGGGTCGGACGGCCTCAAGACGGTATGGCCCCCATGGCAGTCCTTGCACACCGGCGCCAGCTTGTCTCCCCGCTTTACGCTCCTGCCGTGCAGGCTCTCGTCGTACTTCGTTTGAACGTCGGGGTGGCAACTTCCGCAGTCCACCTTCGCCAGCTTCTCGGCGTGGGGGAATTCCTTTATCTTGGCCAGATCGGCGTGGCAGCCGCTGCACTCCTGGTCGGCGTGCGGGGAGGCCCGCAAAGCCGCCTCATGGAAGGCCGGAGGGACCCCTGCTTCGCGCTTCCCGGGACGGCCGTTCTCGTGGCAATTGGCGCACTCTTCGGACCCCGGTAGAGGTTTCTTCTGAGGCGGCTGCGCCCCGGTCAGCAGAGCCCCGGCGGCGAGCAAAAGGCAGACAATCCAAAGCGCCGGCGCCGGTTTCAGCCACCGGCCCCACCTTCCGTCTGCCGCCACCTCAGCGCTCTGGACCATTCTTGACCTCTTTACAATATATGATATACCAAGACCTGATTATCTTATTAAGAATGAAGCCCCGAGTCAACTTCCCCACGCCCCGCTCCGCCGCCGCCCGGCCCGCTTGCGCTGTGCCATCTTTCGATAGGGTCACTCTCGACTCAAAGTTCACTTCTTAGTGACCATTGAAGGTTAAAATAGGGTCATGACTCGAATGCTCTTTGTCTTCCTCGCCCTGCTATGCCTGACCGGGCTGCTGCAGGCCCAATCCGAAGCTGGCGGCGCCACCGTCACCGGAACAATTACCGATCCGTCAGGATCCGCCGTCCCCGGCGCCAAAGTCACCTTGAACAGTGATCAGACAGGCTTTACCCGTGTGCAGGAATCCAACGCCGCGGGATCGTACACTTTCGTCCGGGTCCCGGTTGGCCGCTACAGCATCGTCTTCGACAAGTCCGGCTTCAAGTCTGTGCACCGCACCGCGGTGGACCTCGTCGTTGGCGCCGTTCTGACACTCGACATCGCTCTGACCGTGGGCTCCACGTCGGAAAGCATCACCGTCAGCGGCGAACTGCCGCTGGTGGAGACCACCCGCTCCCAGACTTCCACCAACGTCGACGAGCGCGCCGTGAAGGACCTGCCCATTAACGGCCGCAACTTCCTCGATTTCACCCTTCTCACGCCGGGCGTCAACCGTGATCCGCGGGGCGGCGACCTGAGCTTTGGCGGCCAGCGGGGCACGGCCAACAGCCTGCTGGTGGACGGCATGGACTCCAACAATCTCTTTTTCGGCCAGTCGGCCGGCCGCGCTGGTTCCGGCCGTAACCCGTACAGTTTTTCGCAGGACGCCGTCGAGGAGTTCCAGGTGAGCACCAACGGCTACGCGGCCGAGATCGGCAGGGCAGGCGGCGGCGTGATCAATGTCGTCACCAAGTCCGGCGCCAACCAGATGCACGGCAACGCTTTCTGGTTCTTCCGCGACCGCGAGATGAACGCTAACACGTTCATCAACAAGAGCCGCGGAATTGCCCGCCAGCCTTACCACTTCAACCAGTTCGGCGGCACCCTCGGCGGCCCCGTCAAGAAAGACAAGCTCTTCTACTTCCTCAGTTACGACGGGCAGCGCAACCTCAACCCCAACCCCGTCTTCTATCCCTTCGCCGCGCCCAGTGACGCGCTATCCCAGCAGGCGGTCTCCGAATTGAACAAGTACCTGGTTTCCTACACCACCGGCTACAACAACGATATCGGCCTGGCTAAGATCGATTGGAATCTCTCCGATACCCAGCGCTTGAGCGTGAGACTGAACATGCACCGCTTCCGCGGCCAGAACTTTGAAAACTCCGGAACTCAGAGTGCCCAGGAGCACACCGGCAACTCCAACGTCTCCACCAATCACCTTGCCCTGAACTACAACAAGACCTTCGGCTCCTCCCTCGTCTTCGACTCCCGCTTCAACTGGCTGAAGGACGACGAGCCTGGCGAGGCCAACTCCGCCGCTCCCGAGACGCAGGTCTTCCAAAGCGGGGCCAACTTCATGACTTTCGGCCGCAACAGCTTCTCGCCGCGTTACACCAACGCCAAGCGGTACCAGTTCATCGAGAGCGTCAGCTATCTGCGCGGCAAGCACACCTACAAGGCCGGCGTGGACCTGAACATTGAGCGAATTGACAACTTCTTCCCTGGCAACTTCTCCGGTGTCTACCGCTTCAACAGCCTGGCCGACTACGCCGCCCGCCGCCCCGCGTTCTTCACGCAGGGCTTCGCCGGCTCCGGCACCAACGGCGCCCTCACCACGCCAAACATTACCGAGTTCAGTTTCTTCCTCCAGGACGCCTGGCGAGTCTCGGACCGTCTGACGCTGAACTACGGCTACCGCTATGACCAGGCTCGGTTCGCGCAGCCCAGCGTCCTGAACCCCGACGCGGGTCTTGCCGCCGCCGGTCTGCGCACCAATTTCATCAACACCGATACCAACAACCATGCCCCGCGTTTCGGCTTCGCCTACCGGCTGGACAGCGCCGGCAAGAACGTCCTCCGCGGCGGTTACGGCATCTTCTATGCGCGCACTCCCTCCATCCTGATCGGCACCGCGCATTCGCAGAACGGCGTGCAGGTGCAGGTCTACACCCTCACCACGGGCCTGCCCACCTACCCGAACGTCCTCGCCGGCCCGCCCACAGCTTCGCGCCGGCCGGACATCTACGTCGCCGCGAAGGATTACGTTCAGCCTCTAACGGCGCAGTGGAACCTCACCTACGAGACGCAGCTCGGCAAGGACTACTCACTTCAGATCGGCTACCTGGGCGTGCGCGGATACCACCTGTCGCGTACCCGTGACATCAACCTCTACCCCGTCCAGCCGACTGGCGCCACGTTGGCCAACGGCACGCCGATGACGGTTTACACCCGGCCTGCCACACGCCCGAACGGCAACTTCGGCCGCATCAGCCTCTTCGAGTCTGGCGGTGACTCCACCTATCACGGCGGCTTCGTCCAGATCACCAAGCGCTTTTCGCGCAACTTCCAACTGTTGGCCAATTACACCCTCTCCAAGGTTGTCGACACCGTGCCGGATGCCACCAGTGTGGTCGTTGGCGGCGGGGACGACGCCAAGGTCGCCCAGGATACTCTCAACCCGAACAACGACCGCGCCGTGGGCGACGCCAACGTGAAGAACCGCTTTGTGGCGTCGGGCGTCTGGGACCTCAACTACTGGGCCTCCTCCCAGAACCCGTTCCTGCGCTTTGTGGTCAACGGCTGGCAGATCTCCGGTATCTGGAACGCTCGCAACGGCCTGCCCTTCTCACCGACCGTCGGAGGCAATGCCGACATCAACGGCGACGCCAACACCCTCACCGACCTGCCCGGTGCAATCGGCCGCAACGTTTACACCCTGCCCAACTTCTACTCCTTCGACGCGCGGCTCGGCAAGGTCATCCCGCTTCACGGCGAGAGTCTTCGCCTCCGGCTCATGGGGGAGGCCTTTAACCTCACCAATCGTGCCAGCATCGCCAACGTGAACCGTACGCCCTACAACTACAACTCCACCACCCGCGTCTTCACGCCGGTGTCGAACTACCTGGCGCCCAACGCGGCCTTCGACCCGCGCATCCTCCAGGTCTCGGTCAAGATCGAGTTCTAGTGGGACAGACCTACCGGTCTACCACTTCGAACTAGCTTTGGGCCGGTCCGTCAGGGCCGGCCCGTTGTCTTTTCCACCAGCCGCATCACCGAATCGTCGGTGTTGAGACTCTCCACCTGGTCCAGCCGCACCCAGGCCACGTCGCGGGACTCCGGGCTCACCACGGGCCGCTCATCCATTCCGGCCTCGAGCAAAAACCGAATGTCGTAGTGCACGTGCGCCGGCTCGGCCTTGCGCGCAGGGATGTCGTGCGCGTCCACGTCGAAGATCTCCTCCGTCGCCGGTGCGGCGCGGATGCCGGTTTCCTCCTCCACCTCTCGCATGGCCACCGCCAGGATGTCGAAGCTGCCGTCGGCATGGCCGCCCGGCTGCAGCCACTTGCCCAAGCGCGCATGATGCACCATCAGCGTGTGCGTACGCTCCGCATTCACCACCCACGCCGAGCCGGTGACGTGTCCGATCAGAAGCCCGCGCTTGCAGCAATCGTCATGTTCTCGCACGAAAGCGCTGATCCGCGCCAGCATTCCGGCTTCGTGAGCGTTTTGGGGCGTGTGGCGCCCGAGCGCAGCCAGCAGGTCGCTCCTCGTTCTCATTTCGTGTAGAAACGGACGTTGTCGATCTCCAGCCAGGCCTTCTCTCCGGCCTTGCGGGCGGCTTGAAACTCCACGGCCAGCAGGTCGTCACCGCTCCAGCGGGCGGCCGCCTTGGTCTCCGGCTGCCTCAAATCGGCGAATGGGATTCTGACCTTCCGCCAGGTCGCGGCCCCGTCGAACGACCGGCTGAAGAACCGCCGGTCTTTCACGGCACGCGACTGCACGATCAGCGTGAACGCCCCTTCGCCGCGGCATTCGAATTCGATTCCGGCAAATGCCCTTGCATCCACCGGTTCGACGCCGCCCCTGGCCAGCGGAAGAACCATGGATGCCACCGGCCGATCCTTGTCCGTCATCTCGCTGAGCACCGTCAGCGCGTGATCGCCCGGCTTGCGCAGGGTTCGCGCGTAAAGCATGCGCGCGTGGTCGTGGCCGCCGTCGGTATTGTTCAGCCACAGCGTGTCCAGGCGGGACCGGCCGTTGGCCGACTCGAAGTCGTCCAACAGAGATACGGCCTTCACCGGCTTCATCGGCGTAGCTTCGGGCGACTCCACCGCCGCCTTCATCGCCGCCACGTCCACCTCCCTGCCCCCGAGCCACACACGCGACGTCTTGTAGACATCCGCGATGCGCTCCGCCGGATTGCCGTCCACCAGCAGCAGGTCCGCCAGTTTGCCGGGCTCGATGGTCCCCCGCTCCTTGTCCACGCCCAGCAGGCGCGCGCTGTTCGACGTCGCCGCCACGATGGCTTGCATGGGAGTCAATCCGCTTGCGACCATCAGTTCAAGTGCGTGCAGCGACGAACGGCCGTGCGGCGTTCCTGTCATGCCGGCGTCGGTGCCCGCGCCTAGCGCCACCCCGCCATC
>JACRKW010000181.1 GCA_016215215.1 Acidobacteriota bacterium
ACCGTCACCTTCACCAGTTCCGACCCCTCTCGCGTGCTAGTCAGCCGCGATGCGGAAACGCCGCCGGCGGCCAGCGTCACCAGGACTTTGATCGCCGGTCAGCGCTATGTCGGTTCGCTTTACATTCATGCCCTCGGCAACACTGGCATTGTCCCGGTCACCATCAGTGCGCCCGGCTACGCGGAGTCGGCTCTGGAGGTGGCCCTCAGCGACACCGCCTTCAGATTCTACGACATGAATCCCGAAGTCCGGGCGATTCTGCAGGCGGGCCCGCAGGAAGTGAACCTGGCGTTCGCGCCGGCGAAAGTTCCCGACGACTTCTCGTCGTTCGCGCCGGCGATCCGGCCGGGCGTACCCGACATCTCCGTCCAACTCCGGTCATCAGACCCAGGCGTCTTAAGCTTCGACACCGCATCGGCAGTATTCAAGGCAGGAATGTCGACAGCGGCCGCCAGATTCCGCCCGGTGGCCCCAGGCGCCGCGACCATCTCCATAGTGGCGCCGGCCGGCTTCACCACGAGGCTTCCCGACACGCTCACAGTCAGGGTGGCGAGCGCCAAGTTGAACATTTCCGGCCCTGTCGCAATCGGGCGCGACCTCCAGGCCGCGGCCGCGATTTCGGCAGACAGCAACTTCAGCGAAGCGGTCTCCCTCACCGTCACCTCCTCAGATCCGTCAAAGCTGCTTGTGGCCGGTTCCCCCACCTCCGCCGGGGAGGAAAGCGTCGTCGTCACCGCCCAACCCGGCAGCCAGCCCCGGGTGTACCTCAACTCTCTTGCCTCAAGCGGCTCGGCGCAGGTGACGGTCACCGCCGCCGGTTACACGCCGGGCGCCTTGCCGGTCACATTGACTCCGTCAGCGGCGATCTTCACGACGGAGACTCTCTCGGCGCAGAAGGGCGTCTCCAGTAAGGTGTACGTGCGGCTCGCGCAACTGGATCCCGCCACCCTCAGACCTTCCTACTACTCCTCGAATGAAACGCCACGTCCAGGCGCCAACCTCTCCGTCAGTGTTTCCTCTTCCGATCCGGCCGTGGCCGCCGTGTCGCCAGCCACCCTCACCTTTGAGAGCAACGCAGCACAGTTGGTAGAACTCCGGCCGGAAGGCCTCGGTACGGCGCTGATCACGTTGGGACCGCTGCCCGGCGGCGCCACGCTGGCATCCGGCCAGCAGTTGGTAGTGAATGTGCTCGAGCCCGACATCTCGCGGCCCGGCTTCACGCTCGGATACCACCTGCAAGTGCCGATCCGCCTGAAACTGGCAGATCGCATCAACGTGCTCCCGTACGGCCTCAACCTCATTGTGAGCAGCAGCGACCAATACCAAGTCCGAGTAAGTAACAGTGCGGCTACGCTGGGCACAAACCAGGTGGTGGTCACCATTCCGGCCGGACAACGCCAGTCCGGGCCGTTCTACGTCCAGGGCGCCGGACAGAGTGGATCGGCGCAACTCCAAGTGCAGTACCAAGGGAATACCTTCACCTCCACCGTAACCCTCGACCGGGCGGCCTTCATCATCAAGGAGGCTACCGGGTCACCGGCGACTCTCACCGCGGGTGCCGCTGCTGCCACATACACCATCGTGCCCGCCGTGACCGCACAGGGAACGCCCCTCATCGCACCTGCCAGCATCGCGCCCCAGGCTTCCACCAAAGTGATCGGTATCGATTCCACCAACGCCTCCGCCATCGCCATTTCGACCCCGTCGGTAAACTTCGAACCGGGCGACGCCGGGAAGACTTTCACCGTTCGTCCGCTCGCCCCCGGCTTGGCGACCATCAGACTATCGGGCGATGCCGCCTACTATTTCTCGGCGCCCGCCTCCCGGTTGGACGTGGTGGTGAAGTAGAAATCGGGCAACGTGAAGGCTTCGCCTCCTGTGAGCCGGTCTTGCCAGCTCCGCCGCCCTACTCCTGGCGCAGGACCGACGCCGGGTCGGTCCGCGATGCTTGAACGGCCGGCAAGAGCGCGGCGAGCATGGCCACTGCGCCCAGCAGCAGAACGGCGCAGCAGATGGTGAGCGGGTCGTGTGGCCGGATGCCGAACAACAGGGACTCGATCAGTCGCCCCGCCGCGAGCGCAACTGCAAGTCCGCAGGCCAGACCCGCCGCAGCCATCTTCGCGCCATCGCGGGCCAGCAGTGACAACACGTCGCCGCTGGTCGCGCCCAGCCATCTTCGCGCCATCGCGGGCCAGCAGTGACAACACGTCGCCGCTGGTCGCGCCCAGTGCCATGCGGACGCCCATTTCCGCCTGGCGCTGCGCGGCGACGTAGCTCATGACGCCATAGACGCCGGCCGCCGCCAGCGCGGCGGCGACAACCGCGAACACAAGCAGCAGCAGCGTACGGAAGCGCGGCAGCGCCACGGCGTCGCCATGGAACTGTTCGAGAGTGCTGACCTTCACGGGAATAGTCGAGTTGATTTGCGCAATCGACCTGACCGCGGCGGCGGAGACATCTCCACGCGCGTACACGACGATGTGCAGGTCGTTCGCATGGTACGGGTGCTGGCGAAGGGGCATGTACAGTTCGGGGCCGGGCGGCAGGGCCGGATTGTCGTTGCGCACGTCCCCGGCAACGCCCACCACTCGCATCCACACGTCGCGATCGAGGCCGCAGTTGATACGGCGCCCCAAAGGGCTCCGGCCTTCGAACACCTGCCGCACCAGAGCAGCGCTCACCAAGACCACCGGTTCAGCATCGTAAAGGTCGCGCTCATTGAAGTCGCGGCCCGCGAGCAACGGGATTCCCATCGCCGCGAAGTACCCGGGACTGGTGAGCCGGAATCCGGCCTGCGGCAGTCTGTCGATCCGGCCGCTGGTGAGGTCATGCATGCCCTCGACGCCATAGAGCCCGTTTGAGCCGTAGGGTCCGTTGGGAAGCCCCATGACACCCGCCGCGGAGCGGACTCCCGGCAGTTCTCGCAACGCCGCGAAGATCCGCTCAAAGGTCGCGCCTGCCTGAATGTACTGCGCCTCTGTCTTGGCCTGGATACTGGCGGTTAGCACCAGGCGTCCTTCAGGGCGGTATCCGAGATCCACCGCGTTGAGCGCCAGGAAGCTCCGGAAGAGCAGCCCGGCGCCCAGTGTCAGGACCAGCGCCAGCGCCACTTCGGCCGAGACCAGAGCCCCGCGCAGCCACTCGCTACCGCCGCCGCCCAGCACGGCCCGCGATCCTCCCTGCTTCAGTGTGTCGTGCAGATCCACTCGCGCGGCGCGCAGCGCGGGCCACAGTCCGAACAACACCGCCGCCCCCAGAGAGACCGCCAGATTGAAGAGCAGCGCGCCGGTATCAACACGAATCTCCTCCACCCTCGGAAGGTTCGGGGGCGCCAGGCGCACCAGCGCGTCCACTCCCACGTATGCGAGGGTGAGCCCAATCGTGCCTCCAGCCAGGCCCAGCAGTGCGCTCTCCACCAACAACTGCCGCACCAGCCGCCGCCGGCCCGCCCCCAACGCTGTGCGAAGCGCCATCTCGCGGGAGCGCGCCGCCGCTCGCGCCAGGAGCAGGTTCGCCACGTTCGCGCAAGCAACCAGCAACACCAGGCCCACCGCGCCCATCAGCAGCCAAAGTGTCATGCGGCTGCGCTCAACGAACAAGTCCTTGAGCGGTGTCGCGGTGAACGACTTGTTCTTGTGGGTCGAAGGAAAGGCCTGCTGAAGCCGCGCTCCTACTCCAGAAAGGTGGGCACGAGCCGCCTCGGGCGTGACTCCCGGCTTGAGCAAGGCGATCGCTCGATAGTTGTGGGCCGTGCGATTGGCGTTCTCCCACAGCAGAGGGAACCACAGTTCCGCCTTCACAGGGAAATGGAACCCGGCGGGGAGAACGCCGGCGATGGTGATCGCCCTGTCTTCCACACGCAGGACCTGGCCCAGTGCCCGGCTCGGCTCGCCGAAATGCCGTTCGGCGAAGCCCGCGCTCACCAGCGCCAGCGTAGCCTTGATTTCAAACTCGCCGGGCGTAATCAGCCGGCCCGCGACCGGAGTCACGTGGAAAACGTCCATGAAACCGGCGTCGACGCCGTAGGCTGCCACAAATTCGGCCCGGCTGTCGATCTCGACATGCAGTTCTCCGCCTGCGTAACGTGACGCGGCGGCGAACGGTGACGGTTCGGCAATCAGATCTGGGTAGTCGCCGCCGGAGACGCTCCCGGCGCGATTCCTCTCGGTCCACAGAGTCTGCACAGCCACGATCCGGCCGGACTCCCGGTAGGACAACGGCTCCAGCAGGACGGCCTTCACGACGCTGAAGATGGCAGTGTTGGCGCCGATGCCGAGCGCGAGTGTCACCACGGCCGCCGCCAGGAATGCGGGCTGGCGGGTCAACATTCGAACGGCAAACCGGACGTCATGATGCACCATGTATGTGTATACGATCGAGAATCGCATCGGTCGCGAACAATATTTGCGCGCTTCTGCACCTGCCCCCGCTCCGCATTCCGGCCCTATCGCGTCTTTGCGCTCAGCCCGGCCGGGGCGGTATGTTGTTGTTGTTGTCCTAGCGGTGTGGCGTATGCGAAGACGGATGGATTATGGCCAGAAACTTGGTAAGTACCAACTCCGGCGGCGAACCCTCTCGGCGGCCGGCTCAGCCGGCGGGAAACGGCGCCCTGATCGTGCTGACGGCCCCGCTCACCGAGGTCATCGACCATGCGGGCTACTTCATCCAGATGAGCATGGCCTCCTTGCCCATCTGGCTCGAAGGAATTCTCAATAAGAAGTATCCGAAGTGGCGCGAACTCGAGTACAACGAGGACGGTTCGGCGCGCTACATGCCCGCCGGGGTACGCGTGGTGGAGAAAGCCCTGGCCTCTCACTTCGGCGCCGCTGATGTGGTCGCCTGCTATCCGGATGACCTCCACCGGTTTATCGGCCCCAATACGCGCGTCGTCGCCGTCTCTACGCACAATCCGCTCGGCGTGACTTTCGCCGCTGGGGTGTACACCTCCATCTTCGGTTCGTCGCGGGAGCCGATCAACTCCCATTACTCCCGGCGGCTCTTCGCCGGCATCAAGAACCACCCTCACCGCGCCGGCTTCAAAGTGATTGTCGGCGGCTCCGGCGGCTGGCAGGTGATCCAGACGGATTCCTTCGATGAACTCGGTGTCGATTGCGTCTTGGAGGGAAGAGGGGAGTCCGCCGGCACTCTGGATCTCTTCCGCAAGGCGGTGGCGGGTGAAGATCTGCCCCGCCACATCGACGTCGGCCATCCAAAGAGCCGCGAGGAAGTGATCTTTCCCGACAAACGGACCACCTTCGGCGTGGTGGAGATGACCACGGGCTGCGGGCGGCGCTGCCAGTTCTGCTTGCCGGATCTGAATCCCCAACTGGACCTTCCCAAGGACAAGATCATGGAGGCCGTTCGCGCCAACGTGCGAGGGGGCAACAAGCAGATCTCGCTTGCCACGGAAGACCTCTTCATTTGGGGTCAGGTTCGCACCGATACCCCGTTCTATTTCCCCAATCGCGAAGCCCTCCTCGATCTGTTCGGAGAAATCGTCGAAACGCCCGGCGTGGAACAACACATCTTGAGCCATTGCACCATCGCTCCGGCGGTGGTCGACCCGCTCCTCATCCAGAGAATGTCGGAGCTGATGCTCGAAAAGAGCCCCATCCACCTGCCCATGCTCAGCAGCCATCCCAAGAAGAAGGCGCTCACGCCGCTGATCGGGCTGGAGACCGGCTCCACACGCATCGCCAAACAAATCATGCCCGGCAAGGGCGCCCCATTTTCCATCGAGGATTGGCCAAGCGTCGTCGTGCAGGGCCTCGCCGTGCTCAACCAGCACAATTGGTTTCCGGCGATGACGCTGATTATCGGAAATCCGGGCGAGACCGACGAAGATACTATGGCCACCCTGGACCTGCTCTATGAAGTGGAGCGGCGCGGGCTCTTCGCCTTCTTCATCCCCTCCATCTTCACCCCGCTACATGACACCCGCATGGCGGATAAGAGCGGCGTGACCGAGAACAGGCAGCTGACACCTCTTCAGTGGCAGCTCATGATGAAGTGCTGGAAGATGAACCTGCGTCCCGGACAGGTGAGCTGGTGGGCGCCCACCGTGTGGCGCGTCGGCTCCGTCGGACTTTGGTTGCGCCGGCTGCGAAAACTGAACGGACCCAACTTCACCTGGCCCCTTCTGATGTTCGCCAGCGCATTGCCGGAGCGCCTGATGATGCAAATGGGCAAGCTCTACCGCCCCAAGCCGCTCGCCATCAAGAGCCGGAAGGAACTCCTCGCGACCGTCAAGCCGCATCTGCGGCGTCATCTCAGGGAGGACAACGGAGATCTACCTGCGGATTCGCCGCCAGAATCGCGTTCGGCGCTCCACGTGCTCAGCGATTAGGTAGGTGGGTCCGCAGTCGACGTGAGCGGCCTGCCCTGCGCTCCCAGTCATAGCGGATACTGCTATCCGATATTCGATACAATCTCCTCAATGGAGGAGTCTCTAACCCTTTCCTATTGGGCCAACCTTGCGAGCTCCTACCGCGCCGTAGGCCCTCCGCTCCATCCGTCTCTCGAAGACATTGCAGCCATGGAATCGGCCGTTCGCGAGTGGGCCCGCGGAAACGCACCCCCGCGACTGGAGGCTCTGCTGTTAGGGATCACACCTATGATCGCCCGGATGCGCTGGCCTCGTCCTGTGCGTCTGCTCGCCGCGGACAACTCCATCCCCATGCTGCGCGCTGTGTGGCCTGGAGACATCCCCCGCCGACGCTACGGAATCTGCGCCTCATGGCTGGACTTGCCCCGGCCCGCGCATTCCTGCGACATCGTTCTCGGCGATGGCCCCATGATCTGCATGAGATACCCTGACGGCTTTCGATCGCTGAGCCGGTCTGTTTGTCGCGTCCTCAAACCGGATGGGATCTTCGTGCTCCGGTGTTATGTGCAACCTGCCCTACGCGAGGATGCGGACGCTGTCTTCGCCGATGCTCTCAGAGGTAGCATCCCCACGTTCCATCAGTTCAAGTTTCGCCTGCTGATGGCCCTGCAAAAGTCCGCATCCAGCGGCGTGAAGGTGGACGACGTGTACCGGTATTGGACCGGCCGTGTGGGTCCAGGCGGTCGCTGGCCGTCGCGCGCCGGCTGGCGCAAGAAGGACGTTGGGACTATTGAACTCTACCGTGGAGCGGGCAACGTGCATACCTTCCCCACTCTTGAGGAGTGGCGGTCTGTGTTGGAGGAATCGTTCGAATTCGTCTCCACCTCCTGCGCAACGTATCACCTGGCCGACCGCTGTCCCGTCGTGGTCCTTCGGCACCGGCGAGGGCGCGTGGAATGACTCTTGCGGCAATCCACGGTGGACGCCCTCTCACGTCCCTCCAGGAGAGCATGGTGCTGTCCTCCATGCGTTCACCGCACGCGGGCGCCTACGTGCTTCAGGAGGTTTGCGAAGTGGCGCACGAGCTGTGCGGCGGCTTGCTCCGGCGCTCGTTTGAGTTACTCGTTGAGCGCCACCAGGCTCTGCGCACCCGCATCGAAACTGGCGCCGCGGGTGAACTCCGTCAGATGGTCTACCCACATGCGGAGATCCCATGGGTGGATGAGGATTGGACTGCGCATCCATCAGATGATCAGGAACAACGCCTGTCGAAATGGCTAGCAGAAGACTCCTCGCGCGGTTTCGACTTCGCGGCTGGGGTGCCGGCTCGCGTGACCCTGATCAAGTGCGCCGCAGCGCGGCATACGCTGGTCTTCACCTGCCATCACGTTTTGCTCGATGGACGCTCCCTTGAAATCGCCCTACAGGAGTGGTTCGCCATCTATGACGGCCTCGTACGGGACGAGGAGATCCAGCTCCCCCAAACCTGCGCCTTCTCTGAGCACCTCGACTGGCTGGCCAGCCAGGACATGGTCCGAGCTGAGCGGTACTGGCAGGAGCGTCTCGCCGGACTGGAACAAACCACTGCCTTGGTGACCGACCGCCTGCCTTCATTCGCGCGCTCCTGCCAGGGCATGGCCAAGGAGAGGACCGAACTCTCAGCTGATCTGACTCGCCGGTTGCACAGCTTCGTTTCGGGGCTCGGCATCACCGTGAACACGCTCATGCAGGCAGCCTGGGCGCTGGTGTTGAGCCGAACTCCAGAGAAGTCCCTGCTGCCCTGGCTGCGCGAGATCCGGGCTCACTGGATGGAACTGCGTGATGTGGAGTACACACCCGCTGATCGCATCGCGGCCTGGGCCGGCTTGCCCGCAGGGATGCCGCTGTTTGACACCCTCATGGTGTATGGCCGCCAACCGGTGCCGGAGTCCTATGCCGACCTTGGCGTAGCATGGCGCCAGCGCCGCGTCAGGCGCGTGCAGCGCACCGATGCGCCCTTGACACTTGCCGCCTACGGCTCGCCGCTGGTCACGCTCGAAATCATCTACGACACGAGCTTGTTCGCTGGCGAGACCATGGCCCGCCTGGCGGTCCATCTGCGGACCATCCTGGAGAGCTTCCTGCTGCGTCCGGAGGCCCAATTGGAAGCGGTGCGCATGCTGCCGGAAGCGGAGGAGCAAATCATCCTGCACGGCTGGAATTCCGCGGCCATCCCCGTGCCCGCCGGATTGTGCGCGCACAATCTGTTCGAGGAGCATGCGCGGAAACACCCCGCAAACACTGCCCTGGAAGACAGCTCCGGAGCCATCTCCTACGATGCGGTCGACCGTCGCGCCAACAAGATTGCGCACCTCCTGCTGCAGGCCGGCGCCGGTCCGGATCAACTTGCGGGCGTGTGCATCAGCCGTTCGCCGGAGACCGTCATCGCCGTCCTGGCCGTGCTCAAGGCCGGCGCCGCCTTTCTCCCCCTGGACCCACAGCTGCCCCAGGGACGTCTGGAATCCATGCTGCGCGATGCCGGTCCGAAGGTCTTACTCTGCCGTGAGGCCGAGTGGGCCAGGCTCCGCGACCTCGGATTGCGCCTTCTGAACCTCGACCGCCTGCACGCCGAGATCGCCGCCCAGCCCGGGCAACCGCCCCCATGCCCGGCCACGCCGGACAATGCCGCCTATGCCATCTACACCTCCGGCTCCACCGGCAAGCCCAAGGCGGTTGTGATGACCCACCGTTCGCTGGTCAACCATACGCTCGCCCTGCCACCCATCTACGGCATCTCGCCGGCGGACCGCCGGCTGCAATTCGCCTCCATCGGCAGCGACGTCTTCATTGCCGAGATATTCAACTACCTCTCCACCGGAGCCACGCTCGTTTTCGCGGCAGACCGCCAGTCGGCGTCCCTTGCCGGATTTCTGCGAGACCTCGAGGACCTGCGCATCACCGTCACCGGCATCCCCAGCTCCTGGTGGAACGAGTGGATGACTGCCGCCGCCGGATCTGATCTCCCGCTGCCCCGTTCCCTGCGGGCCGTCATCGCAGGTATGGAACGCGTGAATCCCGCCGCATTGGAGACCTGGAAGCGGCTGGCCGGCGGGCGCATCCGCTGGTTCAACGCCTATGGTCCTACCGAAACCTGCACTGCCACCGTTTACGAGTCGGGGGCCTCACCCTGGGAAGGCGGTGGCGTCGTGCCGATTGGCCGCCCCGTTGCCAACACCTCCGCTTACGTCCTAGACCCCAATCTGCGCCCGCTGCCTGTCGGAATCCCCGGTGAGCTCTTCCTTGGCGGAGCCGGCGTGGCGCGCGGCTACTGGAACTCGCCCGAGCTGACCTCCAGCCGCTTCCTCCCCGATCCCTTCACCGCCACTCCCGCGGGCCGCATCTATCGAACCGGCGACCTCGTCTATTTGCTCCCCGACGGCAACCTGGTCTTTGTCGGGCGCTGCGATCGCCAGGTCAAGCTTCGCGGCCATCGCATCGAGCTGGAAGAGATAGAATCCGTTCTCTCCCAACACCCGGATGTGCGCCAATGCGCCGTGACTCTGCAGGGCGGCGAGGGGCACGCTCTCCTGGTCGCCTATGTGTCGCCGAAGCGCGGCGCGGCACCCTCATCTGAAGAACTCCGCTTGCATCTGTCGCGGCAACTGCCGGAGCCGTTGATTCCCGCCGGCTTCCTCACTTTGCCCGAACTACCGCTGACTCCGGCTGGAAAGATCGACCGGCGCTCTCTGCCCGAGTTCGACCCGCAATCCCTGAGCCGGGAGAGTTCGAACCGGCCATCCACCCCCACCGAAAAGCGGTTGGCGGAACTCTGGCAGAACGTCCTGGGTGTAGCGAACCCCGGAACCTCAGACCACTTCTTCCAGCTCGGCGGCGACAGCCTGCGCGCCACCCGGCTGATCGTGCTCATCCAGAAGGCATTCGGCAAGGAACTGCCCCTGGCCGTTCTACTGCGCAACCCCACCATCGGTCGCCTTGCCACTCTGCTGGATCAGTAACATTCCTGTTTGCCAGGAACAAACCGGCAGTCTCTTTCGTCTCCCGCTGAGGAGGCCCGCATGCAAGCTTGGGGCGACGATCTCCGCTTCGCCATCCGCATCCTCGGCCGGCAGAAACTCCTCACTCTGGTCGCGGCCTGCACCCTCGCTCTCGGGATGGGCGCCAACACCGCCATCTTCAGCACCGTGTCCGGCATCCTGTGGAACGCTCTTCCCTATCCTGAGCCGGAGCGCCTGGCCGCCGTCTGGGGCGCCAACACAAGAATGGGATTCGATCAGGCCAGCGTCTCCCTGCGGGACGTGGAGGACTGGCGGAAGGCCCGCGGCCTGCAAGGCATCTCTGCGTGGCGCTATTTTCAGGTCGCCCTCAGCGGCTCCAACGAGGCCCGCAGCGTGCTCGCCGTCGAATCCGATCCGGAGTTCTTCGAGGTCCTCCGCGAGAAGCCTGCCCTCGGCCGCGCCTACGGCGACCTGGAACGGCAGCCCGGCGAGCACCATGTGGCCGTCATCACTGAAAGCTTGTGGCGTCGCGACTTCGGCGCCGTGCCCTTCACCGCTGGTCACGAGCTTCGCATCGATGGCGCCAACTACACCATCATCGGGATCATGCCTCCCGGCTTCTCATTTCTGTACAGCGACGCCGAAATCTTCATCCCGCTGCGCCTCGCCCTGGAACAGCGCACCCAGCGCAGAATGCGCGGCCTCCGCGCGGTGGCCCGGCTGGCGCCGGGCGCCACCATAGCTTCCGCCGGCGCTGAGGTGCAGGCCATCTCCAAGGTGCTGGATGATGCCGAACCGCCTGCCAACAGGGGCTGGTCCGCCCGAGTCCTGCCGCTGGAGCTATACGTCATCGACCGCGGCGCCCGTCTCTCCATTCAAACGATGTTCTGGGCGGTGATGGGCGTCCTCCTCATCGCCTGCACCAACATCGCCGGCCTGCTGCTGGCGCGCGGTACGTTGCGCCAGCGCGAACTCGCCATTCGCGCGTCCATGGGCGCGGGCCAGGGAAGGATTATCCGCCTGCTCCTTACTGAAAGCCTCGTACTGTCGTTGATCGGTGGCGCGCTCGGCACAGCCTTTGCCGCCTGGGCCATCCCGTTCCTCCGCAGCATAGCCCCTGAGAAGTTCCCGCGATTGGAGTTCGTCCGGCTCGACCCCGCGGCCCTCGGCTATACCTTTCTTCTCTGTCTCGCCTGCGGGATCGTCAGTGGACTCGCACCCGCCTGGCTGCTGAGCCGCGGCGAACTCGCGCGCACGCTCCACGAGGGCGGCCGGGGCGGGACATTCTCCCGCCAGCGTCTGCTGCAAGGCCTCGTCGCCACCGAGGTCGCTCTCGCCATGATCCTCCTCACCGTCACCGGCTTGCTGGTTCGCAGTCTTGTCGGGCAGCTCAATGCCGATCCTGGCTTCGATCGGACACGCCTCATCACCGCGGTGGTCACGCTGCCCCGCGCACTCTATCCCGACAGCGCCAAGCAAGCGGCATTTCATCGCGCCGCCGTCGCCGCGCTCCGCCGCGACAGCCGCATCGTGAACGCGTCCGTCGTTCAAACCCTGCCCCTCGGTGGCAGCAACTCCTGGGATATCGTCAGCATCGAAGGCCGCGCCACCAACCCCGACGAGCCCAACATGGCCGGCTTCCTCGCCATCCTTCCCGGCTATTTCAATACCCTGGGCGTCCCTATGCTCGCCGGCCGGGACTTCGACGACAACGACACTGCCGAATCGCTCCGCGTCGCCGTCATCAATCAGACTATGGCGCGCCGCTTCTGGCCCGGTGATCCCAGCCCCATTGGCCGCCGCTTCCGCATGGGAGGCCCTAAGCCGGATTCGCCCTGGATCACGGTCGTCGGCATCAGCCGTGACGTGCGTCACCAGAACACGCTCCAGCCGCCCAGACCGGAGATGTTCATTCCCATCACACAGAACAACAGCCGCACCATGGTCTACCTGGCCAGGACTCGCTCTGAGTCCGCCGAAGCCGCCCCTGCGGTGCGCGAAGCCGTATGGTCGGTCGATCGAAATCAGCCCGTCTCTGACCTCCAAACGATGGATGAGTTGATCGACCGCCGCATGGCTGGGCCGCGCGTCACGGTCCAGATCCTTGGTTTCCTCGCCATCCTGGCCCTTCTGCTCGCCGGCCTTGGAATCTACGGCGTACTCTCTTACCTCACAAGCCAGCGCGCGCGCGAAATCGGAATTCGCGTGGCCATGGGCGCCGCGCCCGGTGATGTGATCCGCCTTGTCCTCAATCGCGGCGTGCTGCTCGCCGCCATCGGCCTCGTCCTCGGAATCGGCGGCTCAGCCGCCATCGCGCCGCTCATTCGCAGCCTGCTGAGCGGCGTTGAACCGCATGACGTAGCGTCCTTCTCCTTGTCAGCCGGCTCGCTGCTGGCGGTCGCCTGCTTCGCTTGCGCCTTTCCCGTCCTCCGCGCGCTGCGCACCGACGCCGCCCGCGTGCTGCGCGAGGAGTGATTCCAGCGCAACTGCGGCGCCCTCTCTCCTCTACCGGGTGGGGGTAATCTTCAAGTTCGCGAAATCGCCTCCCGATCCGGTGCCCACAAACAGTCCGATGCTTCCGCTCTGGCGGTCGGTCAGCGATTCCACTTCCAGACACGGCCGCGTCGCGCCGTTCACGAAGACGCTTACCTTCGGCCGGGCCACCACAATCCGCGCGTGAAACCAACCGTTGCGGTCCGGCGCAGGCTCCACCGCCTCTTCGTACACGCCCGGATGTTCAGTACGCAGCTTTTGCCAGGTGTGCACGGGATGGGATATGTACTCCACGGCGTGAATCCTCCGCACCTCATCCGTGCTCCTGAAATTGAAGGGGCGGAAGTAGACCGCCTCGAACGTCTTCTCGTCCACGCCATGGAAGGCAACTCCGATGAAGCTCTTCTGGAACACGTCCTTGCCCCTGAGATCCAGTTCGATGATGCCGTTGGAGAAGTCGAACCCCTCCAGCCAAGCCGCGCCATCGCCAGCGCGCTCGGCCAGCCGGACGCCGTGCCTGCCCTCCTCCTCAACTGCCGCCACTGCGCGGTTGACCACCTTCCACCCCTGCCCGGCCGCCAGCCTAGCCAGATCCACATCGATGGGCTTCTGCTGGGCCGCGGCGGGCCATACCGCCAGCATGGCGGCCGCTAACGCAACGTTCAGTGCTACTCGCATGGTCCCTATGATACGCCCGCCGCCCGCGTACATCACCGCCAATTTCTCCTGTTTACATCGGTTGCATCACGTTAAGTCATATCATATGATTTATATGTTGTGCTCGAGCCACACGCCTCTTCCTCTGCGCCGCGCGAGAACCTTCACACCCGCACCACCCGCCTGCTCGCCCGAACCGTCATCGAATCCGGTCACGCCGCCGAACCTGCCTTCTTCCCACGCGAGCTCGACCTTTGCCGCCAGCTCGGCGTGAGCCGTACCGTGCTTCGCGAATCCATGAAGGTCCTGGTGGACAAGGGGATGATCGAGATGAAGCCCAAGGCCGGGACCCGGGCGCGGCCCCTCACGGAATGGCGTCTGCTCGACCCGGACATCCTCTCCTGGCAGGCTGAAGTGCGCCCGGATGCCCAGTTCCTCCGCGACCTCTGCGAAGTCCGGCTCGCCATCGAACCCACAGCCGCCGGCTTCGCCGCTGTCAGGGTAAGCGCGGCGGAACTGAAGCTGATCGATGCTTGTCTCGCCGACCGCGAAGCGCGCGCGCGCACCGCGCCTGTGGAGGAACTGATCGATCTCGACCTGCGCTTTCACATGGCCGTCGTGGAGGCAAGCCGCAACCCGCTTCTGCGGGAGCTGAGCCGCACCATACGGCAGCCGTTCCGGACCGCTCTCCGCTGCACTTCGCGCTTCCGGTCCGCAGTCGAACTCGGTCTGGAAGCCCACAAGGACCTGCTCGCCGCGCTCAAGAAACGGGATCCCATGGGCGCCAGGCGGGCGGCGGAGCAGGTGGTCGGCTTCGCCATGCTGGCGGTAGAGAAAGCGGGTCGCGCAGGGAAGGCGCAAGTCAAACGAATGGGGGTGGACTGGGATGTCCGCCGTGTATTCTGAACTGGCCATCGCCTCGCCGGACCACCTCGTCTTAGGTCGCGCGGCACGGCCCGTCCAGTGTGGCTGCGGTATGGTCATCGGCGGGGGCGACGTGTATCCTGAGGTCAACTTCACGCTTCCTGCCGGGCGTGCCGGGCCTCGTGCTGGAGTTCGAGCTCCTGCCCGCCATGACCGAAACGCCGGAATGGGGCGCTGAGATCACTGCGCTGCTGCGCCGCCACTTGCTCTCCGCCCACGAGAAGAACGGCTTGAAGTGCGCCTTGCGCGTGACCCCCACCGACATTCGCGATCAGGGCAAGCCGCCCGCGCTACGCTCCGGCACGCCGTGGCAGCGCCTCGAGCGTTCGTTCCAGCTCTGCATCCAAGCCGGCGCTGATATCGTCTCCATCGAGTCCGTCGGCGGCAAGGAAGTTCACGACCCCGGCCTCATGTACGGTGACGTGCGCTCCATCGCATTCGCGCTCGGCGTGCTGGCGCCGCGGGACATGGCCTGGTTGTGGACCAACATCACGCGCATGTGCGCATCCGGCGCCGCGGTTCCGGGCGGCGACACCGCCTGCGGCTTCGCCAATACCGCCATGCAGCTCGCGCACCAGAAGATGCTCCCCGAAGTCCTCGCCGCCGTGGTCCGTGCCATGAGCGCCGTCAGAAGCCTGGTGGCGTTCGAACACGGCGCCGTCGGCCCGTCCAAGGATTGCGCCTACGAGGGGCCCATCATCAAGGCAATCACCGGCTGCCCCATCTCCATGGAGGGCAAGTCGGCCGCCTGCGCCCACTTCAGCCCCGTCGGCAACATCGCCTCGGCGATGTGCGACCTCTGGAGCAATGAGAGCGTCCAAAACATACGCCTGCTCTCCGGCAACGCGCCGGAGGCGTTCGCTGAAATGCTCGCCTACGACTGCCGCTTGATGAACACCGCTTCAGCCGGCGGCGGCGCGCTGCAACTCAGGCAATGGCTCATCGACTCCGACCAGCACCTCAGCCCGCAGGCCGCCCTCCTCTCGCCCGAGGCCACCGTCGAGGTCGCCTCAGCCATCGTCGCCGCCGATTCGCACTATCACGCCGCCATCGCGGCCGGACTCGCCGCCGTGGCCATCCTGCGTCGCCGCGTCTCCTCCGGTGCTCTCGCCCTCACCGCCAAGGAGACCTCCTGGCTCAATCGCATCGAAACCGAACTGCAGTCGCTGCCCGCCGGGGAAGACGAGTTATTGGACGAGATGACCCGCACCCACGCCGGCGTCTTCGATCCAGCCGCCTACGGCTTGGCGTAACTACGAAGAGCCGGTTCGGCGGCGAACATTTCGTTGATCCACCCCGCCACCCGCCTCCGGAAATCCTTCACATACTTCGGCGAGATGGTTGCTTCCACCTTGTCATTCTCATCGCCATCGGCCGGCTTCAAAACCTGTGTCTTGGGAATCGACTCGCGCATTGCAGCCAGATCTCCCCGGATGCGGCCGGCCCGCTGGCTCGTCGACTGCGCAAGCATCCACTCCAGCGTCCGCAGGTAACGCATGTCGTCGACCGCCTCGCGCATTCCCGCCCAGGTGACGGAGTAGACCAGCGGGCCGCCCTCCTCGCGCGCCGGCCATACGACGCTGGCAGTGGTCTCCGCATAACCGTCGCTGTCGTCATAGGGGTTCCCGGCGTAGTAGTTGTAGGCCCAGAACCAGGAGCCGCCCGCTCCGAACTTCCACGGCAACCATGCCTGTGTGTGCCGGACGTCGTAGGCCGGACGGCTGGAAATGACCGAGTACATCCAAAACGGCTTGCCGCTCCTGTCCGCCAGCTCGCGGATTCGAGCATAGTCGCCGTTGGAGACGAAGATGTCTACCATGTGGGCGATCGCCTCGGCCCAGGCAATGCGGTTCATGGTCACCCCGTAGATGCGCACTTCGGGCCAGAACGACTTGATGAACTTGTAGCGGTCTTCGTGCTCTGCCATCAGGCACTCGGTGGGCTCATCGTAGATCAGAATCACGATCTCCGGCCACTGCTTTTCACGGCCGTGGGCGCGGATGGCCAGTAGCAGCTCCTTGAGAAGCTGATTCAACTTCACGTTGTGAATATCGGCGAAGTGCTTAGGCTTGTCGCATTTGTTGGGCGCCGGCGGCGCCATCGGCAGGTGGAAGAGTTCCGCCAGGAGCGTTTCGAGATGACTGCTCGAGTCGTTCCCCAGCGACCAGACGATGGGCCCGCGCATCCCGGCAGCCTTCACGTCTTCCATCCATCGGTCCGTCAGTGAAAAGTCGATGCCGAGTTTGCCGGCCTGGTTGGAAAGCCCGACCGAAAGTGATCCCCAGAAGAACTGAAGCGCGTCAAAGCCGAGTTCGTGCAGGTCGGCAAGGTGGCGCCGGGTGATGCTGAGATCGGTTCTGCCGCAAAAGGCTCCGTAGAAGAACGGCCCCAGCTCGCGCAGGCGAAATGGATGCACCGTCAGTCGGACGCGCAGCGAAGCGCCGGCCAGCATCAGCCTCGGCCTGTATTTGCCTGGGTGCGCGTCCACCTGCGCCCGAAAAACGAGATAGTAGGCGGACTTGGCGCCCCTAGCCTGGTCGATGACGGCCCTTTCCTCCATGAAGTACGGCTCTCGGACTACCCGCTCCTTCCCTTCGACGGCGACGCGCGTGTGTTCGGTGAGGCGGTAGAGCTTGACACTCACTCCTGCGGGCAGTCCGCTTACCTGGAGAGCGGCGCTGTTCAACTCGCGCTTGGCGTGGATTACCAGTGCCAGCGGCTCGTACTCGTCCAGCGCCAGGCTGACCTCTGCCTCTTCCAGCGGCTGCAGCGATTCGATGGCGGTGGGCAGGTCCATGTAGTCCACGGCCCGAATCATGGGTTTGGCGCCGTCCCCCACCGCCGAAAAGGCCGGGAGCAGGCAGAATAGCAAGCGGTAGTGGCGCATCATGTTGGCAGGGCCGCTCATCACGCCTCGAGCCTCTTATCGAACCACTCAAACGCGTCCTGCTGCATGGCGATGTCGAGAATGTGCGGCACATCATAGAAACGCCCCGTAAACCGCTCGGCCGCCCCGGCTTTAGAGTAGATTTGCGTGATCTTGGCCACTGCTTCCTCCATGCCGGCCAGAGGAAACAGCCCATCCCTTCGGCACTGCAACACCAGCAGCGGCTTGGGCGCGCGTAGCGCCACCACGTCCGGCAAATCCAGCTTCCGGTGCAGCCCGGGCACGAAGTGCACGAATGAATGCGTGTCCATGTGCTTGCGGATCATCGGCTTCACGGTCGACATGAAGCCGGCTACGCAACCGGCGGCGATGCGATCATCGAGACCGGAAAGAAACAACGACCGCCAGCCTCCAAAAGAGACCCCGATGCAGCCGATGCGCCGCGGGTCCACTTCCGGCCGCGTGCAAAGATAGTCCACCGTGCGGATATCGTCCCAGGCCGTGATTCCTGGCCAGGTCCGCCCCGCGTAAGCCAGCGACTTGACCAGCGTGGACTCCTTCGCCCGGCACTTCTGGTTCAGACGGCGCACGTCTTCCACCGAGTACCGCGCGCGATCCCACCCCGCGCCCAGATCCTCATCCAGCATGAGCCGCCGCTCCCCGAACGGAAACGCGTCGATGGTGATCACCACGTAGCCGCGCCGCGCCAGCGCCGTGGCGGTGGGCCGGCCTTCGTAGTTCGCCTTGTGGTATTCCACCATCGCCGGGTGGTTGACGCCGAAGTCGATCACCTTCTCCTTGCCGAAGATGAACATGCCGCCATGCGAGTGCAGATCGACAATCGCCGGCGCCCGGCCATTCAACCCTTTCGGGATGTGGACGTAGGCGGGAACGCGAAACTCGGGCGTCGTGGAGAAAATCACCTTCTCGCGAATGAACTCACCCATGTCGCGCCGGTCCACCACTTCCGGGCGCGGATCCACAGGCGCTGGACGCGGGCCCAGCGCTTCGAACACCGCGGCGCGTCCTTCTTCCCGGTACGCGTCCACTGATGTCAGCCGGGCGCTGAGGAACGAATGCGTGTACTCCACCGGCCTCGCCATCGCCTCGATTGTGGGGAATAGCGAACCTGTATCGGCGCCATGCGCGCTTTCGCCCCGAGGCTGGTCAGGCGCCGGGCCGCCCGGTTCCTGTCCCGCCATCGTTCCCGCGGCCGCCATCTTTTGCAGCGCCTCTCTCCGGCCGATGAGATTGTCTTCTCGCACGCCTTCCCCTCTCTTCTGGACGCCGTCAGCGCGGCGCGATCTCGACAATCTCCTGCCCGAACACAGGCAGTTCCACCTTCACTCCGGCGTCCTGCAAGGTCGCGCCCGAATACTCCCCGTATGTCTTCCCGCTCAGTACGCCCTTAAGCCGGTACCTGCTGCCACGGTTCACCCATGGCACGTTCACCGCCCGGCTCGCCTCCCCTCCACTCCCGCGAATCACCACCACCGCCCCGTGCCCTTGCTGGTTCAGCTTGCCCCACCAATGCCAATCGGTATCGGTCGGCTCCGGCACACCGCTGAACTGAAAATGGCCGTAGATGCCATAGGCCTTCTGCAATCGCCGGATTTCGTCGAACCGTTTGCGGTAGTGCGCCACGTTGGCCTGCGTGAGCGTACGCAGGTCGCCGGAGTAGCACACCGGCATGCCCATCAGCCAGCTCGCCACCTGCCGGTCCTGGATCTGCGGCGTCAGACTGCCCTCGTGATTCGTGGTCGCCGCCGCGTAGAACTCCAGCGGATACAGAGGCAGCCCCCGGTGCGAGTAGAACCGCTGTCGCGCCAGCCAGCAGCCGCGCCGGAGCGTCGCGGCGTGCTCTTCCGCGCTGATCTTGCGGCCGCGGAACTCCCTTGCGATGTCGGAGCCGACACACTCGTTGGGCGGGATGTGAAACCGTGCCGTATGCTTCAACGCCGCCAGATCCGCCGGCACGCCCGGCGTGCCCCAGTAGATCTCGTGCGTGATCTCGTTGACCACCTCCGGCGCCTCCTTCCGAAGTTGCGCCTGCGCCGCCAGCAGCCCCCTTAACCCGCGTAGTAGGGACTCCCTTCGCGTACGGCTCTCGTGGCCCTCGGCCAGGTCGCCATACATGAGATTTGTAAAGTCCTGCTTAAAATAACTCACACCAAACCGGCGCGCCACATCCAGCAGATCCTTCACGTAGTACTCCCGCCACGGCGACGAGAAGCTCATGCCGAGCCCTGGCAGTTGCGGGCTGCGAATCAACTCCGGCAGGATCCGCGCATCCGGCATGTCCCTCAAGTCGCGCGAATCGCGATCACGGAAGCAGGAGACCCACAGGCCGAGCGCCAATCCTTGCGAACGGACGAACTCCGCTGTCGCCCCGAAGTCCGGGAACTTCACCGTGTCCACTTCCGTGCCCAGCCGCCCTTTCTGCCAGCCATCGTCCAGCAGCATCTCCGTGAAGCCCGCCCGCCCGGCGATCCCGGCCAGTTCCCGCACCAGCTTGTCGTCGATGCGGTCGTAGAAGTACGCCCACGTCAGCCACTGCGGGCCGTGCATCGGCGCGCTGTCGGCTGCAATCCCGACATGCCGGCGGAGGAACTCCATGTACGGACCCTCAATCGCGCGGTCCAACGGCGTCGACACCGACGATGCCGTCCGCCGCGCCAGCCCGCTGAATCCGAAGTAGAACACCGCCTCGCTTGTGAACTCCTCACCCGGGCCCACCACCCATTCAAACAAGCCGGGCGCGTAACCCATTGCTCCCTGGTCCGAAATCGACCGCAAGGCCGACGGAACCTCGCTCGCCGCGATCACTCCCGCCAGCGACCCCGGCGTCTCAAAGGCCACAACGCTCGGCTGAACGCCGAACATCGCCGCCGCCAGTGGCTTTCGCGTCAACGTCGACAGGTGCAAGTCATCGATCACCATCCGCTCGAGCCGCAGCCACTGTCTTCCGCCGTTCTTCACCCGCGCAAACTTCCTTACCACCGGATAGCCGTCGTAGATCTCGTAAACCAGGTCCACCGAAAGCCCGTCGAGCGCCGGATCTCCCCGCAGCGTCTTCGTCACTGTCAACCGCGTCACGCCTGTTGCGGGTCTCGCGACCTCGGCCACCGGCTTGGCGTCAAACGTGCCC
>JACRKW010000198.1 GCA_016215215.1 Acidobacteriota bacterium
GGGAGAAGCGGCCACGCGTGAAGTACCTTTCAGGAGTGTAGATGGTCCCCATCCAGCCCGGATACTTCCAGGAGCTGGTCCCAAAAAAGACGCCTTGCCCGGCAAGGTCTCTTAACCTCCTGGCCAGGTCAGAGCGCGCTGGCGGGCCCGGCTCCGGCTCCGGCCCGAATAGCGACAGGTTCATTCCTCCAACAGTACACTTGAACCAATGACCCGTCGAGAACTGCTCGCCGCCCTGGGACCGGCCGCGGCGGCACAAACCCGTTCATTGCCCACCGCGCCGGTGGCGGTGGCCCGTTGCCGCTCCTACGACGAGGACCTGGGCGCGATCCTGACGACGATGTTCGACCAGATCGGCGGCCTGGCGCCGCTGGTGAAGAACAAGACGGTGACCATCAAATTGAACCTGACCGGCAGTCCGGCGCTGCGGTTCCAGGGGCGGCCGCTGGGCGCCACGCATTACACGCACCCGAAGACGGCGGCGACGATGGCGCATCTGATGGACCGCGCCGGAGCGCGGCGGATCCGTTTTGTGGAGAGTTGCTGGGCGACGGCGGGGCCGCTAGAGGAGTACCTGCTGGAATCGGGCTGGAACGTGCGCAGCCTGAAGAGCGCGGCGCGCGCGGTGGAGTTCGTCAACACGAACGCACTCGGTGGGTTCAAGCGTTATGCGCGGTTCAAGACTCCCGGAGGCGGGCTGGTATTTCCCGCCTACGACCTGAACCAGGCATATGAAGAGACGGACGTGCTGGTGTCGATGGCGAAGCTGAAGAACCACGCCACTTGCGGCGTGACACTGGCGATGAAGAACATGTTCGGCATTACGCCTGCGTCCATCTACGGAGACGATGCGGGCGTGGAGGAGCCAAACGAGGCGCCTGCCAAGGGCCGCGTGGATACCTGCCACCTGGGCAAGCGCCAGCCGGCGCGATGTTCCCCGGCGGAGATCGACGCGCGCTCGCCGCGCGAGGCCGGCCGCCGTATGCCGCGGATCGTGGCCGAACTGAACGGCGCGCGGCCCGTGGGCATCGCTTTCATCGACGGCGTGCAGACGGTGTCGGGCGGAGAAGGACCGTGGACCGGCGGATTGAAGTTCATCGAACCGGGCCTGCTGGTTCTGGGCACCAACGCCGTGTGTACCGACGCTGTGGGGACGGCGCTGATGGGCTACCAGCCCCGCGCCGCGCGCGGCACGGGGCCGTTCGTCCGTTGCGACAACATGCTGCTGGCGGCCGAGCAGCTTGGGCTGGGAACGGCGGACCTGGAGAAGATCGACGTGCGGGGGCTGAAGGTCGAAGAAGGTGTTTACCGCTTCTCGTGAGCCGGTTCCCGGACCATTTCGAGGACCAGGATAGCGACGTCGTCGAGCTTCGCCACGTCGATTCCGCAGCCTTCCTCAAGCGGGTAGACCTCGGCCGGCTGCGGACCGCGCGGCGTGAGCAAAGTGGCCCGGGCAACCTTGGATGCGGCGTGGATGGTGATGGCCTCCACAGGGTAGTCGGAGTAGTTCACCAGGTGCAGCGCCAGCCTCCCGTCAGGAAGTTGCTTCAGGTTCGAGAGCACACTGTGGGCGCCAAAGACGCGCACGGCGAAGTTCTTGCCCCAAATGAAACTGTTGACGCCGCGCCAGACCTCGTCGAGCCTCTTCACCTGGTCGTCGGCAAAGACGAACGCGCCGCCCTCCGGCATCGAGAGACGCCAGCCGGGAGGGCCGTTGATCAATGCGACGCCTTGCCGGGCGACGGCCATGAGATCTTCTCTCTGGGCGTCAGTGAGCCCGGCGGGATCGATGTTGAGCAGAGTCCTGACGCCGCGCAGCCGTTCGGGCTTCAACTCCGGCACGGGCACCACGCGCAGCGGGATGTGCTTGGCGGCGATCATGTCGACGATGCCGCCCGACATGAGCGCGCCGGAGGAGGGGTCCTCCAGCAGGGCGAGGCGGCTGAAGTCGGGCGCGTCCACCATCTCGCGGTGGGTCTCGTAGAAACGCAGGGTACCGTTGATGCGCGCCCAGGCGTCCAGCGCGCGAGGCTCGCCTTGCCTGAGCAGGGCGGCGAGGGCGGTGTCCAGGCTCACCACCCAGCGCGCGCCTGACATGGCGGCGTCGGCAATGGCCTGGGCGTACCTGCGCCCGCTGAGCACTTCGCGTTCGGGCGGCTTGACGCCGATCCATACCTCCGCGCCGGGCGGCGCGGCGGCTCGCAGGTAGCGCAGGTAGCCGGTGTTGGTATCCACCCAGGCTGCGCTGGTGGGCCGGGCCTCCACCTGGCCCTGCTTTTCGGCGCGCACGCCGGGCCAGAGTCCCTGGTCGGTAGCCATGAAGGGCGCTGGAGTGAGGCTCGCGCGGGGCGTGAAACCGGCACGCACCAGACGAAGCCCGCGGCCGGAGGCGGCTCCGGCGAACTCCGGGCCAGGCTCGGCTTCCAGGACGAGGCAGTTGATGGGAGAGCCATCCAGCAGCCCCAGGGAGGCGGCATCGGTCCACGGCCAGCGCGCCGGGACACATCCGGCGAGCTGGACCGCAAGTAGCAGTGAAAGCATCTTGACTCCGGGCCGAAAAGTGTAAATACTTATACTATGAGTCTCACAGAGCGCCAGCGTGAGATCTATGACTACATCGTCGCATTCCGCCGCGGGAACGGCTGCTCGCCGTCCATCCCGGAATTGCAGCGGCACTTCGGCATTCGCAGCCCGAACGGCGTGGCCGGGCATCTGCACGCGCTGGAGGCGAAAGGGATCATCCGGCGGGCCGAGCGCGGCTCGCGCCAGATTGACGTGGTGGCGGAACAGCCGGCGCCTCACGCGAATCTACACAGCTTTCCGGTGTTCGGCCTGATTCCCGCCGGGCCTCCTCAGGAGTACCAGGCGTCCACGGCGGACTCGACGGCGGTGCTGGACGTGGACACGCTGGGCTTCAGGCCACGCGAGGGCTGCTTTGCGCTGAAGGTGCGCGGCGACTCGATGGTGGAAGCGGGTATCCTGAACGGCGACATGGTGGTGATTGAGCCGACGCCGACGCCGCGCGCGGGACAGATTGTCGCCGCGCTGATCGACGGCGAATGCACGCTGAAGCGATTGGTTCGCGTCAAGGGGCGATGGTTCCTGAAGGCGGAGAACAGCGCCTACCCCGAGTTGCATCCCCGGGCGGATCTGGTCATCCAGGGGGTGGTCAGAACCGTAGTGCGAAAGCTGGACTAATTCCCCCGTTCCCGCGCTACACTGTTACGCATGCAACAGAACCTGAAGCCGCGCGAGGGGGCGGCCCAGGAACCGGGCGGCGGCGATTCCGGTGAAGCCATGCTGTGGTGCCCTGTCTGTTCCCAACACCTCCAACAGCATAAGTGCAAGCTGATCTGCGAACGATGCGGCTACTACATGAGCTGCGCGGACTACTACTGAGGCCCCATGATTCTGCCACTCACCCCACTGCGCTGCCTGGAGCGGGCGCTCGACCTTTTTTCCAACAAGACCGGAGTGATCTGCGGCGAAACGAGCCTGACCTACGCGCAGTTCGGGGAGCGCTGTCAGCGGCTGGCCACTGCCCTGCCCTCGCTGGGCGTCGAGCCCGGCGACCGGGTTGCCTATCTGAGTTTCAACACGCACAAGCTGCTGGAGGGCTACTACGGCGTGGTGCAGGCCGGGGCCATCGTGATGCCGATCAACGTGCGGTTGTCGGTGGAAGAGTTGGTGGTGATCCTGAACCACTCCGGCGCGAAGGTGCTGTTCTTTGAGAACGACTTCGCGGCGATGGTGGATCAACTTCGCCCGCGCTGCAAGGGGGTGGCGCATTTCATCGACCTGGACACTCCGGCGTACGGCGATCTGCTGGCCTCCGGACGCCTGCAAGAGGCCGACATTCTTGCCGTGGACGAGAATTCGGTGGCTGAGTTGTTCTATACGTCCGGGTCCACGGGGACGCCCAAGGGGGTGATGCTGACCCACCGAAACCTGTATCTTCACGCCTTGAGCGTCGCGACACTCGATCAGGACCCGGCGAACACGATCGACCTGCACACCATCCCGCTGTTCCACGCCAACGGCTGGGGGCGGCCCCAGAGCTCCACCATGCTGGGCTTCACACAGGTGATGGTGCGGCGGTTCGACCCGGCGACGGTGTTCGCGCTGATTGAGCGCCACCGGGCAACCGAGATGAGCGTGGTGCCGACGATGGCCAACATGCTGCTGAATTCACCGGCGCTGGGAAGCCACGATCTGTCGAGCATGAGGATCATCATGCTGGGCGGAGCGGCGTCCACGCCGGAACTCGTCACGCGCATGGAGGCCGCCTTCAATTGCCGCGTGCACGCCGGATACGGGCTGACCGAAACCTGCCCGGTGCTGACGGTGTCGCGGCTGAAGTCGGAAGTCCTGGAGGCCGATCCGGTGGAAGGCCAGCGGCGGCGGGCGATGACGGGCTGGGCCATTCCCGGGGTGACGGTTCGGGTCGCCGACCTCCACGGCAATCCGGTGCCGCGGGACGGCCAGACCATCGGGGAGATCATCGCCAGGGGCGACCAGGTGATGCTCGGCTACTACAACGAGCCGGAAGCGACAGAGGCTGTCATTCGAAACCACTGGTTCCACACCGGCGACATGGCGGTGTGGGACGAAGAGGGCTACGTCCACATCGTCGACCGCAAGAAAGAGATCATCATCTCGGGCGGCGAGAACATCTCCTCGCTGGAGGTGGAGCGGGCCATCTTCTCACACGAAGCGGTGCTCGAGTGCGCCGTGGTGGCGGCGCCGGACGACGAGTGGGGCGAGGTTCCCGCGGCGGTGATAGTACTGAAGGAGGGGCGGACTCTGAGCGAAGAGGAGCTGCTCACGTTCCTCAAGACGCGGCTGGGGAAGTTCAAGCTGCCGCGCGTGATCGAGTTCACTTCAGATCCGCTGCCCAAAACAGGCACCGGCAAGATCCGCAAGCTGGTGTTGCGGGAACGCTTCTGGGCCGGCAAAGAGAAACGCATTCAGGGTTGATACGGCAAGATGTACTCGCTGTACCTGGAATGCGCCGAGAGCGAAGCCGAGATGCTCTCCTCCGATCTGTGGGAGGAAGGCGCCTGCGGCATTCAGGAGGAGGCGCTGCCCGGAGCGCGCTGCCTGCTGCGGGCGTGGTTTGAGGACCCCGCCGGGCTGTTGCAGCGCTTCCCGGAGTACCAGCCGCGGCTGGAGGCGGATCCGGATATCGATTGGGAGACGGCGTCGAGGCAGGCGTGGGAACCGTTCGACGTGGGCCGCCGGCTGCATCTGGCTCCGGAGTGGGATGAGAATCCAACGCCGCGGGGCCGCCTGCGCCTGACCATTCATCCGGGATTGGCGCTGGGCACAGGCGCTCATCCGGCCACGCAACTCTGCCTGGAGGCGCTGGAAAAGCACCTGCGGGCGGGCGAGACGGTGCTGGATGTCGGTGCCGGTTCCGGCATACTGATGGCGGCCTCCATTCTACTGGGCGCCAGGCACGCGGCCGGCTGCGACATCGAGTACGACTCCATCGCCGTCGCCCGGCGCAACCTGATCGCCGACGCGCTGCCGCCGCACGTCTTCGCCGGTTCCACACGCGCCATCCGCTCGCTGTCAGTGGATGTGCTGGTGGCCAACATCAACGCGGTAACCCATCAGACGCTGGCCGGCGAGTACGCGCGCATCGCGCGCCGCGCATTGATCCTCTCCGGATTTCCCGACCGCCATGAAGCGCGCCTGCTGGAGTGCTTCCCCGCCCTGGGCTTTTCCGTAGTTGATACACTGAGCCGCAACGAGTGGGTGTGCAGCGTCCTATGCAAAAACGAAGAGACTTCCTGACCGCACTGGCCTCCCTGCCGGCTCTGGCCGCGCCGGTGAAGCCGCAGAAGATCGCAGCCGTAGAGCTGTGGCGGCTTTCCGGACGGCGGACTGTGACGCCCGGCCAGGACGGCCAACACCAGGTACAGGCCAACCACATCTACGCCGAGCTGCGGCCGAAGCCGTATCGCGACAATCCGCAGCCGTCGCGGGAGTCCGCCACCAGCGCGCTGTACCTGACCATCCGCACGGATTCCGGGCTGGAAGGGGTCTACGGCCCGGTGGATCGTGAGGCCGCGCTCGTCATTGAGACGCAGATCAAGGGGTTTCTCACGGGCAAGGACGCTTTGGCTGTGGAGACGCTGTGGGACCAGATGTACCGCTCCAACCGGCACGCGAGATCGAGCCACTTCATGATGGCGATCTCGGCGATAGACAACTGCCTGTGGGATTTGCGGGGCCGCTACTTCCAAGCGCCTGTCTACCGGCTGCTGGGCGGGCCGACGCGCCCTCAGGTGGAAGCCTACGGCTCCTGCCTGGGATTCTCGGTGGAGCCGGAGGCCGCCCGGCGCAAGGCGGCGGAACTCAAGACCGCCGGCTTCCGCCACCAGAAGTGGTTCATGGCCTACGGGCCGGGCGACGGACCGGCGGGGCCCAAGAAGAACGTCGAACTCGTGCGGGTGGTCCGCGAAGCTGTAGGCGACGAGGTCGAACTGATGTTTGACGCCTATATGGGATGGTCGCTCGACTACGCCGCCGCCTGGGCCAAGCAGGTGGAGCAGTACCGCCCGCGTTGGATCGAGGAGGCCTTCCCACCGGACAAGCTGGAGGCCTTCGCGGCGCTGCGCAAGTCCACCTCGATCCCCATCGCCACGGGGGAGCATTTCTACGGGCGGTGGGAAGCCAAGCGCTACCTGGAGGCGCAGGCCATCACGGTGGTGCAGGCCGATCCGGAGTGGTGCGGCGGGGTGAGCGAGCTGAGCAAGATCTGCGCCATCGCGTCGTTGTATGACGCGCAAGTGATCCCGCACGGACACTCCATCCACGCGGCGTTGCACGTGGTGGCGGCGCAGTCGCCGGCCACCTGCCCGCTGGTGGAGTACCTGATCACCAAAATGCGCAGCTACTACTGGTTTGAGAAACGCCAGCCCACGCCGGTACAGGGCTTGATTGACCTCCCGGACGCACCGGGATTCGGCATCGAGTTCGACCCGGCCAAGGTGGAAAAACGCGAGGCGTTCAAGCCGTGATCACGCTGGTGACCGGAGCGTCGCGCGGCATCGGCCGGGGCATCGCCTACTCCCTAGGCGAAGCGAAAGCGACCGTCTATCTTAGTGGTCGTACCGCGGCAGGCCTGGACTCCGCAGCGGGGGAGATCGAGCGACGCGGCGGCAAGGCAATCCCGGTGGTGTGCGACCACACCGACGATGCTCAGGTTGAGGTTCTCTTCAATCGCATCCCGGCGCTCGACCTGCTGGTGAACAACGTCTGGGGCGGTTACGAGAATCATCCCAACGGGCTCGGCATGGAGCCCTTCTGGAAGATGGGAATGGAGGACTGGGACGGCATGTTTACGCGCGGCCTCCGCGCGCATATCGCCGCATCGCGCCTGGCCATCCCGCGCATGCTGCCGCAGGGCAAAGGGCTGATTGTCACCACAATCGCCTGGCTCTCCGGCAAGTACCTGCGGCATCTGTACTACGACCTGGCCAAGCAAGGGTGCGCTCGCCTGGCTTACGCGCTGGCCTTGGAGTTGAAGCCTCACGGCATCGCATCAGTTGCGCTGGCGCCCGGATTCGTGCGGACGGAAGCCGTGATGGCGGCACACGCCAAACACCCGTTCGATCTGAGCGGCACCGAATCGCCGGAGTACATCGGCCGGGCGGTGGTCCACCTGGCACGGGATGCTGGAATGATGTCGAAGTCCGGCCGCGTGCTGACCGCAGGGGATCTGGCGCGGGAGTACGGCTTCACCGACGTGGACGGCAAGCAACCCCCGGCGTTCGAGTTTCCGCCGGGGATGGCGCTGGACTGAGGGGCTTGGACCCCACCCGACGAACACACAGGAACGATGGCGTCCGTAGGGTCACGGTTCGAGCGCGAAGACCTCGCTGGCTGGGAGGAGCTTCGCGCAGGCGACGCGCATCGGGATCTCGCGCCGCTGCACCAGCATGTCCTCCTCCAGAATCTCGTCCGGTTTGGGCGAGTTGTAGGTCATCGGCGACGGTCGATTGGCAAGGATATCCTCTCGCAGCTCCGCCAGCCCCTCTCCCACCATGACGATTGCCAGCCGGTCGCTGCGCAGGTGGCGCCGGATCGCCGCGTTTACTGATTCCAGCGTCAGCGCGGACATGCCGGCGCGCACATACTCCGGATAGGGCGGAATGCCGTAGTAGGCGCTGTCGATGGCGTAACCCAGTTCATCCACTTTCGTCCGCAGCAGCAGGTTGACGTACTTGGAGAGGAAGCTGCGGGTGCGCTCGAATTCCTCCGTCGAGAGGCCGTCGAGCACGAGCCTCTCCAGTTCGTGCAGCGCGAGGCGCAGGGCGAAGTGCGCCTGCTCGCGCTCAACGGGGCGTATCCAGAGCTGGAAGATCTCGCATTGGCGCGCCATGTTCTGAGCGGGCTCCAGCGTGAACATGCCTCCGGGAAAGTACTCGAGGTAGGCGTAGTCGCCGTAGTTGAGCCCGCGCAATTGCCGCATACGCGTGAAGAGGCGCCCGCTGCTCATGCGGTGCTGGCCGAGCGCAGAGGCGGCCAGCATCAGCGCCGGAAAGTCAGGATGCCCGCGGCGGACGCTGATGGGGAAGCCGAGGGAGATGGCTACTCCGCGCGCCGGTTTCTCGACGAGGATCAACTCGTTTTCGGCCAAGTCGCGAACCGGCGGAACGGCTTGCGTTGGCGCGACCCGCTGCGGGAGTGTCCTGAAGTCGCTCAGCAGCAGCTTATCGAAACCAGGCGGGAAGCCTCCGGCGATCCCGACGGTGAGGCTTTCGCCGGTGAACTGTTCGGAGTAAAACTGCCGCAGGTCGCCGATGCAAAGACGCCGCAGGGATTCGACTGATCCGGCGTTGTGGCGCCGGTAGGGATGACCGGAGAAGATCTCCTGGTAGAGCACCTCCTTGGCCAGTTCCTCGTCATTCTGCCCGCGCAGGCCGACCTCGAGGAAGTTGACAGCGTCGTCGATGAGGCGTTCAAAGTCGTCTTCCCGCCAGCCGGGGTCGAGCAACATGCCGCGGAAGACGTCGTAGAAGGGCATGAAGTGGTCGCGATGGACCTCGGCTGAGAAGGCGATCATTTCCTTGTCGATCTGGCAGGCCACCGAGACGCCCATGGGGAAGAAGAGGTCGAGGATCTGCTTGAAGGACAATTCGCGGCTGCCGCCGGAGGCGAGCATCATGGCTGTCATCCAGGCCGCGCCGCCCTTGCCGGGCGGGTCCTGGACCGCGCCGGTGCGCCACACCAGCCGGATGGTGACAAGCGGGGACGAGTCGGGCCGCGCGATGACGTTCACTTGGATGCCTCCGCCAAGGTCACGATGGTCCTGCCGGATTCAGTGAAGAAGGTTCGAGCCGCGCGCATCACGTCTTCGGGCGTCACGGTTTCATAGAGCCTGTACAACCGGTTCACCGTTTCCGGCGTGCGGCGCAGCGAAACGTAGTGCGCCAGCGTGGAGGCGATGGCCTCGCTGTGGTTCAAGCCGAGAGCGAACCTGTACCGCAGGTGGCTCTTCACGTCTTCCAGCCTGCCTGCCTCCACGGGCTGGCCGGCGAAACCCGCGAGAGTCTCCAGGATGGCCTGCTGGACAGCCGGCACATCGGAGTCTTCCTTGACGCGGGCCAGAACGGTGAACAGGTAGGGATCGACGTGATCGGCGTTGCTGGCCCAGAGCAGATCGACGGTCTGCTCCTCGATCACCAGCCTCTCGTAGAGCGGCGAGTTCTCCGAGAATCCGAGATAGCTGATGAGATCGAGCACGGCGCAATCGGTGGCGGCGTCTGAGTAGGCCGTCGACCGGTGCGCCACCATGAGGTACGGCAGGGTGTGGGTCTCCCAGGGGATATGAGCGTGGCGAGCGCCTTCCTGCTGCGGCTCGGCTGGCACGCGGCAGACGTAGGATCCACGTTGCCAGCCGCCCCAATGCCGCTCCACCTGCGCGCGCACCTGGCCGGGATCGACATCGCCCACCACAACCAGGGTGGTGTACTCAGGCCGGTAGAAGCGGTCGAAGAAGGTGCGGCTATAGTCGTACATCCGCGGCATGGCTTCGATGTCGCGCAGGAAGCCCATGGTGGTGTGTTTGTAGGTGTGACGGTCGAATGCCGTGTCGCGAAGCACCTCCATCAGCTTGTTGACGGGTTCGGCGCTGTCCTTGTTGTATTCACCGAGCACGGCCAGAGCCTCGGTCTGGAACGCCTCCAGCGGGTATTCGAGATTCCGGAAGCGGTCGGCTTCCATGGCAAGAATGCGCTCGAAGTCCTCCTTGGTGATGGTGGTGTGGTAGACGGTGCGGTCGTCGTCGGTGTAGGCGTTGGAGGATGCGCCGGTCTCCTGCAGCCCGTCCTCATAGCGCTCCGGCGGGACCTCGGGGGTTCCGTGAAACATCATGTGCTCGAAGAAGTGGGCGATGATGAGCCGCAGGCCGTTGTCGAAGTCGTGTTGATCGTAGGGGTACGCGAATACGTCGCGCTCTGCCGCCGCCATAGGTCCAGGTTAGCAACTGCCCGCTGCTAGAATGACCTCGTGGCCGCCCTGTCCTTTGCCGATGCGCGCCGGACGGTGATCGACCGGGTCCGCGAGGGCCTCGGGCCGATTCCGACCGAGACGCTGCGTCTCGACGACACGGCTGGTCGCGTCCTGGCCCAGGCGATCCACGCCGACCGCGACTATCCCCCGGAAGCGCGCTCCATGCGCGATGGTTTCGCCGTTCGTTCGGCGGACGTGCCGGGCCAGCTGCAGCTCGCAGGAGAGATCCGCGCCGGCCAGCCGTGTACACTCGCCCTCCAGCCAGGGCAGGCGATCGAGATCATGACCGGCGCCACAGTCCCGCCAGGCGCGGACGCGGTGGTGATGGTGGAACACACGCGGACCGAGGATCACCGCGTGATCTTCGACCGGCCCATCGAAACCGGCGCCAACGTGAACCCCCAGGGCTGTGATGCCCGGTCAGGCGACGAGGTGCTGCCGGGCGGCGTGCGGCTCCAATTCGCCGAGACAGCTCTGCTAGCCTCGGTGGGCGCGGCCTATGTGAACGTGTACCGCCAGCCAAGGGTGGCGATTCTGGCCACGGGGGACGAATTGGTCGAACTCGACTCGCACCCTCTGCCTCACCAGATCCGCAACTCCAACTCCTGGTCGCTGGCTTTGCAGGTGGCGCGCGCCGGCGCGTTGCCGCGCGTGCTGCCCGTGGCCGGTGACGACCTGGAAGCTACCATCGACCTGCTCGGCGACGGGCTCGGCGCCGATCTGCTGCTCATCTCCGGCGGTGTTTCGGCTGGCAAATACGACATGGTCGAGCTGGCGCTGAAGTCCTTCGACGCCTCGTTTCACTTCGACCGCGTGCTCATCCAGCCGGGCCAGCCCTGTGTTTTCGGAACGGCGCGGGGCAAGTTCTTTTTCGGCCTGCCAGGCAACCCCGCCTCCACGATGGTGTGTTTTGAGACGCTGGCGCGCGCCGCTGTCGAACTCCTCTCGGGACTCTCCGAGCCTTTCCTGCCGCTTACCTGGGCGCGACTAGCGGTCAATTTCCGGCACAAGCCGGGGCTGACCCGCTTCCTGCCCGCCCGGCTCCAGGCCGGCGGTACGCTGCTGCCGGTGAAGTGGTCAGGCTCAGGCGACCTGGCCGCTCTGGGCCGCGCCAACGCCTGGCTTGTGGCCGATCCCGAGCGGGCGGAATACGCCGCCGGCGAACTCATTCAGGTGCTGCTCCGATGAAAAGCCTCTCTCACTTCGACTCAACCGGCCAAGCTCGCATGGTCAACGTCTCGGCCAAGGCCGAGACCCTGCGCACGGCTCGCGCGCGCGCTTTTGTGCGCATGAAACCGTCCGTGGTCAAGGCGTTGCCTTCCAATCCGAAGGGCGACCCGCTGGAGGTGGCGCGCATTGCGGGCATCATGGCTGCCAAGAGCACGCACGACCTGATCCCGCTTTGCCACCCGCTGGCTTTGTCTCACGCCGATGTCCGGACGGCAATCAGACGGGACGGCGTGCTGATCGAATCCACGGTCACCACCACCGGGCCCACGGGCGTGGAGATGGAGGCGCTGACGGCGGCTGCGGTGGCCGCACTGACCGTCTACGACATGACCAAGGCGCTGGACAAGTCGATGACAATTGAGAAGATTCAATTAGTTGAAAAGACCGGGGGCAAGTCCGGTCATTACAAGCGCAAATGAAGGTAGCCGTACTCACGATCTCGGATTCCTCCTTTGCCGGCTCGCGCCCGGACGTCTCCGGGCCGGAGGTGGCCGGCATCTGCACTTCGCTCGGCTGGCAGGTCGCGCACTCCCAGGTTCTGCCGGACGAACGGGCGGCGATCTCCTCCGCGCTTCGCCTTTTGTCCGCCTCTTGCGACCTGATCCTGACGACGGGGGGCACAGGGATCACCGCCCGGGATATCACGCCGGAGGCGACCCGCGACGTGATCGAGAAGGAACTGCCGGGCCTGCCCGAACTCATGCGCGCGGCGGGGCTCGGCTTCACACGCCGGGCGGCACTCTCACGCGCGGTGGCCGGCACGCTGGGCCAGTGCCTCATCGTCAACCTGCCGGGCTCGCCCAGGGGTGCGCGGCAGTCTCTGGATGCTATCTTGGATCTCGTGCCCCACATCGTGGAGTTACTCCACGGCCGCACGGCGCATGCCGAGGAATCGAAACGAGACTGACCCGCTGAGCGTCCATATGATGATGAGAACCGTCCTTCCCGTCGCGGCCGTGTCGCTGCTGTGCCTGTCCGGTCAGGATCGCATCATGCCCGGCACGATGGCTCCGAAGCCGGCAAGCCAAAGGGCTCAACCCGGCGCTCCGGCACAGGCCAAGCCGGCGCCGCAACTGCCGGTCGAGGACGATATTCCCACTTTCCGCGGAACGGTCCAGGTGGTGCTGGTGCCGACCACGGTCACCGACAACAAAGGCCGGACCATCAACGGGCTTCAGCCCCAGGACTTCGTTCTTTACGACAACGACAAGCCCCAGTCCATCAATCGCGACGTGGCTTTCCTTCCGTTGTCTATGGTGGTTTGCATCCAGCGCAGCGCCAATGTGGACTCCGTGCTGCCGAAGATCCGCAAGATGGGGGGCGTGATGAGCGATCTTCTCATCGGCCAGGACGGGGAGGCGGCGATCCTGTCCTACGACCACCGCATCGAGGTCTTGCAGGAGTTCACCAACGACGCGGCTAAGATCGACGCGGCCATCGAGAAGTTGAAGCCGGGCGGTCAGAACGCGCGGTTGAACGACTCGGTGCAGACCGCGGTTCGCATGCTGCGGCAGAAGAAAGACCGGCGCAAAGTGATCTTGCTCATCGCCGAGACGATGGACAAGTCGTCGGAGGCCAAAGTCAGGGACGTTGCGCTGGACCTGCAGATGTACAACATCGACGTGTTCACTCTGAACATGAACCGCCTGGTCACGCGCCTGACGGAGAAACCCGATGTCCCCCGTCCCGACCCATTTCCTGCGGGCACGCGGCCGATGGCGGCCGGACGGGCCATGGACCCGACATCGGTCAGCCAGCAGCACGGCACCGGCGGATACGGAGTGGATTTCGTGCCGGTGGTTGAAGAGATCTTCACAGCCGCCAAGGCCATATTCGTGAAGAACCCAGCCGAGGTCTACACTCGGTTCACCGGAGGCCGCGAGTACGCCTTCACCAGCCAGAACGATCTGGAGCGTGCCATCACGGCCATCGGCGCCGAGATCCGCTCGCAGTACATCCTCTCTTACTCGCCCAACAACAAGATGGAGGGCGGTTTCCACAAGATCCATGTAGAGGTGAACCGCCCCAATCTGAAGGTTCGCACGCGGCCGGGCTATTGGATGGCGGCCGTTCAGAACTGAGGACGAGCAAAGGGCGAAGGCTTTGGCAGGCCTAGGCGCGTCTGCGGCGGATGAACGCCAGGCCAGCCAGGCCGGCCCCAGTCAATGCCATGGTCACCGGCTCCGGGATCTCGCTTGGCGGGATGCGAGGATCGCCGGGAAACGACGGTTCGCAAAGATCGGTTCCGTACTGGAATCGAATATTGCTGATGGCCGTGGAGGGATCGAACCCCGCAGGCAGACCGGTCAGGGTGAAGGTGACGCCGTTGACAATCACCGCATTGCCTTCCAGTCCCCCGTTCGCAAATGCGGGATTGTAATTCGCGGTCCCGATTCCGTACTGCATGCCGTCCACTGAATCTGGACCCTGCAGGTTCGGACCGCCGAAGTTGCCACTGCCGAAAATCCCTACACCAGTGCTGCTGATGCCGTAGTGTTGAGTCACCCCGGAACCCCCGGCGATGTTGCCGTTGTATGCCCACTCGCCACCAACATTGCCGCCCGTGGGGAGCGTGCAGTTGGCGCCGCAACCAAGGACCGTGGAGCCGCCCATCAGGAATGCCGACCCCGGGGTGAGCGCCACGCCACCACTGACGTCGAAGAAGATCGCCGTCAACAGGTCTGCCGGCACAGTGGACATAGTGCCGGATGTGTTGGTCAATGTGATTATCAGAGTAGAGCCGCTGGCGGTGAATGTCGCAGTGGCGGCCAGAGTACCTGACGAGCCGCTGATGATCAGGGGGGTTGCCGACGCATAGACGCCAAGAACCACAAAGATTGCAGCCAGTTGAACCAGTTTCTTCATCGTTCGCCCTCCGTTGAGGCAACTGCTCGGCGAGCGCCGGCCTGTGCCTACATAGAGAGGTTAGGATGCGAGTGTGAACGCTCCTCTGAGCCCGCAGTTCTGATTCGAAGCGGCTTTGTACTCGTACTGGGCCAATACCGGGTACCGGTACTTCCTCGAAGCCCAGCTCAGCGAAACGCCAGCGCGCCGAAACTCACCACGCTGTGCTCGTCGATGTTCCACTGCTCGTAGTGGCGAATCTCTCCCCGAGCTTGCGGAACGGCTTTCAGGAAGGAATAGAGAGGGGAGCTGCCGCACCACTTCAGGTCATCGTGGTTGGGCTGCACCAGGTCCCAGAACGCGCCGGGATCGCCGGAACTCAGGCAGGCCATGCGTTGCCGGTCCCTTTCCGCCACCTCCAGCATCAGCCCCTGATGCGCCTGGGCCGGCGAGGGATCGCCATAACGCCGCCCGATATGCGCCATATCGACTCCCAGAATCCAGCACAACCGGCGTCCTTCTCGCGCGTTCAATTCGCCGAGCGCGTCCAGAAACGCCCCGACGCCTTCGTCATCCTCGGGTTTCCCGCCCAGGTACAAGCTCCTGGCAAATGGGCCGCACAGAATGGGCACGACCTTTACGGCCGGGCCGAACAACGACTGCAGGAACACCACCTGGAACTCGATGGAATGCTCGACGGCGTGGCAGTAATCTTCCATCCGCACGGCTCGAGGCGCTTTCCGCTCCAGCCAGTCCACTATTGCGGTATCGGTTCCGGACAGGCCGAACGGCGTCCGGAAGGACTTTCTCGTTAGTCCAAACGTCTCCGGCTCGCCGTAGTGCGAGGTGCCCAGCACGATGAACACCCGATCGTCCATGGTCCCGTTGAGCGCGCTATAGGCCTGCCGGTAGGAGTCCCAGCCGCCCTCCGGGCTTACGTGCGGCGCGGCGATGCCGATGAGGCCGTCTTGACCCTCTTCGCTCCCCTTCACCCGCTGGTGCGCCAGCCAGGCCGATAGTTCCTGGGCATCGTCCGGGTAGGCGCCCCCGGCGTGCGCCGCCTCCCTGACCTCTTCTCTCGCGAACGCCTCATGCCGCGCGGCGCGAAGTTGGTCGAACGATTCGCCCTCGACAAAGCCGGCCTGGTCCAGTGCGCGAAGAAGCTGATCCTGAATCGCGCCGGCGCGTACGTCCTGCGTCATCTCCAGAATCACGCGGCGCATCTCATCCTCGGTCTGTTCCCCGTCCAGCATTCCCAGCAGCGGTACCAGTGGAGGCGGGACAACCAAGGTGATGTCGGAGTATTGGAATGGATCCCGGATCAACAACCCCGGCTGATCTTCCAGGGGCGACGGCATGAAATCCAGGTCCATCCTGAGACGGGGCAGGGGCTTCGACACCACTCCATCGTACAATCAATGATCGTAGACACTACGCCATGACCAAGTTGATTCTGCCCGCTCTCTTACCTCTCCTCCTGTACTCCCAGGAACGTTACCGTGGTTCAGCCGACCTGGACGCCGTCATCGAACACGCCATCCAGGACAACCAGATCCCCGGCGCCGTCTGCCTGGTCGGCCGGCCCGGCCCAGGGGGCCGCGGGGTCACGGTGCTGCACCGCCAGGCCTACGGGCAACGCGCGCTGGTTCCTTCGCGCGAGGCGATGACCATGAATACGGTATTCGACGCGGCTTCGCTCACCAAGGTCGTGGCTACGACGTCGTCGGTCATGAAGCTCTTCGAACAGGGCAGGATCCGGCTGAACGACAAAGTCACCGATTACCTGCCGGGCTTTCAGGGTGGCAACAGCCCGATCACCGTTCGGCAACTGATCACCCATTTTTCCGGCCTACGTCCCGACCTGGACCTGCAGCCGGAATGGTCCGGATACCAGACCGGCGTGGACAAGGCGCTGGTCGACGTCCCGGTCGCCCAACCGGGCGAACGTATGATCTACTCCGACATCAACTTCATCCTGCTCGGCGAGATCGTCCACAAGGTGAGCGGCAAACCGCTGGACCAATTCGCCCGCCAGGAGGTCTTCGAACCGCTGGGGATGAAGGATTCAATGTTCACTCCGCCCGCCTCGTGGCGTCCCCGCATCGCTCCCACCGAAATGGAGAAAGGCCATGTGCTCAGAGGCGTGGTCCATGATCCCACCACGCGTTACATGGGCGGGGTCGCCGGGCATGCAGGCCTGTTCACCACCGCCGATGACCTGGCCCGCTTTGCTTCCATGATGCTGAACCTCGGCGAGCTCGACGGGGTCCGCCTCTTCTCTCCCCTCGCGGTTCGCAAGTTCACAGAGCCCAACACGCCACCTCACCAGTCCACGCTACGCGGCATCGGCTGGGATATGGACTCGCCCTTTTCGGGCAACCGCGGCGAGCTCTTCCCCATCGGCTCTTACGGTCACACAGGCTTCACCGGCACCTCACTGTGGATCGATCCCTCCACCAAGACGTTCGTGATTCTGCTGGCAAACAGCGTCCACCCCAACCGGCGGCCTGCCATCACTTCGCTACGAGGCAAAGTCGCCACCATCGCCGCCGCCGCCGCCGGCATTGACGCGCAGGACGTGATCCTCACCGGCTACAACGAGATTCTGCCGCCCCGCGCCGTGGGCCGAAATGCGCAGGTCCTTAACGGTATCGACGTACTGGCCGAATCCAAGTTCACCCGTCTGAACGGCAAACGCGTCGGGCTCATCACCAACCACACCGGGCTCACACGCGACGGCAGGCGCAACATCGACGTGATGCTGGATGCGGGCGTGAAGCTGACCGCGCTGTTCTCTCCCGAACACGGCATCGCCGGCCGCGAAGACCATGAGAACGTCGCCGACGTGAAAGACGAGCGGTCGGGGCTGCCGGTCTACAGCCTGTACCAGGGCCAGCAGCGCAAACCAACCGAAGCGATGATGCGAAACGTCGACATTCTGGTATTCGACATCCAGGACATCGGCGCGCGCTTCTACACCTACGTCTCCACCATGAAACACGCCATGGAGGCCGCCGCCGCCGCGCACATCCCCTTTGTCGTGCTGGATCGCCCCAACCCCATCACCGGCACACGGGTGGAGGGGCCCATGCTGGACCCAGGCAACATTTCTTTCGTAGGCGCCACGGTGATGCCGTTGCGCCACGGCATGACTCTCGGCGAGCTTGCGCGCATGATCAACGTGGAAGACAAGATCGGGGTCACGCTGGAAATCATCGCCATGAAGAACTGGCGCCGCGCCGATTGGTTCGACTCCACCGGGCTGCTGTGGGTGGACCCCTCGCCCAACATGCGGTCTCTCAACGCCGCGCTGCTCTATCCCGGAGTGGCGCTGATTGAGTACGCCCGCAACTACTCGGTCGGCCGCGGCACGCCCGCGCCGTTCGAGCAGATCGGCGCAGATTGGATCAATGGCACGGAGCTGTCGGCTTACCTCAATCGCCGCATGGTGCCCGGCGTCCGCTTCTATCCCACGCGCTTTACGCCGGACGCATCCAACTTCAAAGGCAAAACAGTGGAGGGTGTGCGATTCGTTATCATCGATCGCGAGGGCTTCTCAGCGCTGCGCCTGGGACTGGAACTTGCCGTCGCACTCCAGAAGCTGTATCCAGGCAAGATCGATCTGAACGGTTCAAGGCGTCTCATCGGTTCCAAGCAGGTCATCGATGCGATCGGCGCCATGGAAGACCCGCGTAATCTCGAGCCTGCCATCCAGGAGAAGCTACAGCCCTTCCTCCCAACCCGCTCCAAGTACCTGCTCTACAAGTAGCTGATCTGCACAAAGGGCTCCGGCCGCATCGCTGCGGCCGGAGCCCTTTGGTACTTCCTCTCAGGCTGCTCGATATTGCTAGGCGGCAGGCGCGGCCGACTTGGGCGGCCGTCCCCGCCGCTTGGGGGCTGCCGCGGCTGGCGCGGCTTCTTTCTGACGCAACGCCACCATCCAGGCCGGGGGCCTGCCGCGACGTTTCACGTGCCCTCGTGCCAACCTCTCCAGCGTCAGAATCGCTTCTTCGATCGCGGTTCGCTCCTGGCGCAATTCGCCCAACATTTTGCCGATGTCCATAGTTTGCTCCCTGCTGTGTGGGCCCTTCTATTGCTTCAGCTCGACGTCGCTCTGTTCCGAAAACGGAACAGGCTACACGTTCGTGGTGGCCCTACAGCACTTTTTTACCTCATCTTGGTCAAAGAAACAAGATGCTTGTTCCGTTTTCGGAACAAAACTAGAGGAGCAGGCCGTTTCACGGCTTCAAGGCGCTGATCCGGAGGCGATAGTTCCAGTACCTGTAGAACGGCAATCCCGCGGCGATCAATACCAGCCCCAGTCCGGATTCCCTGGGCGAATTCCGCAGAGTGAAGCCGACCAATAGGACGGCCACCAGAACAAACAGCACCGGCACCACGGGGTATCCCACCGTTCGATAGGGCCGCTCCGCGCCGGGCATCTTGTGGCGCAGCACTATCACCGCCGCGGTAGCCATGCCATAGAGGATCCAACTGGGGAAGATGACCAGGGTGAGCAATTGGTCATACCGTCCGCTCAACACCAGCACCGCCGACCAGGCGCTTAACGCCAGTATCGAGAAACCCGGCGTTGCGTGCTTCTCATTCACCCGCGCGAAGCGCTGAAAGAAGTAGCCGTCCCTGGCCAGAGCGTACGGAACACGTGATCCCGACAGGATGGAGCCATTCAGCGCCGCGAAGATCGAGATCATGGCGGCCACTGACACCGCGTCGGCGCCCCATGTCCCCACCACACGCTGCATCATGGTCGCAGCCACACGGTCCGAACCGGCCACCTCCGACGCCGACAGGACGTGGAAGTAGGCATAGTTGGTAAGCAAGTAAATCATCACTACCCCGGCTGTGCCGAACACCAGGGCCCGCGGCAGGTTTTTCTGTGGCGACTTCACCTCGCTGGATACCATGCTGACGTTGTTCCATCCGTCGTAGGCCCAAAGTGCGGCCACCAGCGCGGCGAAGAAGCCGGCCAGGCCTCCAGTAGCCGCCACCGGCGCTCCCGCCTCGACGGCCGCATGGCCACCGGTCAATCCAAACGCGATGATCCCGGCGATCAGGGCGACCTTCAGCACGGTTACCCCCACCTGCACCCCGCCGCCGACCTTGACCCCGAACCAGTTCAGCGCCGCCAATCCCAGAATCACCCCAATGGCCCACAATTGACCGGTCCGCACCTCCAAAGGGCCGCCGCCATCCCCGAGCGGCACTGGAATCAGGAATGCTCTCGCCTCAAGTTCGGGGCGGAAGTTCGCCAGGTAGTAGAAGAAGCCCGTAGCCAGCGTGGCAATGGAGCCGCTCTTGGCCACCCACATCTGCGTCCAGCCGTAGAGGAAGCCCCAGAAGGGTCCGTATGCGGCCCGCAGGTAGTTGTACTCCCCACCCGCCTCGGGCATCATCGCCGAAAGTTCGGCATAGGTCAGCGCGCCCGCCAGGGACAGCAATCCTCCGAAGATCCAGACGGCGAATACGATGGCCGGATCGCCCACCTCCCGAATCATCGTCTTGGGCACCAGGAAGATGCCGCTGCCGATCACCGTGCCCACGACGATCGAGGCCGCCCCCCAGACCCCCAGGTCCCTTCTCAGGCTGGTCATCGCTTCTCCTCACGCATCACAGCCGAAGCCAGTAGAGCCACCCCGGCGGTGACCACGGTGCCGATCAGAACGTACCAGGTCCAGGCGATCTGCGTACCGAACTTCACAAACAGGTTCACGCCGATTCCCGCCACCATGCCCGCCATAGCCGCACGCTCGCCGGCACGTTTGGTGAGCACTCCAACCAGGAAGACGCCCAGCAACGCCCCATAGAGGATGGATGCGATGCCCAAACCAGCCTCCAGCACGCTGCTGACGCTTCTGGCCGCGACGCCGATGACGAACAGCACGGCGCCCCAGACCAGCGTAGCCAGTTTGGCCAGCCGCAGATAGTGGCTCTCCTCGCGGTTCGGGTATTTCGGCTTGTAGAAATCCATGATCGATGTGGAGGCCAGCGCGTTGAGTGCGGCGCTCAGGTTCGACATCGCCGCAGCCAGGATCGCGGCGATCCCCAGCCCTGCCACCCCCACTGGCAGCGAACTCCAGATGAATTGCGGGTAGATGCGGTCGGCCGGCTTGGGTGGCTGCATGCCGCTGTCGGCGTAGTAGACCCAGAGAATGACGCCGATCACCAGGAACAGGGTGAACTGGAAGAAGATGACGATCCAACTGGCGAAAAGCGCCTTCCTGGCGTCCTGCTCGTCGCGCGCGGAGAGCAACCGCTGCACCATCAGTTGCTCGGTGCCGTGGCTGGCGGTGGTCAGGAAGCAGCCGCCCAGAATCCCGGCCCAAAAGGAGTAGGTGCGTGAGAAGAAGTCGAGCGTGGGCTCGAAGCGGAAGTCGAACACCTGGAACTTGCCTGCCAGCGCCGCCTTTTGTGCTACTTCGTCCCATCCCCCGGGAATCTGGTGCAGAATCACAAACAAGCTCACCAGCGCCCCGCCTACGTAGAGGAACATCTGCACTACGTCGGTCCAAATCACCGCCGTCATGCCGCCCTCAAAAGTATAGAAAAGGGTCAGGCAGACGATCACGACGATGGAGGCGATCTCTCCGGTGCCCAGGATGATTGAAATCACAATGGAGATGGCGAAGACGCGCACGCCTTCGGCCAGCGCGCGCAGCAGCAGGAAGGTGCCCGCGGTCAGCCTTCTGAGACGCGGTCCGAACCGCCGCTGCATCAGCTCATAGGCCGTATAGAGCTCTCCGCGAAAGTAATGCGGCAGGAAGAGCAGCGAAATTACGACGCGAGCCAACAGGTAGCCCATCACCACCTGCAGCAACCCGAAGTTGCCATAGAACGACAAGGCAGGCGTCCCGATCACTGTAAGCGTGGAGGTTTCAGCCGAGACGATGGAGAAGCCGATCGCCCACCAGGGCGTGTTCCGCCCGCCGAGGAAGTAGTCTTTCAGGCTCTTCTGCGACTCTTTGAAACGCGCGCCGAACCACGTGATTCCGATCAGGTAGAGGGCGATGACGGCCAGGTCGACATACCGCATGGGATCATCGATTCTACCATCCCTCCCGCCCCCCTCCTGCTCGCTGTGCCTCTACTCCCAGCGCACGCCGCGTGCCCGCAATTCGCGCTCCACCTGCGCGCAGTCCTCGAATAGCACCGCATCGATACCCGCCCGGAGGGCCCCTTCAACGTATTCGGCCACGTCATCGGTGAAGAAACACTCGGCCGGCTCGCATTGCGCCGCGCGGATCGCAGCCTGGTAGATCTCCGGCGCAGGCTTCATCGCGCCCACCTCATGGCTCAGCACGAACTCATCGAAGTGATCCAGGATTGGGTACTGCCGCCGGATGCCACGGAAATGGACCGGATTGGTGTTGGACAACAGTACCGTCCGGTAGTTCCTCCGCAGCCCACTCACCAGGCTGTCCGGGATCAGCGTATGCGGCAGGAAAACGGAAAACCAGATCGATTCGAATTGCTCCCGGGGTATCGAGGTGCCCAGCGCCTCCTGTGCCCGGGTGTTGAACTGAACCTCGTCGATGCGTCCCGATTCCAACTCCACCACCAACCCGCTGGCTGACAGGCGGCGGCGAATCTCGTCCGGCGCCAAACCGGAGATCTGGCTCATGGCGCGGTAGCCGCGCATGAAATCGAACGGCACGATGACGCGGCCGAGGTCGAAGATGATGGAACGAATCACACCTCCATCTTACCGGCCCCGGCCGCGCCACCCCCTACCGTGCGCGTCCGTTGTGCTTCAGACGCGCGATGTCGCCGGAAATGCGGTCCAGCCGGCGTTGCGCACGGGCGCGCTCGGCCGGAGTGAAGACGCCGCCGTCGCGCCGGTCGATCATCGTCTGCCGGTGCGCCGCCCGCTCCTCTCTTGCCAGCCTCGCCGTCTCAGCCGGGGTCAGGGAACCGCTCCGCACGCCCTGCTCAATCCGCTGCCGTTGGTTGTGTTCGCGTTGGGGAATGCTCTGCGCCCAGATCAGCCCCGTGGATACCGTTGCGAGAAGGATCAAAGTCTTCATGCCTCCCTGAACGCAGTACCGGCCGGAAGGTTGACGCTTCCGGCCGGCCTAACTGCATTTTGGGATCGCGGACTCCCGTCCGGAGGCTAGAAGGTGATGCGAGCCTGTACCTGTAGCCAACGGTTGGTGGCCGAGGTCTGAGCCGTGACTTTGCCGAAGTTGGTCGAGTACGGATCCGTGCTCGGGTTGTCCATCTGCGAGCGGTTCTGCACGTTCAGCGCGTCGAAGCGGAGCTGCATGTTGACGCGTTCGGTGATGTGGATATTCTTAGAAACGTTGGCGTTCCACTGGTTGGTCATGTCGCGGCGCAGGTCCGGGATGCGTGTCGGGAAGACGCGCCGGTGATAGGCGGCCGGTCCCTTCGCCGAGTTGCGCTCGAAGTCCGCCGTGTTGAACCACGTATCGAAGGTCCGACTGACGTTGTTGATGTTGCTGATGTCGTTGCCGTAGTAGAAGGGGTTCCCCCAATCGAGCAACGGGCCCGGCTGCCACTCATAGGTCGCCGCCATCTGCCAGCCGCCGATGATCATGTTGAGCGGCTTGGCGGCTGCACCGGCGAACTTCCGGCCCTTTCCGAAGGGCAGTTCATACACTCCGGTGGCTACCAGGCGATGCGGACGGCCGTCGTTGGAGATGCGTTCGGTTGGTTTGGTATCCCACTCATACAGCCTGAAGTCGGCTTCGCGTACCTTCATAGCTGTGTATCCGAGATTCATGTTCCAGCCCCTGGCGAAGCGCTTCTCGAAGTTGATCTGCAGTTCGTCGACACGCGTGTAATAGCCGTAGTCACCCGTGTTGCGCAAACCGTTTCCGCTGGTCATCTGGGCGAACGGCCGCAGCAACTGTTGCTTGCGAATGGTCGACGAAGTGAAGAAGCCGTTGGTGTTCATGTCGGCCCAGACGGCGGGAGAGAAGTCCGCCTGATTCAGGTTCTTGATGTAGAAGGGATTCGCCACATTGGCGTTCATATTGTTGGCGATGGCGTCGTTGCGCACCTTGCCGTCGGCCCAATACTGCTGCGGCAGCGCGTCCAGCTTGGTCTGCAGAGAGATGCGGTCTGAATAGGACCCGGCGTAGGAGGCCGTCACGACCATACTGTTTGTCAGTTGCCGCTGAATGCCCGCCTGCCAGCGTTGCTGGCGTGCGTGCGGCTGATCGAAACCGGTGTAGTCGTAGCCACGGCCTACTCGCGCCATGGCGCCTAAGGCGTCACGCGTCGGCGTGTCGAAGCGCGTGCCGTCGGCGCGCACCCAGAACGGATCCACCAGCGGGCTCTTGCCGTTGGCCGGACTGGCCGAGGCCGGCGTGTTCCACGTCTGGCCGAAGTCGGTAGACAGGTTCGGGCCCGTGCTGCGCGAGAAACCGTATTGATTGGGCCCGAAATTCAGGACGTTGATGGTATCAAAGAAGGTGCCGTACCCGGCACGAATCACCGTCTTGGAGTTCATCTGGTAGGCGGCGCCGAATCGCGGCAACCACATCAGTTCGTTCTTGAACAACCGGGGGGACTGCCCGCCCGTACCCACATAAGCGCTGCCGCCAAGAATCTTGAACTGCGAGGCGGATAGCTCCTGGATCGGCGACTTGGCGTAGTTCGCCTCCGCCCCCTTGGCCAGCGGAAGGGCAAGCGTCGGATCGAAGTTGCCAATCATGCGGTTGTAGCGCTCACTCGGGCCCAGTTCGTATTCCATGCGCAATCCCAGGTTCAATGTCAGCTTCGGCGAAACGCGCCAGTTGTCCTGAAGGAACCAGCCGTAATACGGATTCTGTGTGGCATAGGTGTCATTGATCGCCACACTGTACCCGTTGTTCGGCACGCCGAGGATAAAGGCCGCCCAGCTCAGGCCCAGGTCGGCGTTTGTCGCGTTGCCGTCGTCGTCGCGCCGCACCCAAGTTGGGCTGAAGCCGAAGTTGCCGCTGGTGTTGCCGCCGCCGCCGCCGGAGCGGTATTGGAGCCGGTAGTCGAGTGCGGCTTTCAATGAGTGGTTGCCGCGGATGTGCGTGACCTCCGCCTTGGCCGTCTCGCTGCGCGTGCGCGTCCAGGTAGAGATGCCGCCGGGGCTCACTGTTGAATAGACCGTGTTGTTGAAGGTCATCTGCGGCAGGATGTGCAGATTCCCGGCGAATGCGTCCATGTAGCCCGGCAGGCCGACATCGCTCGGCTTGTACTCCAGCGCCTTTGGCTGAATGTTCCCTTCCCGGAACTGGTTGATGGCAACATTGAAGTCCCAGATCGTCGAGGAGGACTGTGTCCACACCACGTCCACGTTGCCGCCCTTGTTGTTGCGAACCAGTCCGTTCAGGTTCAGGCCACGGGCCGTCTCGTACACCCAGTCAGCGCGATCCTCCGGGCCAAAATCGTTGAACGACCAGCGGCCGTACATGCGCCACTTGTCGTTGAGCTGGTAGTCGACGCGGTTGGAGTACGCCTTGTAATCCCAGTTGTACGGCGTCTGCGAGGCCAGGTAGTTGTTTACCGGCTGCTGCCCGGCCGGAATGATTACATTCGGCACAGGGTAGATCTTGGAGTACGTGTTGTAGACCGGATTGGCGAACCGGCTCTTGGGGATGATGTTTCCGGCAAACGGCGTGCGCACGAAGTGAGTCGGGCGCGCCGGATCGGCCATGATGGTGGTTGGATCGTACACGACGTAGCGCGCCGAGTTTGGCAGGCTCAGCATGTCGCTGAAATCGCCGTCGCGCGCCTTCATTGTCGGCACGGTGCGGTTGAACGTCGAAGGATCCTCCACCTTCACGTCCTTGAACGCGTTATAGGTGAAGAACCAGAACAACCGGTTCTTGCCGTCGTAGACCTTCGGGATCACCACCGGACCGCCGCCCGAGGCGCCCCAGTTGTTCGAGCGGCCCGTGGGCTGCGTGTCGGTATTGCGCAGTTGATTGGCCAGAGTCGAGTTGCCGGCTGCCTCCGCCGCGGCGATGCGCGAGTAGTAGTTCTTCTTCACAAAGAACGGCGTTCCTTGCCAGCGCTGTTGCCAGTGCTGCCACGTCGCCGTCCCGTGGAAGTCGTTCGTACCCGACTTCGAGATCATGGTGATGGCCGCGCCTGAACTCTGTCCAATGCCCGCGTCAAAGTTGTTCGTCTCCACCTTGAACTCGGCTACCGCGTCGGTATACGGCAGATACGCCGTTCTGCGCCCCGGGCCCTGGTTCGGCGAGCCGTCCAATGTCCACGAGTTGCCGCCAATGTTGCCGCCGACGTTGTAGTCCGAGCCGCCGGCATTGGAGTGCAGCGCCAGATAGTTATTCACGCCGCCTGTCTGGATGCCCGGCGTCAACTTCACCAGGAGCATCGCGCTGTTGCCCATCACCGGAAGTTCCATGACGGTCTTGTTGTCCAGCACTCTGCCGCTCGACACCGCATTGGTCTCCAGCAGCGGGGCTTCCGCCGTCACCGAGACGGTCTGCGTCACGCCG
>JACRKW010000199.1 GCA_016215215.1 Acidobacteriota bacterium
ACGCTGATTCCGTGCTCGGATCCCTCGCGCGTGGAAGTGCTCTTCGACGCGCCGCAACGCGCCGTGACCCCCGGCCAGGCGGCAGTGATGTACGACAGGGACCTCGTCCTCGGCGGCGGCTGGATTGAGTAGGCACTTGTCTGAGGCTGGTAAGGAGAGTAGAGTTGAGGTAAGGAATTCCGATGAGAAACGAAGCGAAGATCACCAGCAAAGGTCAGATCACGGTTCCCATCGCAATCCGGCGTAGCCTCGGCGCCGGGGTGGGAGATCGCCTTGTTTTCGAGTTGGATGAGGGGGGAGTCAGGGTGCGCGCCGTCAGGAAGACCAGCCGGTTTGCGGCGTACAGGGGGATTGGGAACCCCGGCGTTGGACCCGGCAGGGCCGCGGTGGTGCGAGTCGTCCGGGAACTTCGCGGCGAATGATTACGGCTGTCGATACGAACGTCTTCATCTCGCTCTGGAGTGAGGATGAGACGTTGAGCTCATGCGCACAGCAGGCACTCGACAGGGCCGGGGATGCGGGTGCTCTGATCATCTCGGCGCCGGTGTACTGCGAACTGATCGCCGCACCGGGACGGAAGCGCGAGGCGGTCGACCGGTTTCTGGAAGACACTGGAGTCGCCGTGGACTGGGGTATCTCTGAGCCTGTCTGGCGGGCGGCGGGCGTGGCGTTCCAAGCGTATGCTGTCCGCCGGCGGCGGCAGATGGAAACCGGACCACGCAGGCTTCTGGCTGACTTCCTGATCGGTGCGCACGCGCTCCACGCCGCGGGCAGACTTTTGACCATGGACGAAGGTCTTTACGAGTCCGCCTTTCCCGCGCTAAAGTTGATTCGTTTCTGACTCCGCCCCGGGCGCTACAATACCCTCTTGGCGCGCCGATCCCCATTCCGCAACACAGTCGAGGCGGCCGTGGTGCGCGGGGTGCTCGGCGGCGCGCGGAGGGCTCCGTGGCTGGCCGGGGTGGCCATGCAGGGATTAGATGCGGCGGCGCCGCGGCTGCGGCGCGTGGCGATGCGCAACCTGGAACTGGCCATGCCGGAGACGGCGGCTGAAGAGCGGCGCGCGATTGTGGACGGCACGTTCCGGTCACTGGGACGGGTGATCGCCACGCTGGCGCGATTTCCGGACGTCAACAAGGCAAATGTCGGCCGGCTGATCCGCTACGAAGGCTTCGAGCACTTCGAAGCGGCCAAGCGGGCCGGCCGGGGGGTGCTGTTTGCCACGGCGCACCTGGGCAACTGGGAGTTCTCGGCTTTCGCTCACGCGCTGATGGCGGAGCCGATGTCGGTGGTGGTCCGGCCGCTCGACAATCCGGTGCTGGACGAACTGGCGGTGCGCTACCGGACGCTTTCCGGCAACTCGGTGATCGGGCGGGGAAAGGATTTCCTCCGGCCCCTGCTGGCGGCTCTCCACGCCAACCAGGCGGTAGGGGTGCTGATTGACCAGAACGTAACGGAAGATCGAGGAATCTTCATCGACTTCTTCGGCCGGAAGGCGTGTGTGGATTCCGGCTTCGCCAGGCTGGCCCATCGCACGGGCGCGGCCGTGATTCCGGGCTACGCGTTGTGGTCGGACCAGGAAGGCAAGTACGTGCTCCACTTCGAACCGGTGGTGGAGATGACCGGCGACACGCTTGCCGACACGCAGGCCATCCACGGGCGGTTGGAGGCCGCCATCCGGAGGACCCCCGGACAGTGGCTGTGGATCCACCGGCGCTGGAAGACCCGGCCGCCGGGCGAGCTGCCGCTGTACTAGCGTCCGGCACGGTAAAATGGGGCATTGACCCCCTTCGTCCCCTACTTCTCCAACCCCCACCTGCTGACGATTGCGGGCAACTTCTGGCCGCGCGCCATCGATGAAGCCCGTTTCCCCACGTTGAGGACGCTTCATGCCACCGAACCGGGCACGCAGATGCTGGTGGAGGAGAACCGTCCGGCGGGCGAACCTCTGGGTGAGGTGGTGCTGCACCACGGGCTGGAGGGCTCCAGCCGCAGCGGCTACATGATCTCGCTGGCTCAATGCCTGCTGGAAGCGGGCTTTGTGGTCCATCGGGTGAATATGCGTTCATGCGGGGGCACCGAGCACCTGACCGACACGCTCTACCACTCGGGTCTGACCCAGGATGTCCGTGCTTTGCTGACCTCGCTCAGGGACTCTGGCCGCGGCCCTCGCTTTGTGGTCGGATTCTCGCTCGGCGGCAACGTGACGCTGAAGCTTGCCGGAGAGTCGGGAGAGAGCTTCCGCGAACTCGCGTCGGCCGTCTGCGCCGTCTCCACACCCATGGACTTGCACGCCTGTGTGCGCAGGCTCGGCGCGCGGGAGAACTGGCTCTACGAGCAGAGATTCGTGCGCAGCCTGAGGGCAAGATACCGGCGCAGGCATCTGGGTGCTCCGGATCGCTTTCCCATCGATGGACTGGAAGGGGTGAAGACGGTCTTCGACTTCGACAACCTGTTCACGGCAAAGGCCTTCGGCTTCGACGACGCGCCGAACTACTACGCCACCCAATCCGCCATGCGCTTCGTGGGCGGCATCGCGTTGCCGGCGTTGCTGGTGCAGGCCAAGGACGATCCGATGATCCCCTACAGCATCTATCAGAGCGACGCCGTCAGGCAAAACCAGTGGATTCAAGTGGTTGCCGTGGATCACGGAGGCCACCTGGGCTTCATCTCCCGGAACAAACCGCGCTTCTGGCTGGACCCGCTGATTCGCGACTGGATTTTCCAGATTCGAAACAATAGCCCGAGTGGGACCGTCTAGGTAGGTACGATGAAATCCGGCGCCTCAACCTACGAGGCTTTCTCCATTGCCATCGCCAGCCTGCGCTCTGCCAAACTGCGCAGTTTCCTGACGTTGCTGGGTATTATTCTCTCCACCACCACGCTCATTGCGGTGATGGCCGTAATCCACGGCATGGATGTCTATGTTGCAGAGAAAATAGCAGATCTTGGCGCGGACAGCTTCGTGGTCACGCGTTTTGCGTTCTTCGGCGACTTCGAGCCCAAGAAGTACCTGGAGCTGATGCGGCGGAACCCGGAGCTCCGGCAGGATGAGTTCGAATTCCTGAAGCAGCGAACCACGCTCGTCCGTGAGATCTGCATTCGCAGCAGCACGCAGGCGGACGTGTCGGTGGGCAACCAGCGGCTGGAGGACGTCGGCATTACGGGCGGATCGGCCAACATGAACATCCTGCAAAACGTCCAGACCGAGAGCGGGCGGTATTTCAGCGAATCGGAAAACCTGAACCACCGGTCAGTGGCGTTCATCGGCGCAGATCTGAAGGAGAAGTTCTTCGCCAACGTCGATCCCGTCGGCAAGACGATCGACATTGCGGGGCGGCCCTTTACGGTGGTGGGTGTGGCGAAAAAGATGGGCAGCGTCTTCGGGCAGTCGCAGGACAACTTCGCCGACGTGCCCGTCTATACGTTCTTTAAGATGTTTGGGTCCAGGCGGTGGATCAGCTTCACCTGCCAGGCGTTGGACCAGCAGCACTTCCAGCAGGCGATGGACGAGGTCCGATCGCTTCTGCGGGCCTATCGCGGCCTGCCGCCGGGGCGGGAAGACAATTTCACGGTCTTCAACTCGGAGTCGATCATGGGGGCGTGGGACCGGCTGACTGGTGCGATTGCAGCCACCGCAATGGCGGTAGTCAGCGTTTTCATGGTGGTTGGAGGCGTAGTAATCATGAACATCATGCTGGCGGTGGTGACGGAGCGGACCAATGAGATCGGGGTAAGGAAGTCGCTGGGTGCGCGGCGCAGCGACATCCTGCGCCAGTTTCTGGTGGAGTCCGCCGTACTCTCCGGCGCCGGGGGGCTGGCCGGAGTGCTCATCGCCTGGGCAGTGGCAGTGCTGGTGAGGACACTCACGCCGGTGCCGATGGAGTTGCCGGTCTCCTCCATCGTGGTGGGGGTGGGACTTTCAGCGACAGTGGGGCTGTTCTTTGGGATTTACCCGGCGCAGAAGGCGTCGAAACTGGATCCGATCGAGGCGCTGAGGGCAGAAAAGTGAAGCCCCGGGTGCAAGGTTGGGCCCTGGTGCTGGCCGGTATCGGGCTGGCGTTGGACGCCATCCGCGGGCACAAGATGCGCAGCTTCCTGACGGTGCTGGGGGTGATCATCGGCACCGGGACCATCATCGGTGTAGGCAGTATTCTCACCGGCTTTGACGGAGCGGTGACAAGCGCCATCAAGAGCTTTGGGACCGACTCAGTGATCGTGTTCAAGTGGCAGGGCGGCATCCGCTTCGGACGCCGGTCGCGCGAGGAGTTGCTCCGGAAGCCACTGACGTTTGAGAACGCCATGGCCATCCGGGAGCGCTGCCCCTCAGTGGCTTCAGTGAGCCCCTACCTGTTCCCTGGTCGAGGTATCCACAAGGCGCACTACAAGGGGAACGACGCGTTCCAGATCAACCTGGGCGGGACGGACGAGAAGTACACCGGTGGCGGGAATGCCGAGATGATGAACGGGCGTTTCTTCAGCGAGTTTGAGAACGCTCACAAGGAGCCGGTGGCGGTGATCGGCGAGGACCTCTACAAGAACCTGTTTGCCGGGGTGGACGCGGTGGGCAAGGAACTCCAGGTGGATGGGCACAGCTACCGCGTTATCGGAGTGATGAAGCGGCCCGCCAACTCCTTCCCGGGCCAGCAGGACAACCGTGTCCTGCTGCCCTACCACACCATGCGCAAGCTCGAGCCCGCGGCGCAGGAGCACATGATTGTGGTGACGGCCTGGCCGGGCCTGCTCTCCAAGGCGATGGACGAGGTGCGGGGCGTGCTGCGGCAGGAGCGGCGGCTGAAATACAACGAACCGGACAACTTCGGGCTGTCCACAGCCGAGCAGATGATCGAGGATTTCAGGCAGGTGACCAGCGTGACGGCGCTGGTGATGGTGGTGCTCTCCTCCATCGGGCTGCTGGTGGGCGGCATCGGCGTGATGAACATCATGCTGGTGTCGGTGACCGAGCGGACCAAGGAGATCGGCATTCGCAAGGCCATTGGGGCGCGCAAGGTGGACATTGTCATTCAGTTCCTGACAGAGGCCGTGGTGTTGACCTTCGCCGGAGGACTATTGGGCATGGGCCTGGGCTGGGCGATCTCGCGGATCGCGGCCATGGCGTTTCCTTCATTGCCGACCAGCGTACCCGTGTGGGCGGCGGCGATGGGGATTGCTGTCAGCGTGGGGGGGGGGCTGTTCTTTGGGCTATGGCCGGCCAGCAAGGCCGCCCGGTTGGACCCGGTGGATGCGCTCCGCTACGAATAGCCCGACGGCTGGTATTCTGGACCCGATGCGGAGAGT
>JACRKW010000200.1 GCA_016215215.1 Acidobacteriota bacterium
GGCCCACGCCGCCGCCGCCGGCTCCATCGGCAGCACCGCCTTGGCCTGCTCGGGGTTCTTGCCGAACGCTGTCGCCTGCTGGTCCAGGAACTTCTGCATTCGCTCCCGTTCCCGCGCCGACGGTGCGCGGCCCAGCGCCAGTTCAAACGCGTAGTCCAGCCGCCTTTCCGGCGCGGCCTCCCTGGTCACCCGCAGCGCAAAGGCCTGCGCCGCCTCGATGAACACGGGATCGTTCAGCAGGTTCAGCGCCTGCAGCGGGGAGTTCGACCGCCGCCGCCGCGAACACGCCACGTTGGAATCCGGCTCGTCGAAGTTCATCAGCATCGGGTACGGAGTCGTGCGCTGGAAGTGCGTATACAGCCCCCGCCGGTAGCGCGCCGGACCCTCGTCGTTGGCCCACTTCACGCTGCCCGCGTAACCCAGCTCCGCGACGCCCGCCGGCTGCGGCGGCCGGACGCTGGCGCCCCCGATCTGGTCGTTCAGCAACCCGCTGGCCGCCAGCGCCGAGTCGCGGATATTCTCCGCCTCCAGCCGCAATCGCGACTGCCGGGCCAGCAGCACGTTCTCCGGGTCGATCTCCACCAGTTCCTTGCGCGTGTTCGAACTCTGCCGGTAGGCCGCCGACGTCGCCACCAGCCGCAGCATCTGCTTCACGCTCCATCCGTTGTCCCGGAACTCCGACGCCAGCCAGTCCAGCAACTCCGGGTGCGAAGGCCTGTCGCCCTGCGTCCCAAAGTCCTCTGACGTCCGCACCAGCCCGCGGCCGAACATCTCCTGCCACAGCCGGTTCACCGCCACACGCGACGTCAGCGGATTCTCCTTGCTCACCAGCCAGCGCGCCAGCCCCAGCCGGTTCCGCTCCGCGCCTTCCGGCATCGGCGGCAGAAACGCCGGCGGCGCCGGCTCCACCTTCAGCCCTTTCTCGCGGTAGTCGCCCTTCACCGCGATGAACGTCTCCGGCGGGTTGGCCAGCTCCGTCATGATCATGCCCTGGCTCACCTTGGGCTGCGCGTTGTCCAGCTCAGTCAACCGGCGCCGGAAGTCGGTCTTGATGCACGCCAGGTGCTCGGCATCCCTGTCGCGCGCCGGCCCGGTGTGCGAGATGAACCAGTACATCAGCCGGTCCTGGTCGCGTTCGCTGCGCTTCTCGCGCGGCGTCCGCAGGATCGCCTCAAAGCGGTCGAACATCGTGATTACGTTTGAGATTTCGAAGTCCCACTCCAGGTCCCGCCCCGGATGGTCCAGCGAGCCGAGCATGTGCGTCTCCCACTCGGCTTGCAGCGGCTCCACCTCGTACACCCACATCAGGTGCCGCTTCCGCTCCAGGTACTCCGGCCGCGCCCGCATCATCGGCCCGGCTTCTCCCGGCAGCGGCGCGTCGATGTCGGCCTCCTCGCTGCGGTTCAAGAAGGCCATCAGCGAGTAGTAGTCCTTCTGCTTGATCGGATCGTACTTGTGGTCGTGACACTGCGAGCAGCCGACGGTCAGCCCCAGGAACACCGTCCCGGTCGTATTGGTGCGGTTCACCAACTGGTCGTAGCGGTTCTCCTTCCGGTCCACGCCCCCCTCGCGATTGGTCAGCGAGTTCCGGTGAAACCCGGTGGCGATCAACTGCTCCTGCCGCGCGCCCGGCAGCAGGTCGCCGGCCAGTTGCTCGGTGATGAACCGGTCAAACGGCAGGTCGCGGTTGTAGGAGTCGATCACGTAGTTCCGCCAGCGCCAGGCATAGGGCCGCACGTTGTCCTTCTCGTACCCGTCGCTATCGGCGTAGCGCGCCTGGTCCAGCCAGCGCCGGGCCCGCTGCTCGCCGTAGTGCGGCGAGGCCAGCAGCCGGTCCACCAGCCGCTCGTAGGCGTCGGCCCTGGTATCGGCCAGAAACGCGCTCACCTCTTCGGCCGTCGGCGGCAGACCCGTCAGATCCAGAGTGACCCGCCGGATCAGAGTCGTCTTCCCGGCCTCGGGCGACGGCGCGATCTTCTCTTTATCGAGCCGCGCCAGGATGAAGCGGTCGATCGGGTTCCGCGCCCACGAAGTGTTGCTCACCTCCGGCAACCCCGGCCTGCTCACCGGCTGGAAGCTCCAATGCTTGGACCTCTGCGCCGTGTTCGCCGCCTTCGCCGTCCGGGGCCACTCCGCGCCCGCGTCGATCCAGGCCTTGATGGTGGCGACTTCGGCCGGAGCCAGCGGCGCGCCCATCGGAGGCATCATGAAGCCCTTCTTCGTGCTGGAAATGCGCGCCATCAGCTTTGACCCCGCGCCGTCCCCGGGCAGGATCACCTTGCCGGAGTAGCTCCCGGCCAGCGCCGAATCCCCATCGTCCAGCCGCAGCCCGTTCTGCGCCAGTTTCTCGTTGTGGCACATGACGCACCGGCGGGCAAGGACCGGCTGGACATCCTTGGCGAAGTCCGGCTTCGACTGTGCGGATAGACTCATCGCCGCCAGCATGGCGGCCCACGGAACCAGGGCGCCCCTCATATGTCCAGCTATTCTATACCCTTTCGTAGCGCTGCGCGCCATTCCAACGCCCGAGGTAGCGCTGACAGAGTCCGCTTCACAAAACCGGTACGTCTACCAAAGAAACCGGACCTGCGTTCTGATTTTCGCAATTCCAGCCCTTGACCAGCTACGGAGAATCTGATCTAATCCCTTCAGTCCATGGGTCCGTCCGCAAGACTCTTCCGGGAGGTTAGACTATGTTGCGTTCTTTTCGCGCGGGGATGATGGCACTCGGCCTCTGCTCCGTTTCATTGCTAGCACAAGAGACTCGAGGTTCGATCACGGGGAAGGTGACAGACCCGCAGGGAGCAGTGATTCCCGGCGCAGCCATGGCTGTCACCAACATCGATACAAACTTGACTCAGCGCACCAAGACTAACCAGACCGGGTACTACGAAGTGAACCTTCTGGTGGCTGGTAAGTACACGGTGACTGCGGAAGCAACGGGATTTAAGAAATCCGTTCGCAGCGGCGTCGACTTGGATGTCGGTGGCCGCATGGACCTTCCGTTCCAGTTGCAGATCGGCCAGATCGCGGAAACGGTGGAGGTGACGGCGGAAGCTGCTCTGCTCGACACTACCTCGGCGACAAGCGGCCGCGTCATCGAGAACCGGCAGATCATGCAATTGCCGTTTTCCGATCTGAATCCATTCGTGCTGGCCGGCCTGGCTCCGGGCATGCAGTGGGTCGGGAGACCCGACTACCGCCGGCCGTTCGACAACGGTGGAACCTCTGACTTCAGGTCCATGGGAGACGCAGGGCGCAATGAATACACCATCGACGGCGCCTCGAACATGCGGGGCAGTGACGTCGCATATGTGCCGCCTGCCGATGCAGTGCAGGAGTTCAAGCTGGAGATGACCCCGTTCGACGCCTCCTACGGACATACCGCTGGCGCCACCATCAACGTCATGACCAAGGCGGGGACCAATACCTTCCACGGATCCCTCTACGACCAGCACTGGCAAACACGCTGGAACGCGACGCAACACTTCAAGCGCATCGCGTGGGAAGAGCAGGTACGCCAGGGGAAGCTCAAGCCAGACAGCCAGAAGAACAATCCCGGGAGGCAGAACTACTACGGCGCCGGTATCGGCGGTCCGGTTTGGATTCCCAAGGTGTTCGACGGCCGGAACCGGTTGTTCTTCTATTTCATGTACAGCGGGATCATGAAGGACGAAAACGAGCCCGGCTCCGACACCAACCGCACTGTGCCGAAGATGGCCTGGCGCACAGGCGACTTCTCCGACATGCTCGCACTGGATGCAACCAAGTACACCATCTACGACCCACGCTCAGCGCGCAAATCGGGCAGTCGCGTGGTGCGCACGCCCTTCCCAGGGAATACGGGCATCCCGATCCTGAATCCTCTATATAAGTTCTACGAGCCCATCTACCCGAAGCCGAACAACATTCCCGGACTGGTATCCCCAGAGGGGTTCAACAACTACTTCGCCGCCGGCATGCCGAAGAACGAACGTTTCAAATCGGCCATCAACCGCGTGGACTACAACATCAACGAGCGCCACCGCGTTTACGGCCGCTGGCACTTCAATCGGCGCATCGGTGACGAATACGATTGGGCCTACGAGACGATGCGCGGACTACAATCCAACGGCATCACCCGCGTCAACTATGGCGGCGGTGCAGACTACGTCTGGACGGTCAGCGACAGAACCATCCTGAACGCCGGTGTGAGCTTGAGCCAGTATCAGGACGGCGAGGGCGCCAGCGCGGTGTCTCAGATCCAGAACAAGTACAAGCCCAGCGATGTCGGCCTTCCCGCCTACCTGGACACGAAGGCAGGAGAATTCCACCGCGTGCCCGGTCTGGACTTCAACAACATCACGGACATCGATAACGGCTACCGCATGATTGGAAACCTGGCGACCACTGGTCAGGCGAGGGTGTCCCTGAGCACAATCAAAGGCAATCACTCGTTGAAAGCAGGCTGGGATGAGCGCCGCTACTGGAACGCACGTCGTGGCCCCGGCAACTCCAGCGGCGGATTCACATTCCGTAACAATTTCATGCGCGCGTCGGACAATGACAACGTGTCCTCGAACCATGCCCTGGACTGGGCAACTTTCATGATGGGACTACCCACCGGTATCGCCATCGACACGAACGACAGCTACTACTACTCGACTCGTTACCGCGGATTGTACTTGCAGGACGACTGGCGTTTGACCGACAAGCTGCGCCTGAACCTGGGCCTGCGTTACGAGCGGGAAGCCGGCACCACGGAGAGGTTCAACCGCGGCATCTCTGGCGGCTGGGATTTCAACGAGAAGTTCATCTTCTCCGACATGGTCGAGGCTGCTTACCTCAGGAATCCGATTCCTGAGGTTTCGGCCTTGAAAGTCAGGGGCACTGGTTCCTACCTCGGAGCCAAGTACCCCAACTACACCGACGGCACTCACCACCTTCTCCCCAAAATCGGCGCCGTGTACCAGATTAACAACAAGACCGTCATCCGTGGCGGATATGCGTGGTTCTACGACACTTTCTCCACCTTCAACAATCGTCCCCGCACGGATGGATTCAGTCAGGGAACCGGCACGACTCTGTCGTCCGATCTTGGGCTTACCTTCTGTTGCGGCGTCGGCGATGTCGCCAATCTCTCGTCTGGCCGCACGATCTTCGCCGATCCGTTCCCGGTCCGTGCGGATGGAACGCGCTTCGACGTGCCGTATGGAAACAGGCTGGGGGCCATCATCCTGGCTGGCCGGGGCGTCACGCTTCCGCCGCGCAACTACCAGCCCTCCTTCCAGCAGCGTTGGAGAATCGGCATCCAGCGCGAACTCACCAAGAACATGATGGTGGACGTTTCTTACAACGCCGCTTTCGCCAAGATCCCCGTCCATCAGCGCATTGACTTCCTCCCCCAGCAGTACTGGGCTACCGGAAATACGCGCAGGCAGGATATCGACGACGCTTTGAATGCGAACCTCCCGAATCCATTCAACATCAGCAACCTGGCGTCCCTCAGAACGTCCGACCCATTGATCTACAACTACCTGAGCACACAGGGTTTCTTCACCGGAACCACAATTCGGAGGCACCAGCTACTGAGGCAGTATCCGAACCTGAATAGTTCGAACGGACTTCGGCCCGGCATCAGCAACCCCGTGGATGTCTATGGCGGGAACAAGTACTACGACATCCAGGTGCAATTCGAGCGGCGGTTCACGAATGGTTTCCAGTCCTCGGTGTTCTACACCTTTTCGCATGGTGAAGAGCAAGACTACTATTACAACGAGTTCGACGCCAAGCCGATGGTTTACAGGCCTCAGGACGCGCTACGCCCCCACCGCATAGTGTGGGCTTCGGTCTTTGAGGTCCCGTTCGGGAAGGGCCGGAAGTGGGTCACCAGCGGTCCGATGCAGCACGTAATTGGCGGCTGGCAACTGAGCTGGATCTACCAGTTCCAGACCGGGCAGGCCACCGATTGGGGCAACCGCTTCTTCTACGGCGACATGAACAAGATTGGGGACCTCTTCAACCACGAAGAAGTCAACTCCAAGGATATTCACGTGTGGTTCGATCCAAAAATCACCTACACTGGATCCGGAGCCGTGCCTTCGGGCTTCGTTGGTTTCGAAGGGCGCTCCTCCATGCAGCCAGGCAGCTTCCATGTCAGGATGTTTCCGACGCGTTTGGACGCATTGCGCACGGACGGGCTTCGGACGTGGGACGTAAAGATCCTGCGAAAATTCAAGATCCACGAACGGCTGGCCTTCAGCTTCGCGGTTGACCTGTTGAACGCCACCAACCATACCAACTTCGGCGGACCGCAAACCGATCCGACGAACCGGGACTTCGGCCGGGTGACCTCAACCAACGGCTACGCTCGGGTAATCCAGCTCAACGGCCGAATCGAGTGGTAGGCGCGTAGAAAGCCGGTGGCACTTCGATGTGAGGTGCCATCGCTTCTCATCTCGAGACTACCGCGCGCCCGCTGAGGTACTCCCTCAGCGCGGCGCGCCAGTCCGGCATCTCACCAAGCCCCGCCTCGCGCAGCCGCCGGTTCTCCAGCACTGAATATCGCGGCCGCCTCGCCTTTGTCGGATACGCCTCGGACCCCACCGGCGTCACCTCCACGTCCATGCCCGCCCCGGCGAAGATCGCCTGCGCGAACTCGTACCAACTGCACTCGCCCTCGCACGTCATGTGGTACAGCCCGTGCCGCCCCGTGCCAATCAGATTCTTCACCGCCCGCGCCACGGTCAGCGTCGAAGTCGGCGTCAGTATCTGATCGTCCACTACCTTCAGCGGCTGGCCCTTCGCCCCCAGCTTGAGCATCGTCTCGACGAAGTTCGAGCCCTTGTCGCGGCTCCCCGCATACCCGTACAGCCCGCACACCCGGCAGATGTAGTGCCGCTCCCAGGTCGCCTGCAGCATCATCTCGCCGGCCGCTTTTGACACGCCGTAGACCGACCCCGGACACGGCGCGTCCTCCTCCGTGTACGGCCGGCGTCCCGGACCATCGAAGACATAGTCGGTGCTGAAGTGCACCATCTCCGCCCCGCACTCCCGCGCCGCCAGGGCCAGGTTCCGCACCGCGAAGGTGTTCGCGGCAAACGCCGCCTCCGGCGCGTCCTCGGCCTCATCCACGCGGTTGTACGCCGCGCAGTTCACCACCAGTTCCGGCGCCGACGCCTGTACGAATTCGCGCACCCGCCCGGCGTCCTCCAGCCGCAGGTCTTCCATCTCCGTCAGGATCAGTTCGTCGCCTGCAAACACCCCCTTCAGGTCCGCCGCCAGTTGGCCCAGGTGTCCGGTCATCAGGATTCGCATGCTCGCCCGCCATCGTACCAAAGCCGATTTGAAAGCAATTGGTACAATTGCCATTATGCGCACCTGGATTTTGCCGCTTTTGTCGCTTGTCGCCTGTTCCGCCTCCGCCCAATTGACGAACGAGCAGAAACTGGCCGACCTCCGCCAGCTCTCCGGAATCTACGCCAAGCAATATGGCCCCTATGAGTGGAAGCGCGACGTCTTCGGCTTCGACGCGCTCGATCTCCAGCCGTGGCTCGACCGCGCCCTGCTCACCGAGTCCGACATCGATTTCATGGACTTGTGCGTCGAATACGTCGCCAGCTTCAACGACGCCCACGACGTCGTCAGCTTCCCATCCACCTTCAACGCGCAGCTCGGATTCTCTACCGACCTCTACGACGGCAAGGCGCTGATCGATTCTCTCAACCGCGCTCTCCTGCCGCAATCGCGGTACCCCTTCGCCATCGGCGACGAGCTTGTCTCGCTCGACGGCATCCCCGTCGAGGAGTGGCTGCGCCGCCTGGCGAAGTACTCCATCGCCGCCAACCCGCGCTCCACGGCGCGCAACGCCGCCAGCCGCATCACCTCGCGCTCGCAGTCTCGTATTCCCTGGGCGCCGCGCACCGGCGACTCGGCCGAAGTGGTCATCCGGCGCGCCTCCGGCGACCTGGAAACCTACACCATCCCCTGGACCAAGACCGGCGTGCCCATCGAGTTCTTCGGCCCGCTGCCGTCTCCTGCCGGGCGCGCCGCGCGCCAGCGCCAGGCGCTGGATGACTTCCTGGCCTACGAGGATTCGCTGCAACCCTGGCAGCTGCCGCTGGCGCACCTGCTTAACGCCAGCATTCCTCAGGACGGCCAGGCGGTGCTCAACAGCGGCGCCCTCAGACCCATCTTCGCCCTGCCACAAGGCTTCCAGATCCGCCTCGGCAACAACGCCGCCACGGAGGCTTTCACCAGCGGCTCCTGGACGTCTGACGGCCTCCGGATCGGCTTCATCCGCATCCCCACCATGAGCCCCGGCATCGGCACCACCGCCGCCCTGACTCAGTTTGAAAACGAAGTTCTTTGGATGCAGGCCAACACCGACGGACTGGTCATCGACGTGATGCGCAACCCGGGCGGCTCCGTTCTCTA
>JACRKW010000041.1 GCA_016215215.1 Acidobacteriota bacterium
ACAACCGTTTGTCGGCCACCTTTTCGTCGCCCTATCCGGACCGAGCCTCACTGGCCGGGCAGAACATGGCGGTGAGCGTGGAACTGAAGCTGGCGTCGGGCCAGACGTTGAAGTCGGACGAGACGCTGTGGGCCGCGCCGCAGATGGGCGTGCCGGTGTTCGACGGCAAGTGCGGGCCGGAGGAGATGAAGGCGGTGCTGGCGGCGCTTCCGGCCAGCGCGGGCTGGATGTCGATCATCCGGCCGCTGGGAGTCTTCTGCGGCTTGGGGTTGCTGCTACTGTTGATGTGGCACTGGGTTCCAAGGCTGGTCTGGCCGGAGCAGTATATCGGCGTCATGCCGGGCGCTGGGCAGGCGAAGTGGGGCTCGCAGACCCGGGTGATCAATGGCGTTATCGCCGGGCGTCCGGCGCCCCCGGGCTTCCAGCCCGGACCACGTGGCGCGGCGCTGCCGCCGCGGGGCGCGGGCGACGCCACCGTGGTGAACCCTCAGGCCCACAGGGATTTTTCGCAGACCAGGTTAGGCAACCGGGAGGGGCCGCCCCGCTAAGAACCAATTCCATGCCGGTATTACATCTGCTTTGATCGAAGCCAATATTCGCTGAGAGATTCTGTGAAGGAGAAGGAAGATGCCGTTAGTCAAAGTCATTCGTAAGGGGGTTACCCCTTCGATTCGCAAAGTGCCCACCTCCACCGCGGCTGTCATGCTGCCCATGACCTTGGGCCGCGTTGGTAAGGAGGCTGCATCGGAGAACGAGGAGTTGACCCGCGTGGAGGACGTCAATGACGCCTTCGCCAAGTTCAAACCGGAGATCGCCTTCAAGGGTTCGGCCGGGCCGGAGGAGACTGAATTCAAGGCGGACTTCAAGTTCCGCACGATGAAGGACTTCGATCCGGAGAACCTGCAGAAACGGCAGGAGTTCAAGGACGAGGACGGCAACATCACCTACGGGCGCAACGACATCGCCGATCTGAAGTCGAACATCGACCTGCTGTACAGGCTCAAGGACCGCTGGAAGCTGCCGGCGGTGCGCCGCGCCTGGTCCAGCGAGGAGCAGCGCGGCGAGATCATCAAGGCGCTGGGCCGCCTGCGCGAAGACCTGCAGAAAGTAGCCGGCAAGGGAGGGACTGAGTAATGGCTGACATGGTCGCAACCAGGACAACCTCCGAGATCCTCGGAGAAAGCGTGGCGCGAGAGCTGCTTCAGGATATCTTTTCGGACCTTCACCCCGGCTTCCTGGACGAGTCGCGGACCATTTCGTCGATCTTCACCCAGCAGTCGGCCGGAGACTTCCTCAAGCAATTGATGGATCTGGAAACACTGCTATCGGTGGCCGACAGCTACGACCAGACCGTGCAGAAGCTGCAGGCGCAGATCAACCAGGCCGAGTCGATGCGGGACCAGTTGCTGGAAGAGTTGTTCCGGCAGATCCGCCCCATCGAGCGCAGCTACCGCCAGATCCAGCTCTTCTTCGAGAACTCGAAGGTGATGGACGGCAAGGTGCGCAAGCCGGTGGAGCTGTTCGTGCTGAACGCCGACGCCAGGGCGATGAAGGACGTCTTCTCGATGAACGTTGCGGCGATTGAGAACTTCACCCGCAAGCGCAACGACAACTTCAATTTCCGCGACGACATCTGCAACCTGGTGGTCTCCGGCCACATCCCGCAGACGGTGCGCGAGAAGTTCGAAGACATCGCCAACCAGTGGGGTATGTTGCTGCTCACCGACGTGGACGACGAAAAATCGTTCAAGAACCTGGAGCGGAACTTCCTGCCGGGCGGCAAGTACGAGTTCATGAAACGGCCCGAGGACCGCGCGGCGGCCGACGTGGTTTGCAGCGGCTACCTACAGGCTCGCGCGGCGCACTGGTTTGAGAAGACGGTGGACAACGGCGATGACCTGTGGGTGCCGCCGTCACTTGTTTTCGCCGGCGCGGTGGCGCGAGCCGACGACGGTCAGGGCATCGCCCAGGGACCGGTGGGCTCCCGGTTCGGCCAGATCTCGGGCGTGGATAAGGTGCGTTTCGAGCCGCTGATCGGCGAGATGGAGCACATCTCCATGGAACGGCAACTGGTTCCGATCATCCGGGACGCGGACAATCACCTGTGCTTCTTCGGATGCCGCACGCAGGCCGAGGACCCCAACGGCGTCCTCAAGTTCTTCACCAGCTACCGCATTCTGCGCTATCTGGAACGCTGCTGCCGCCACTACCTGTTGCAGGTAGCCGGACAGGTGCTGACGCGGGACTTCATGGACTCGAGCATCGAAGCGCCTCTCAAGCGACTGCTCGACGAGCAAGTGGAGCAGGGGACCATCCTGGGCTACGACCTGTTCGTCGACAAAGATTCGAACAAGAGAATGCAGGGCATCTGTGACATCAGCCTGAACGTCATGCCGACAGGACCGGCAGAGACGTTCGTGTTGAAGATCGATACGCCTGAATTCTCCAAGGGCGAACAAAAAAGCTGACCATTCCCGTTTATAGGGTGGAGAGGAAGTCAGTGAGCAACGGACGAGACGATTTCGCGGGTTCCTCCGCGCGCCACCACGAGCAGACAGGCGGCAACGTCCAGCCGAAGGAGAGGTATCTGCCCTTCGGCGGGGACGCCGCCCGCCAAGCTGAAGACGAGGGCGAGCAGAGGAATGAGGAGCATGGCATCCGGACGGCGTCGCGAGGCAACTACCGGCCGGCCATGCAGCTCAATCTGCCCAAAGTCGTGGGCGCCCGGCTGGCCGAGCCCGAGAAGCCGGCTGCCGACCTGTCTCAGAGGAAGGCCTCTGACTTTCTGCCGCCGCATTTGAAAGCGCAGCTCATCGCCGAAGGAAAGCTGAGCGGGGAGAGTGAAACCATCCCTGCTCAGCCGGCGCCGGGTGGCGCAACCGCAACGGAATACTGTGAACGGGAATCCGGGAAGCCTCCGGAACCCGCCCAGGGCGGGGTGCTCGCGTCGATCACCCGCCTCTTCAGCAAGCTGTTTCACTAAGACGAATAGACCAGAGGGAGGTAGTAATCCATGGCCGCTTCACCCTACCGCTGCACGGTCACAATCGACGGCACCAAGTTTGACGCCGTTTCGACCACAGTCCGTTTCCACAGCGACAAGGACCGCGCCGGCATGCCGCAGATGGGCAGCCTGGCGACCAACATCCGCGTGATCGCAGATTTCCACGACGACAAGAATGTGCCGTTTTCGGCCATCAAGAAGTTCTTCGAACTGGCCAGCGTGGTGACGCGGGAGAAGATCAAGGACATCAAGATCGAGTTCTGGAAGGACGACAAGCACGAAGACGCTCTGTGCAGTTATGCCTTCAAGGGCTGGATCAGCCGCTTCGAGACATCCAACCCGCATCCGCTGGGCAACAGCGCCGGCGAAGGCGCCGACAACCTGCAAACCGATCCGGCTTTGGCCTACCCGAGCCTGAACCACGTGATGGTCCTGGACCTGGAGCCGACGCTCAACCAGGAGAAGTTCAAAGAGATCAAGATGAGCAACTAGCCGCCCCGGCAACCAACAGGAGACAGAACAATGGCCAACCCATATCGCAGCACCGTTACCATCGACGGGACGAAGTTTGAAGCAGTCAGCGTTCAGGTGGTCTTCACCACCGCCAAGGACCGGGCCGGCATGCCAGAGATGGGGAGCCTCAAGACCCGAATCCGGGCCTGGGGCGACTTCCACGATGACAAGAACCTACCGTTCTCGTCCCTCAAGAAGTTCTTTGAACTCGCCAATGTCGTCACGCGCGACAAGATCAAGGACATCAAGATCGAGTTCTGGAAGGACGACACCCACGAGGACGCCCTGTGCTCGTACAAGTTTAAGGGCTGGATCTCGAACTTCGAAACCTCGAATCCCCCCCTGGAGACGGGCGGGGATGCGCCGAGCCTGAATCACATGATGGTGGTGGATCTGGAACCCGTCATGAACCAGCAGAACTTCCAGGAGATCCAGATCAGCAACTAGCGCCGGCGCCGCCGCCGGCCCGGGATTCTCCAGCCTGTGCGGGCATGCCTGACAAGCGGGGGGAGGAGGACCTGCTATTTCCTTTATCGCGTTTCCATTGCGGCTTCAGGGCTCGTTCCTCAAGCGGACCGACGAGCCCGAGGCCGTTTTGCGTTTTATCGAGATGATGGCGCGGACGCCGGGCGGATCGTGGCCGGGGTGCCGGCCTTTCGGCATCAGGAACCTTCTGGAGAGCATGAAGGTGCGTCCGGAGGGCTTGAAACAGGCCGAGCAGGCGATCAACGACGCGCTGAAGGACCTGGGCATCACCCACTACCGGCTGGAGTCGATGAGGCGGGAATCCGCCCCGGGGGCCGACGCCGACGTCTATTCGCTGACCATCGTGTCCAGCGCGGATCCGGACCGGAAGTTCACGACCACGGTGGCCCGGCAGGAGTAGGACCGCACGCGGATTGGTTTGAGAGGGAGAGGCTTCCGCAGAATGCCATACCAGAGCGCCACGGCCGTTGAAATCGACAGCAAGATGCGCGAGGATTTCCGCAAACGCCTCAAGGAGTACGGCGTCAGCGCGGAAGCCACCGACCCCGTCCTGGCGGTGCTGTTTCGCACCTTCGCGCAGCAGTTGGAGGCGCTCTACAACGATACCGGCCGCATCCGGCTGGCGCTGCTGGACGAACTGATCGCCGGCCTTGGGATCGAGATGCGCAAAGCACGGCCGGCGCAGACTGTCGTTCGTCTGGCTGGAGCCGCGGCGCCGCTGCTGGTGGACGCCGGGACGACTTTACGCAGCCAGGCGCAGACCGGCGCGCGCTTTTCGTTTTGCACCGACGCGGCGCTGACCATCTCCAGCGCCCAGATCTGCTTCGGAGCGACATACGAGGACGGCGCCATGCGCGTGCTGGCGGGCGTGGACATGCCCGAGCGCTTTACCGCCGCGCGGCCCTCCCTGGAGCCGGTCAAAGTCAATCTCGGTCCCAACCCGGCGATCTACCTGGCTATCGAGCCGTCTGCCGCCGAGCACCTGAGCGGGCACTCCTTCTATTTCGATCTCTCCCCTGACGCCCGGCCGATTCAGGACGCTCTGGCCGGAGAAACGTGGTGCCTGGCCGGGCCGCATGGCGAGTTCGCGGCAGCCGGCATCCTGCGCCCGCGAGCGGGCAACGCCGGACTGCGGAAGCTGGAATGGCTGATCAGCGCCAAGAGCGCGCCTGCCTCAGAAGACCTGCAGGACAAGACGCCTTTGCTTCCGGACGGCTTCTACGCCGGGCGCGTCTACCTGATGCCCGTCATTCCTCCGGACCGGCGCTTTCTTTGCCGCGTGCCACGGGGTCTAGAAGGGCCGCTGGGCCGCATCTTCGGCCGCGAAGCGCAGACGCTGTTCGGCGTGGATCGCGCGTGGATCAAGGTCACCTTTCCACGCGGCCTTCCTCCACTGCACACGGGCATCGGCGGCGTCTTCATGCACGCCATCACCGCATCCAACGTCGAATGCTTCAACCAGACCATCGTCTTTGAACGTCACGGAACCGCGGTTCCCATCAGCCGCGAGGGCGGCACGGACTGGCAGTTGGTTTCACCGCTCTCGATCATCAGCGAGAACGAGACACCTTATCTCGGCGAGATGGAACCCTCCTCGGACGCCAGCGCCGGCCGTTACGCCATCCGCAACGGGCGCATCGAACTCACGCCGGCGCGCTGGCCTGACGGCCGGCCGCAGTCGCAGGCCAACGTGCGCGTATGGATCAGTTCGGGAGACGCGGCCAACCAGGTGGGCCCGGGCCAGGTCACCTCGATTGAGCTGCGCGGGTTGTCCGGCGGGATCAAGGTGCTGAATCCGACCTCGGCTGCCGGCGGTACAAACAGCGAGCAGTTCGCCTCGGCCCAGGAGCGCTTCAGTTCGGCGCTGCTCTCGCGTGACCGCGTGGTGACGCGCGCCGACTTGTATGCCGTGGTGAAAGCCTTCGACCGGCGCATCACGGGGGCGCGCATCCACTCCGCCGTGGAGCGCGTTGGCGGCGCGCTACGCCGTGTGGAGCGTATCACGCTCGAACTGAACCGCGACGATTTCCACGACCCCGAGGTGGAGGCAGGCTACATGCGCGAAGAGCTGCGCGCCTCGCTCGCCGGCCGCTTTTTGCACGACATCGACCTGAGTGTCCAGGTGGAGTGGACCGAGCCATGAGCGTGCCCATGCCCCACTTGGCCGCCAGCTTCCACGGTTTCCACCACACGGTGGATTCGGCGCTCGAGGTGCTTTCGGCGCTGGGAATTTCCTCCAGCCGGGTCACGCTGAGCATGGACGGCCGCGGCTACCCCACGCGCTGGGTGGTGGCGCAGTCTCCGGCGCCGGGCGCGCCGCTTGAGGCGGGTCACTCCATCCAACTGCGCATCGCAGGCATGGGCTATTTCCACCACCTGCCGGTGCCCTTTTGGGACTCCGGCGGCGAGTCCGAGATGGGAACACGGGAGATGCTCTCCGTCGTGGACGATCCCTACCAGAAGGCCGCCCACTGGCTGCGCGAGGGCGCCCGGCTGTTCGATATCTCCGAACGCAACCCAGACGCCTGCGCCCGCTGGATCACTCTGTTCGGATTGGATCCCGAGCACTGGCCGCAGGATCTATGGTTCCGGCTGGCGCTGCTTCTGCCCAGCCTGCAGTCGCTGGCCGGGAAGGAAGACGGCATCCGCTTCGCCTTGCACCTGATTCTGGGCCTGCCACTGGAGACCATCCGGCGCAAGGCGCGCTCGCGCTTCCTGGCTGAAGGGGACCTGAGCCTTTTGGGAGAGGAGCATTCGCGCCTTGGTGTCGATTTCGTCGCCGGAGACCACATTGAGGACCTCGCCGCCCTCACGCTGGATATCGGCCCCGTGCCGCTGGAAACCTACTACAGGTTTCAAGAAGAGGAGAACCTCTATCTGCTGAACGCGGTGCTCTACCTCACCACCTCCTGCCACCAGCGCTGGAACGTCCAGTGGAGCATCGAAGACCGCGCGCGTCCGCCGCGCCTCGGTATTGCCGCCGCCAATTCGCGCCTGGGCCTGAATACGCACCTCGGCCCGCAAAAAGGAGCTCTGTCCGCATGAATCCGAAAGACATCAAACTGAACTCCGTCAACTGGGAGCACGGCATGCTGCTCACGCCGGACCACTTCCTCCGGCAGGAGCGCTACTTCGATTCCATGCTTCTGTGGGCGCTGCGCTACGCCAGCAACTCCAGCGGGCTGGTGGGCGGCGGCCCGCGCCTGCCGGAGAGCGAAATCGGCGCTGCTCGCCACGATCCGGTGGTGAGCCTCCACGAAGACGAGGAGACGCTGACCATCAGCGTCGCCCACTGCCGCGGCATCACTCCCGCCGGTTGCATCATCGAGATCAACCCCTCCTCGCCCATCACCCGGACCTTTCCGAGGCAGGAACTGGAAGGGGTGCAGGAGTCCTCCGTCTACCTCGTGTGCCAGCCACATGAGAAACAGCCCGTGGAGGGCGAGCCCGACGAGTTCAATCCGCAGATGCAGACGGAACGAGGCTGGGCCGTGCGGCTGGCATTGCAGCCGGCGGCCGAATCGACGGCCTACGCGCTGGTGGCCGGCCGCATTCGCCGCCAACGCTACGGCACCGGCTTTGAGAAGAACCCGGACTACATCCCGGCCTGCACCACCATGGCGGGGCACAGCGAACTGGCGGCCGGTTACCGCAAGATCGTCGAGGAGGCCACCTTTCTGGCCGAGCGCTACGCCGAGCTCCACCGGGCGATGCGCGAGTACCTGATGCTGTTCACCGAGCGGGGCATCGAGACCGAAGTCGACACACAGACGGTGCAGTTTGTTGACCGCATGGTGGCCGGCCTACAGGAATGCGTCTACGATCTTCTGGACTACAGCCAGCCGCCGCAGCGGTTCTTCGGCCAGTTGCGGCGCTTTCTGCATTCGGCCGCCGTGCACTTTGACCTCACGCCCGGCATGCAGAACTACTACGAAACGCTGAAGGAGGTGGGCGAGACAGAGTTCATCCAGCTCATCAACCAGCAAAAGCGGATCCTCCGCACCACGCGCACCTGGAAGGTGAACGAAGATCTGGGTGTGGAGGTTCGCGCCGCCCTGGCCTCATTGAACGCCCTGCAGCGGCTCGAACGGGCGCTGGAGGGCAAGTACGTCGACTTCCGCGTCAGCCCGCAACTGGAGGCCATGAACTTCGTCTTCGACCGCGGCGGCAACGTGCTCTACAAGCTGGCCGCCAAGCCGAGCCGGGTGCAGGGCGCCGGCGACGACCTGGTCACCTTCTTCAGCCAGCTCCGGCTAGAGGGGCGCGACAAGTACCGGCTGATCCTGGTGGGTGAAACCAACGCGCCCTTTGAGAAGGGCCTGCGCATCCCGGCCGAGATCCGAATCAATGAGGGCAGCGGTTTTCAACGCGCGCCCATGAACCTGACCTCGGAAGCCGTCATCGCCGGCCAGGCCAATTTCGAGTTCGACTTCGAGGCGCCCGACGTGCCCACCATCACCGACATCCGCGTGGCAGTGCCGGCGCACATCCCGATCCGGACCGCATTGCTGTTCAACCGCCACCGGTTCTATGCCGGCCGCGCGCAGGAGCAGGCGCGACCCGTGCAGCCGATGGAGCGCGCGCCTGAGCCGCCAGCCGTGCCGATGGGAGGGCAGCCGTCCGCGCCCGCACCGCCGCCGCAGTACTACGCGCCGCCTCCTGCGGCGCCTCCGCCTCCTGCTCACGCAGCCCCGCCACCACCCGCTCCGCCGATGGAAGAGCCCAGGAAAGGCGGCGCGCCCTGGGAGATCTTCCGCCGCGCCACGGGCGCTCCGGCCCCGCCGGAGCCGCCCCCGCAGCAACCGCCGCAACCGCCACAGCAGCGGCCCCCGGCCGCTCCGCGGCCGCGGTTTGATCAGGGAGAGGAGGGCGCTCCGCCGCCGCCACCGCGCCGGCGCCGCCTGGAGTGAGCAGCGCGCCTGAACGCGCTGTTGAGTCAGTTGTCCGGTTTGACATTGGTTGACAGAAGGAGGCCACAGTGGCAATCGATCTCGACAAGATCTCCAATGAACTGGAAGACGCCCTGGAACGTTCGCGCATGCTCGCCGAGCAGCGCGGGCAGGCGCAAATCACGCCGCTGCACATGCTCTTTGTGCTGCTGGACGGCGAATCCGCCCTGGCCGCCTCGCTGGACAAGTCCGGCATCGGAGTGGGTGCGCTGCTTGATACCTTTGCCACGAAGCTGAACACGGAGAAGAATGTCCGCCTGGAACGGGGGCGCAGGCCCACGGCCTCCTCAGCGCTACGCCAGATGTTGGAGAAGTCGTTCGAGATGATGGAACGGCGTGGAGCCGAACGTGCCGAGCCCATCGACTTCGTGATGGCTGCTGTCGAAGCCGGCGAGGACGCTCTCAAGGGGGACCTGCGCCAGGCCGGCGTGACCAAGCAGGCGCTGGACAAGTCCGCTGAGGCCCGCGAAGCCGCCGGTGAGGCGCTGGGCGAGGCGGGAGTATCCAAGTCCCCCGGAGGCGCCCTGCCCAAAGCCGCACCCGGCGTGCGCCTCCTGGAAAAGTACGGCCGCGACCTCACCGCGGCGGCCGCCAAAGGCGAGCTGATGCCCGTCATCGGCCGCGACGACGAGATCCGCGTCGTCATCCAGACGCTGCTCCGCAAGAGCAAGAACAACCCCGTTGTCGTCGGCGAACCCGGCACGGGCAAGACGGCCATCGCCGAGGGGCTTGCCCAGCGCATCGCGGCCGGCGATGTGCCCGAGTCGTTGAAGCGATGCAAGGTGATCGCGCTGGACCTCACCGCCATGGTCGCCGGTGCCAAGTACCGCGGCGAGTTCGAGGAGCGTATCAAGGGCGTTGTGGAGGAAGTGAAGGCCAGGAAGGGCGAGATCGTGCTCTTCCTCGACGAACTCCACACGCTGGTCGGCGCCGGCGGCACCGAGGGCGGAATGGACGCCGCCAACATCCTCAAGCCCGCGCTAGCCCGCGGCGAACTCCGCTGCCTGGGCGCCACCACCTACGACGAGTACCGCGAGAAGATCGAAAAGGACGGCGCTCTGGCCCGCCGCTTCGATACCGTCACCATCAAGGAGCCGAGCGACGAGCTGATGATGGTCCTGCTGCGCGGGTTGCGGCCGCGCTTCGAGGCCTTCCACGGCGTCAAGCTCACCGACGACTCGCTGCAGGCCGCGGTGAAGCTCAGCCGCCGCTACATCCGCAACCGCTGGCTGCCCGACAAGGCCATCGACATTATGGATCAGGCCGCCGCGCGCATCCGCATGCAGAAGGAGTCCAAGCCCACCCACATCGACCAGCAGGAGCGATTGCTGCTGCGCAAGAAGGCCGAACTGGAGGCCGTCGAATCCACCTCTTCGACGCCGGCGGCCCGCAAGGCCGTGGAAGCACTCAAGGCGGAGATCGCCGTCATGGAGCCGGCCGTCACCGCCCTGATTGAGGAGTGGAACAAGCAGAAGTCCGCCCTGGACATGCTGCAGAAGACCAAGCAGGCCATCCAGGAGCAGAATGCCTTGCTCACTGCCGCCGAGGGCAAGGGCGACATCACAAAGGCCGCCGAAATCCGGTACGGGTCGCTCAAGTTCCTGGAACAGCAGCTCGCCGATCTGGAGAAAGCCGGACCCGGCGCGATCGTCGTGCCGGATTCGGTGCTGCCCGAACACATCGCCGAAGCCATCGCAGAACGCACCGGCATTCCCTCCAGCCGCATGATGGAGAGCGAAAAGGAGCGCCTCATGAAGCTGGAGGAGCGACTCGGCGAGCGCGTCTTCGGCCAGGACGACGCCGTCTCGGCCATCGCCGACGCCGCCCGCCGTATGCGCGCCGACCTCCAGCCGGGCCGCAAGCCCAACAGCTTCCTCTTTGTCGGCCCCACGGGTGTCGGCAAGACGGAACTGGCCAAATCACTCGCCGAGGCGCTGTTCGACGACGAGAACGCCCTCATCCGCATCGACATGGGTGAGTACAAAGACAAGTCGTCAGTCGCCGGACTCATCGGCAGCCGCCCGGGACTCGTCGGTAGCGAGGAGGGCGGCTTCCTCACCGAGCAGGTTCGCCGTAATCCCTATTCCATCGTGCTTTTTGACGAAGTGGAGAAGGGCCACCCGGAGATTCTCGACCTCCTGCTGGGCGTTCTGGATGAAGGCCGCCTGTCTGACGCCAAGGGCCGTTTCTGCGACTTCTCCAACACGATGGTGCTGTTCACTTCCAACCTTGGTGTGCGCGAGTCCATGGAGGTGACCGACGATCTGGAGATGCGCAAGACCGTGATTCTTGACGTGGTGAAGAAGACCCTGCGGCCGGAGCTGTTCAACCGCATTGGCCAGGTGGTTACCTTCAACTCGCTCGGCGAGAAGGAGCTGGAATCCATCGTGTCCAAGAGCATTGGAGCGTTACGGAAGAAGTTGTGTGAAGACCGCGACGTCGGCCTCGACCTCACCCCGGAGGCGCTCGCCTACCTGGCGAAGGAATCTTACGACCCGGCGTACGGGGCACGTCCCGTGCAGCGCACGCTGCAGCAGATGGTGCTCTCCCCTCTGGCCGGCATCATCCTCTCCGGCGAAGTGGCAGCCGGCCAGACGATCCAGGTTGCCTACGACCCCGGAGAGGAGAAGGCGGTGGAGAACGCCGAGGGCGGCGAACCGATCGTCACCAGGGAAGGCGAAGGGCTCACCTTCGGTATCGTGCAGCCGGACTAGACAGGAAGAATATTCGCGGCTCGGAAAAAAAGCGCCTCCGTTTCCGTTGTTAGGGTGGAGGCCCGCAGCCGAGCCGCCAAGGTAGAAAACGAACAGAGTGACGTTCAAGACGACTATGAAACGCGCTTCTCTACTTCTGGCCGCTTCGGTCCTTTCGCTCGCCGCCTATTATGCCGCGCAGGACTCGGAGGAGGGCTTCATTGTCCTGCATGACGGCGATTCCCACTACGGCTGGACGCCGGAGGGGAACGCCTGGGCGGCGAGCAAAGGGATAGCCGCAGCCGACGGCGGTTCTGCGGGCCTTCTCCGCTCCAATACGCCGTTTGCGGATTTCCTCTTGCGCTTCGAAGTGAGGGCCGAGAAGACGTCCAACGCAGTTCTATATGTCCACGCCGCGCGTGACGGCGCGCCGAAAGAAAGCGGCTACGCCATCCAGCTGGGCGGGGGCGATTCCGACTGGCCTTACGGCTCCATCGTCTCGCACGCCAAGGCGGGTGGCGGCGGTCTGGCCGCCGGCGGCTGGATTCCGGTCGAAGTGGAAGCCTCGGGCGGCAATCTTACCGTTCGCTCCAGCGGCAAACTGGCGGCCTCGGCCGCGGGCCTGCAATCCGCCCCCGGCTTCTTCATTCTGGAAGCGCGCAGGGGCGGCCGTGTCGAACTGCGCGGTCTCCGCGTGCGACCCTTGAACGGGCAATCTCTGTTCAACGGCTCGGACCTCTCCGGCTGGAAGTCGACGGGCTCGGCCCCCAAACAGGGCGGCAACGTAATCACCAAGATGTTCGGCAAAGGCAAGCCGAAAGAGGCCAAGTGGACCGTGGGCAAGGGAGGTATTCACGCCGCCGACGGCCCCGGCCAGCTTGAATCCCTCCTGCAGTACGGCGATTTCATCCTCCAGGCCGATGTCCGCATCAACGGCAAGAAGGGCGACACCAAGCGCCGCTACGCCTTGCTGCTGCGGGGCGATCCGGGCCAGTTGGGCAGCGGCTACGAAGTGAACATCCAGCCCGGAGCCACCGGCGCTGTCATGGGGCTGACCACTGCCCGCAAAAACCTCGGCGCCATGAACCAGTTTGCAGCCCTCACCGTCGCGGCACGCGCGCGCCACATCCAGGTGTGGGTGGATGGCGCCGCCGTCAGCGACCTGGACGACGTGCGGCCCGAGGGGACCAATCCGAAGAAGGACGCCCGCACCGCGCCCGGCGTTATCGCCTTCTACTCTCCCGAGGATGACGCCGACCTCGATCTGCGCAACATACACATCACCCAATTGCCCAAGACCTTCGGCCACGCGGCTCCCAAGAAGACCGATGTGGCCGCCCCGGTGGCTCCGCAGCTGCCGCAGATGCCGGCGGCGGCCGCGCCGCAGGCCGGCGGTGATGCGCAGGCCAGAATACTGCAGCAGCAGCTTCAGGAGCAGCAGATCGCTCAGATGAAGCAGGATCAGAAGCAACAGAAGTCATCGCAGTTGCTCCAGCAAGCCCTGCGGTCCAACGACCCCGCCGAACAGGTGGGACTCTACGACCAGATCCTGATGCTGGATCCGAACAACCAGGTCGCCTTCAACGGCCGCAAGGATGCGCAGGCCAAGCTCGACCAGAAGGCGCAGCAGGCCGCCCAGCAGGCTGAAGAGAGTTCCAAGCAGGCCGCCTCCGAACAGGAAAAGCAGATGACGCTGGCCGGCTCCATTCAAGCCGCTGAAGCCGCGTTCCTGGCCGGCAATCTCGGAGCGGCCGAACAGGCTTTGAATGCCGCCGAACGAGTGGCGCCGGACAACATGCAGGTGAAGGCGTTGCGTTCCCGGCTCGATCTGGCCCGGCAGCGGAAGGACTCGGTGTTCGGATTGATGGGCGCCGGTGCGGGGGTCGCATTGTTGGGTGGCCTGGGCTGGCTCCTCATGGCCGGACGCCGCAAGGATCCGTACCTGGAGATCACCGATGGGATCGACAAGGGCAAGCGTTACAACATCGACAAGGAGATGGTCATGCTGGGCGCAATCGCCGAGGATGGCGGGGCCAAGAACGACGTCGTCCTGCGCGACGCCGAGCGAATGATCTCCCGCTTCCACGCCCAAATCCACTTCAAGGAAGGCAAGCTCTACGTCGTCGACACCAACAGCTACAACGGCACATTCGTCGACAAGAAGCGTTTGGAGCCCGGCAAGCCCTTGCAGTTGAAAGGTGGGGCGCGCGTATCATTTGCCGGAACATGCACGATCAAAGTCGGCTTCGAAAAACGTAAGAAAGGGCAGAAAGGCTGATGCCGATGATCCCACCTCACCCGCGCGCCACTCCGGAGGTCCAGCTATGACTCCCGCCTATCTCCTCGGCCAGATCGATGGCGAGAACATCAGCTCGCTCAGCGCCGATGCCATCCTGGTCACCGCCGATGTGTTGTACGAATTGAATGCCCACGCCACCTGCAAGCTGGTTTACCGGCAGTCGCCCGACAACCGCTTCCCCATCGAGGAGTGGATCGGCAAGGGGCTGAGAGTAATCGCCGTCGACGCCGGAGGCGCAGAGCTGATTCTGTTCAGCGGCGTCGCCTCCTCGGTGGATCTCCACTACGAAATCAGCGGTTCGTACAACCTGGTGATCGAAGGCGTGTCGCAGTCTATGCGTATGGATCTGCGGCCGAGGCTGCGTTCCCATCCACGGAAAAACCTGCGCGGACACCTCCAGGATCTTCTGGAGGCCACCTCCCTCAATCTGAACACGGCTTACTCGGAGGAGGGGCCCAGGAGCTTTGAAATGGGGCTCCTGCAAATCGGGGAGACCGACTTCGAGTTCTTCCGGCGGCTGGTGGACCGGTTCGGCCTGGCCTTCCGTGTGACGGTGGATGGCATCAAGGTGCTCGATCACTATGTCGACGCCGGCTGCTCGGTCAACTGGCGCACCGAAAGCGGTCTGCTCGATTTCCGCATGTCCGGCCGCCTGGGCGCCGCTGATTTCTCCGGTGTCGTGTACAACCGGAACGAGGCGATGAGTTACGATCGCGACGTGCTGTCAATTCCCGGCAAGTTCGGTACCGCCGCCTCACTCATCGATTCCGCGCTGGCCGGTTCAAGCGATAACCACTGGAGCGGCTATGTCGACACTCCATTCATTTCCAGGAGCGAGCAGGGACTGGCGGACGAGATCGAACTGGAATCCCAGCGCAGCACTCTGACCCGCACCTACGGCACCGGCCAATCGCGAGAAGCTTCCATCCGGCCCGGCCAGAAAGTCACTATCAACGCCCTTCACCATGCCGCTCGGGTGGAACAGACCGCCCGCCACCAAGTGGCCCGGGCTGATGGTGGCTCGCGTCGTCGCTCTCGGAGATGACGACCGGCAGGGCCACGTCAAGATCCAGTTCCCATGGGAATCCGGCGATCCGTGGATATGGGCGCGCTTCATGAGCCCTTACGCCGGGCAGAACCGCGGCATCTACTTCTCGCCTGAGATCGGCGACGAGGTGATGGTCTCATTCGAGTTCGGCGACACCAACCGGCCCATCATCGTCGGCAGCATGTGGAACGGCGTCGAAAGGCCCCCGGCCGGCGAGGTGTACGGCAACGAGTATCAGAACAACGACATCAAGCGCATCGCCACCAAGAGCGGCAACCGCCTGGTGATGGACGACAAGAACGGTAGGGAGACCATCGTACTCGGCACCCCGCACCACGTCCGCGTGTCGCTATTCGACGGTGGCTCGCAGCTGTTGCTCCACTCCGACGGCGATATCCACATCAACGCCGGCGGAACGGTACACATGAAATGCGCGCAGTTCCTGCGCGAAGTCGGCTAAGGAGAGATTATGCCTGTATTTGACGGAGCCAACAAGACACCCACACGGATCAGTCTCAGCGGCGACAGCTTCACGCCTGCCATGGGCGCCCTGGGCAGGGGGTCTCAGAAAGAAGAGGCGCTGATCCACGGGACTCAAAAAGAAGTGATCGAGAAGTTCCAGATCAGCTACGTCACTATGAACAGGACCTTTCGAACGGGGATCAACTTCAACTGCACCGTGGGCGCCCAGCGCCGCCTCATTGAAACGAACTATCTCCAACTCACCAACGCCATATACCGTATTACGGTTGCCGGCCCAACAATCGACACGCGCGGTGGCGCCACGCTTCACACGTTCATATCCCCGCTAGTGGAGAATCACGGCTCTCCCCGCAGTACCGCCGAGCCCGCCTCCTCCATGAACGTCATCACCTCGTTCCTGGCCACCTTCATCGACTCGAAGAACATCGCCATGAACTCCTCCGAGGCTTACGCCAACAAGTTCGCCCTCTCCGGCCTCAACAACGATCACAAGCTGATCGCCAACGGCATCGTCGGCTTTGAGAACAAGCTCGCCGGCTTCTGCCTGACAACGGAGGTGTTCGAAAACAAGACCACCGCCATCTTCAACCGCGTGAACCCGCTGGAGCCCAAGATCGAGGCGCTCGAGGCCGAACTCAAAGCGCTCAAGGCCAGCACCACCACCGAACTGGCCGCCATCAAGCTGGCCGCCAACTCATACGCCATGTAACGCC
>JACRKW010000042.1 GCA_016215215.1 Acidobacteriota bacterium
GTGGTTCACCCGCGAGCGCGAGGCCGGATACCACGGCTGGACGCCGAAGCAGATCGCGCAGCAGATGTTTTCGCTGGCGGATGGCTGCACGTTTTCGGCGAAGAAGGACGCCTTTGCCAACATCGGCGGGCTTCTGTGCACCAACGACGACCGTCTGGCGCAACAGGAGAAAGACCTGCTGATCCTCACCGAGGGGTTCCCGACTTACGGGGGGCTGGCGGGCCGGGACCTGGATGCGATCGCGGTGGGTTTGGGCGAGGTGCTGGAGCCGGACTACCTGGAATACCGGATCGTCTCGACGCGCTATCTGGGCAGACACATCGCCGACCGCGGCGTGCCGATTGTGGAGCCACCGGGCGGGCACGCGATCTACATCGACGCGGGGCGCATGCTGGGGCACATTCCGAAACACGAATTCCCGGCCCAATCGCTGGCCGTGGAACTGTACCGGCACGCCGGCGTCCGCAGCGTGGAGATCGGCTCGGTGATGTTCGGCGAGCACGCGCGGAACGAACTGCTGCGGCTGGCGATTCCGAGGCGCGTCTACACCCAAAGTCACATGGACTACGTCGTGGAAGCGCTGCTGGAGGTGAACGCCCGCAAGGAAACGCTGCGCGGCTACGAAATCATCAGCCAGCCCGAGTTCCTGAGGCACTTCTCGTGCCGGTTCCGGCCACTGTAACTGGGGTGTATACTGGACCCAATCTGGGCCCAACATGACACGCCTCGCTAGCGCCACTACCTTATTTGCTCTTTTCGTGACCGTGCACGGCGTCCAGGCGGCGCCGAAGGTGAACTTCCAGCGGGAAGTGCGGCCGATCCTCTCCGACGCCTGCTTTCAATGCCATGGTCCGGACAAGGCCTCACGCATGGCGGGCCTGCGGCTGGACCTCAAGGATGCAGCCCTGGCGGCGAGGAAGACGGGCGCCGCGATCGTCCCAGGCGATTCGAAGAAGAGCCTGCTCTACCAGCGCATCTCGGCCGCGGTGGAGGCCAGGCGCATGCCGCCGCCATATTCGCATAAGAAACTGAGCGAGCAGCAGAAGGAGACCTTGAAGCGCTGGATCGACGAAGGCGCGAACTGGCAGGAGCACTGGTCGTTCATCACGCCCGTGCGCCCGCCGGCGCCGGATGTAAAGGACGCTGCCTGGCCGCGGAATCCGATCGACCGCTTTGTTCTGGCGCGGCTGGAGGCCAAGGGCCTGGCGCCAGCCCCGGAGGCAGACCGCCGCACCCTGGCGCGGCGGCTATCGCTCGACCTCACCGGGCTGCCGCCCAAGCCGGAGGTGGTGGAGGCATTCGTCCAGGACGGCTCGGCGGACGCCTATGAACGGCTTGTGGATAGGCTGATGGCGTCGCCGCGCTGGGGCGAGCACCGGGCTCGCTACTGGCTGGACGCGGCGCGCTACGGCGATACACACGGCATCCACGTCGACAACTACCGCGAGATGTGGCCTTATCGCGACTGGGTGATCGGCGCGTTCAACTCCAACATGGCGTTCGACCGTTTTACCATCGAGCAGCTTGCCGGCGACCTGCTGCCGGTCGCGACGCTGGAACAAAAGATCGCCTCCGGCTTCCAGCGGTGCAACGTGACCACCAACGAGGCCGGCGTGATCATCGACGAGGTGGAGGCGATCTACGCCAAGGACCGCGCCGATACGACGGGCGCCGTGTGGATGGGCCTGACGGTGGGGTGCGCGACCTGCCACGATCACAAGTTCGACCCGATCGGGCAGAGGGACTTCTACTCCCTGACAGCGTTCTTCCGCAACACGACGCAGCATGCCATGGACGGCAACATCAGCGACACGCCGCCCATCGTCGTGGTTCCAAACAGGAACGACCGTGCGCGCTGGGATGCGATCGCGACGGAGGGGAAGTCGCTGCGGGCGGAGTTGCAGCGGGCGCAGACATCCATCTCGCCGGAAGGCCGAGTGGAGAAGCTGCCAGGAGAGACGTTCTCGTTGCAGTTGGACGGCTCGATCCGGGCGGCGACATTGGCCGGAGTGGAGCAACTGCCGTTCCCGAAGAACGCGGCGCTGGGCGGCTCACCGTGGCCGAGCCGGATGGCGCTTCACCTGGGCAAAGAGTCTTCGCTGGAAGCGACCTCGGGCCCGTTGCTGGACGCCCGGCGGCCGGTGACCGTGAGCGCCTGGTTCTACTATCCAACGGGTGAGGAGTACTACAACATCGCCGCCCAGACCGATCAAGTGACGCCGGCGCCGGATCCGAAGGCGGAGAAGAAGGACGCCAAGCCAGTGACGCGCGGTTGGACCTTCTTCGTTTCCGCGCGTGTGCCCGGAGCACGGTTCTACGGCGACGATGGCAAGAGTTTGGAAGTACGCGCGGGGCACCTGGATCAGGTGATTCCGGGCACATGGAACCATGTGGCGTTCACCTGGGACGGATCGGGCGAGGCGCTGGGCGTGCGGTTTTTCATGAACGGCGCCGAGGTGAACACGCAGCGCGATGCGCGCGCCAAACTGGCCGGTTCCATCGCGGCGGCTGCGCCGGTGAAGTTCGGCAATCCGAACCGGCCCGACGCGGGCGCCATCGCCGACTTCCGGGTGTTTTCGACAGCGCTGTCGGAACAGGAGATCGCGTTGCTGGCGCCCGGAAACGCGAACGCGCTGGCGCGCTTCGCGGCATTGCCGAACGATGGATCGTATCAGCGGGCCGCGGCGCGGCTGCGGGACTTGGATCTGGAAAAGCGCGATATCCGCCGGCGCGGCGCCGTGACATTCGTGATGGAAGAGCGTGCGGATCAGAAGCCGTTCGCCAACGTGCTGTATCGCGGGATGTACGACCAGAAGCGTGCGCGCGTGGAACCCTCGACGCCGCTGGCACTGCCGCCGATGACGTCTGTGATGCCGCGCAACCGCCTGGGGCTGGCGATGTGGATTGTGGATGCCGGCAACCCCCTGACCGCCCGGGTGACGGTGAACCGCTTCTGGCAGGAGGTCTTCGGCACGGGGCTGGTCAAGACGGCGGAGGACTTCGGCTCGCAAGGTGAGGCGCCGGTGAACCAGGACCTGCTGGACTGGCTGGCGGTGGAGTTCCGCGAGGGCGGCTGGGACGTGAAGAAGTTCTTCCGCATGCTGGTGACGTCGTCGGCCTACCGGCAGGCGGCGCTGGCGACGGCGGAAAAACTGGAGAAGGATCCGGAGAATCGGCTGCTCTCGCGCGGGCCCCGTTTTCGCATGGACGGAGAGATGGTGCGCGATGCGGCGCTGGAAAGCGGCGGACTGCTGGGGAGCGAGATCGGCGGGCCGAGCGTGAAGCCATACCAACCGGACGGCGTGTGGGAAGCCGTGGCGATGCTCGGAAGCGACACGCGCTTCTATAAGCGGGACACCGGAGATCAGCTCTACCGGCGCAGCATGTATACGTTCTGGAAGCGCAGCGCTCCGCCGGCGTCGATGGAAATCTTCAACGCGCCGACGCGGGAGAGTTGCACGGTGCGCCGGGAGCGAACCAATACGCCGCTGCAGGCGCTGGTGACGATGAACGATCCGCAGTTTGTGGAGGCAGCGCGAGCGCTGGCGGCCCGGGCCCTGGAGGCGTCGAAGGGCGACGTGGACGCACAGGTGGACTACATGGCGCGGAGGCTGGTCTCACGTCCGCTGAGCGACAAGGAGCGCAGCGTGGTGCGGGCGGCATACAAAGACTTCCTCAGGTTCTACGACTCCCGGCCGGAAGAGGCGGGGAGACTCCTGGCCACCGGCGAGTGGAAGGCGGATGCGGCGTTGCCGCGGGCGGAACTGGCCGCGCTGTCGATGGTGGCCAACCAATTGATGAACCTCGACGAGGTGCTGGCGAAATGAACGATGTGACGCGACGGAAGTTCTTCGCGAGAGGCGCGCAGGGGCTGGGCGCGGTGGCGCTGGCCGAGTTGCTGGCGGGCGAGACGCGCGGCTCCTCGGCTGCGCAAGAAGCCTTCGGCGGCTCGCCGGGGTTGCCGCACTTTCCGCCGAAGGCGAAGCGGGCAATCTATCTGCACATGGTGGGCGCGCCGCCGCAACTTGAAACGTTCGATTACAAGCCCGGCATGAAGGCGTGGTTCGACAAGGACTTGCCGGAGTCCATCCGGCAAGGACAGCGGCTGACCACGATGACGTCAAACCAAAGCCGCTTCCCAATTGCGCCGTCGGCGTTCAGCTTCGCGCAACACGGCCAGAGCGGGGCATGGATCTCGGAGTTGCTGCCGTACACGGCCAAGATGGCGGACGACATCGCCATCATTCGCTCCATGCACACAGAGGCGATCAATCACGAGCCCGCGATGACGTTCATCCAGACGGGCTTCATGATCGCCGGCAAACCGTGCATCGGTTCGTGGATCGCCTACGGGCTCGGCTCAATGAACCGCGACCTGCCGACGTTCGTCGTGCTCAATGCCAGTCATTCGAATCCGAAGGCGAACGTGCAGGCGATCTCAGCGCGGCTGTGGAGCAGCGGCTTCCTCTCGGGGCAGTACTCGGGAGTGGCGCTGCGGTCGGGCGGCGATCCGGTGCTCTACATCAACAATCCGGACGGCGTTCCGCCGGAGATGCGCCGGCGCATGCTGGACGGGCTCGGCGAGCTGAACCGGATGGAGTATGAGAAACTGCACGATCCGGAGACGCAAGTGCGGATCGAGCAATACGAGATGGCGTTCCGGATGCAGACGTCGGTGCCGGAGCTGACAGACCTGTCGAAGGAGTCGGACGCAACCAGGAAGATGTACGGAGAGGACGTGAACAAGCCCGGCTCATTCGCCTACAGCGCGCTGATGGCGCGCAGGCTGGTGGAACGCGGCGTGCGGTTCGTGCAAGTGTATCACCGTGGTTGGGACGTCCATGGAAACCTGCCGGAGGTGCTGCCGACGCAGTGCAAGGACGTGGATCAGCCGTGCTGGGCGCTGGTGCAGGACTTAAAAGCGCGCGGGATGCTGGAGGACACGCTCGTGATCTGGGGCGGCGAGTTCGGCCGGACCATCTATTCGCAAGGCAAGTTGACAGACAAGGACTACGGGCGGGACCACCATCCGCGTTGCTTCAGCCTTTGGCTGGCCGGTGCGGGCATCAAGGGCGGTACCGTGTACGGCGAAACGGACGAGTTCAGCTACAACATCGTGCGCGACCCGGTGCACGTGCGCGACCTGCAGGCCACGCTGATGCACCAGTTCGGCATCGACCACGAGCGGTTCACCTACAAGTACCAAGGGCTGGCGCAGCGATTGACGGGCGTGGAGAAGGCGTCTGTTGTGAACGGGATTCTGGCCTGACCTCAGTAGATGGCGTTCCCGGGCTGAGTGGATCTCAACATGCCCACGCGGATGCCGCTGAGCTGCGCTCCCGGAACGATGGGCGCGGGCGGCGCCAAGGGCTGAAGGAAATGCGCATTGCCGGCTCCGATCGCCTCGGCGCTCCAGCGGGAATACTAATACGTCACCTTGTCAGCAGGCGGCTTGACGGCATGAGCCGAAGCGGGGAGCAAGGCGGCAAGAAGAGCGGCCGTGAACCATCGAGGTTGACGCATGACGAAGTGCCTTTCTAGCTGGTGGAGTCAGCCGTGGCCTGCAACCGTCAGAGTTCGGGAATCTTTGGGGTTTGAGGAACTGCCGCGCCATCCTTGCGGGGATCGGAGCCGCCAAAGGTGACGCCGTTGGGATCGCGCATGATGGCCTGGCCACCTCCCATGGAGCCGCCCGAGAAGGGCGCGACGACTCTGACGGCGTGGCCGAGACTCCTGAGCGCAGCGGCGGAGGCGGGGTCGATTCTGGATTCGAGATCCACGTCGCATCCTTCGAAAGTGGCTTTGGTAAAGCGGGGCACTTCCAGGGCGGCCTGAACGTTCATGTTGAAGTCGGCGACGTTGGAGACAAACTGGGCGTGGGCCTGGGCCTGATTCCAGCCGCCCATGATGCCGAAAGCGATTCGCGTTCCGTCCTTCTCCATGAAGGCGGGGATGATGGTGTGGAGCGGGCGCTTGCGCGGGGCGATCACGTTGGGGTGGGCGCGGTCGAGCGTGAACAGGGCGCCGCGATTCTGGAGCATGAATCCCGTGCCGGGAGGGACCAGGCCAGAGCCGAATCCGGCGTAGTTGCTCTGGATCAGCGAGACCATGTTGCCGTCCTTGTCGGTAGCGGTCATGTAGATGGTGTCGGCGCCAGGCTTGATGGAGGCGGCGAGTTCAGCGGGCAGGACAGTGCAGGCAGCCTTGGCGGCGTCGATCAAAGCGGCGCGGCGCTCGGCGTGGGTCTTGGAGAGCATTTGCTCGATGGGGGCCTTGAAGAAGCGCGGGTCGGCGGTATAACGGAGCATGTCCGCGTAGGCGAGTTTCTTGGCCTCGATCATCACGTGCAGAGCGCGGGCGCTGTTGTGGCCGTATTCGGCGAGCGGAAAACGCTCCATGATGTTGAGCATCATGAGCGCCGCGATGCCCTGGCCGTTCGGCGGCAGCTCGGAGACGCGCCAACCGCGGTAGGTGGTGGAGATGGGCTCGACCCATTCGCCCTTGAACTCGGCGAGGTCGGCGGCGGTGAATGTGCCTCCGGTCTCGGCGGAGATCTTCAGGATCGCCTCTGCCGTGGGGCCAGTGTAAAAGCCGTCGCGGCCGCGAGCCGCGATGCGCCGGAGGGTGGTGGCCAGATCGGGATTACGGAATATCTCTCCTGCGCGCGGCGCGCGGCCGTTGGGGAGATAGGTCGCCTTGGAGTTGGGGTGCGCGGCGAGCATGGTGGTAGAACCCCGCCACCCCGCGGCAATGATCTCGGTAACCGGGAAGCCCTCGTCGGCATAGTGGATGACCGGTGCAAGGATGCGGGAGAAGGGCATGGTGCCGAAACGGGCCCGGAGCATGTCCCAACCGGAGACGACGCCGGGCACGGTGACGGAGTAGATGCCGCGCTGCGGCATTGTTTTGTGGCCCTTGCCTTCGAGTAGGTCAGCGGTGAGGCCCGACGGCGCCCAGCCGCTGGCGTTCAAGCCATAGATCTTGCCAGTCTTGGCCTCGTAGACGATGGCGAAGAGATCACCGCCAAGGCCGTTGCTGGTGGGTTCCATGAGGCCGATGGCGGCGTTGGCTGCAATGGCGGCGTCGACGGCATTGCCACCCGCTTCCAGCACCTTCACACCGGCGGCGGAAGCGAGTGTCTGGCTGGTGGCCACGATGCCGTACTTCGTCATGACGACGGATCGGGCCTGTGTGCGGGGTGGCGTGGTCTGCTGGGCCATCACGAAAGTAGCGAGAAACAGCGGGGACAGCAGTATTCGTTTCAACATGGGTTGCACCGCATCACAGTGTACCTCAGACGTCAGAAGCGGCCGTGGTAGGCCAGGTCGCGCGGGGCGAGGTCGGTGAGCAGATTCCACTGGCGGGCCTCGGGCGGACGCGTCTCGCGAAGGGACTTGCGCCGTCCCTCCGGTACTCGAACGCAAAGCGTGTCTTCCTTGTCCAGGCGGTAGTCGAAGAGCTTTTCCTCGACGGCGGAGAGGCGCAGGAGCAGTTCGTCGTTGCCAGCCGAGGAGGCGCCCACGCGCAGGGCGAGTCCGACGATGTAGCCAAGCCGGTTTTGGGCGTTGCGGTCGCGTGCCTCCCGGACGGCCCAGTCCCAGTCGAGGTGCTGATAGCGCAGGATGAGCCAGGGCAGCGCCTCGACGACGCGCTCGTCCAGGTTGTCGCAGGAAACGGCGGCCAGCAGGACGACCGCGGGGTCGTGGTTCTGCTCTGCTTCCATATCGGAAAAGAGGTTGATGAAGCCCGGATACCCGAGGGATCCGAGCGCGTCGGCGAGTGCACGGGAGCGGGCCTGGTCCTGACGCTGCGAGGGGCTCTTGGGTCGAATCACCTTTGATTAATGTACAACGACTCGGGGTCCCGGCTGGAAGCCTATAATGGGTGGAACCCAAATGACGATCGACTGGTTTCCGCTCTGGCTGAGCCTGCGCGTCGCCGCCTTGAGTACTCTCATCGCGTTGCTCGCCGGACTGTGGCTGGCGTGGCTGCTCACCGGGCGCGAGTTCAAGGGCAAGCACCTGGTGGAGGCATGCGTGACGCTTCCGCTGGTGCTGCCGCCGACGGTGCTTGGCTACTACCTGCTGGTGCTGCTGGGAAGGCAGAGCCCGCTTGGCAAGATCTATGAATGGCTATTCGGCCAGCCGCTGGTGTTCACCTGGCAGGCGGCCGTGGTGGCGGCGCTGCTGCACTCCGCGCCGCTGCTGATCAAATTTTCCTCGGCGGCTCTGGAGAGCGTTCCCCGGCGCTATGGCAAGGCGGCGAGGACGCTGGGCGCGTCCGAGTGGCGCGTGTTCTGGCGCGTGAGCCTGCCGCTGGCGTGGAACCAGATCCTGGCCGCCACGGCGCTCGCTTTTGCGCGGTCGCTGGGCGACTTCGGCATCACGATCATGGTGGCCGGCAACATTCCCGGGCGAACGCAGACCATTTCGGTAGCCATCTACGACGCGGTGGAGGGCGGGCGAGGCGACGCGGCGCGAGTACTGGTGCTGGTGATCTCCGCAGTGGCGCTGGTGAGCCTGACGCTGGCCAGCCGGCTGGGACGCATCTCGGTGGGGAAGGCGGCGTAGATGATCGACGCGCGCATCCGCAAGGGATATGCCGGGGGACACGACTCGGCCGCCTTCGCCCTGGATATCCAGATCCGCACCAGCGCGGGAGTGACCGTGCTGTTCGGGCCGAGCGGGGCGGGGAAGTCCCTGACGCTGGACGCTCTGGCCGGCTTCGTGCGGCCGGACGACGGGCGCATCCTGCTGGACGACGTGCTGCTGTTCGACGCCGCCTCGGGGGTCAACGTCAGCCCGCAGAAGCGGCGCTGCGGCTACGTGTTCCAAAGTTCGGCGCTGTTCCCGCACATGGACCTCAGGGAGAACCTGACCTTCGCAGCCGGGCGGCTGCCCCGGCTGGAGCGGCGGCGGACGGTGGGCGAGATGATCGAGCAGTTCCACTTGACTGAAGTGGCCGGCCGCAAACCGGGCGAGCTTTCGGGCGGGCAGCGGCAGCGCGGCTCCATCGCGCGGGCGCTGCTTTCCAAGCCGCGGCTGCTGTTGTTGGACGAGCCCTCCAGTGGGCTGGACAACACGCTGCGTGAAGAGCTCTACCGGCTCTTGGCGGAGGTGCGGGTCCGCTACCGCACGCCGATTCTACTGGTGACCCACGATCTGGACGAGGCGTTGGAGCTGGGCGAAGAGATGATTGTGATGCAGGCCGGCAGGGTGGCGCAGAGCGGGGCGCCAGTGGAGATTCTCAACGATCCGGCCGGCGAGGAGATCGCCGCGCTGCTGGGACGTTTCAACATCTTCGACGCGGAGATCACGGCCATGGATCCGGCCGCCCATCGCAGCCGGCTGCGCTGCACGCTGGCTGGAGGGCGAGTCTTTGAGATGGATGGGCCATACTTCCCCGGGCACCTGCTGGGCGCGCGTTTGCGGCTGGGCGTTCGCGCCGATGCGCTGCGGGTGAACCCGTATGCGTCGGCAGGGGTGCCTCTCAAGGCCGTTCGCGTGAGCCGCCGGAGCCAGAGCTACAGGCTGGAGTTTGAGGGCGGAGTAGTGGCCGAGGTGGCGGAGCGCGGTTTTGAGCCGCAGTCCCATAATGGTGAGTGGGTGGTGCAATTCCCGCCCGACGCGCTTCGCATCTTGAAATGAAGACATTTGCTGAATATGAAGAGCAGGCCTCCCAGGCCCACGGTCACATGTGTGCGGGACAAGTGCTTGGCCTGCGCATGGCCATCCACGGATTGGGATTATTGGGCATCGACGACCCCGCGGGCAAGCAGAGAAAGCGGTTGGTGACCTATGTGGAGATCGACCGCTGCGCCACCGACGCCATTGGCGTGGTAACCGGCTGCCGGCTTGGCAAGCGGGCGCTGAAATTCGTGGACTTCGGCAAGATGGCGGCGACGTTTTGCGACCTGGAGACGGGGCGTGCCGTGCGGGTGTCGGCGAAGGAGTCCAGCAAGCAGCGCGCCAGTGAAGTGTACCCGGAGATCGAGGACAAGAACCGGCAGCAGATGAAGGCGTATCGCGAATTGCCGGATGCGGACTTGTTCGAAGTGCAATGGGTGCGCGTAATCGTGGGCGCGGAAGACTTGCCTGGCTTCACGGGTCCGCGCGTGGCCTGCGCCGAATGCGGAGAGGGCATCAGTTTCCGGCGAGAGGTGGAGGTCGCCGGACGCGCTCTGTGCCGGAGCTGCGCGGGGCAGCGCTATTATGATCCGCTACCACATCACGGACCGCAGAGCGCTGGGTAGCACGTCTGCTCTGATCGGGCGGATCGCGCGAAACGACGCCGAGGGCGTCGACTTGGTTCAAGTGCGCGAGAAGGACCTGCAGGCACGGGAGTTGTGCGCGCTGGTGGCGGAGGCTCTGCGCGCTTGCCGCCGGGCGCGCGTCGTGGTGAACACGCGCGTCGACGTGGCCCTGGCGTGTGGAGCGCACGGCGCGCACCTGCCTGCCGATTCGCCGCCTGCGTCGGTGTGGCGTCCGCTGACGCCGCCGGGATTTCTCATCGGAGTGTCTTGCCACAACCTCGCGGAGCTGAAGGCCGCCGAGGCCGGTGGAGCGGATTACGCGCTATTCGCGCCGGTATTCAAGCCGCTATCTAAGGAAGACGCGCGCGAGCCGCACGGGCTCGCGGGGTTGCGTGCGGCGTGTGCTGCGGTGCGCATCCCGGTCTACGCGCTGAGCGGAATCACCGTGGAGAACGCACAGCTGTGCGTAGAGGCCGGCGCAGCAGGCGTGGCGGGCATCACGCTGTTCCAATCCTGAGGCTCGATGGTACACTGCTGCCTATGACGCGAGCGGCGGTCCTTCTCTTTCTCTGTGTGCGGATGGCGATGGCGGCCGGGCCAGATTGGACGAAGTTGCAGGAAGAAACGCTGCGGCACTTCCAGGCTTTGGTCCGTCTCGACACAAGCGACCCGCCCGGCAACGAAGCGCCCGCGGTGGAGTACCTCAGGAAGGTGCTGGAGGCCGAAGGGATCCCGTGCAAGGTGTTTGCGCTGGAGCCTCGGCGGCCCAACCTTGTGGCTCGCCTGAAGGGCACCGGCGCGAAGCGGCCGCTGCTGATCATGTCGCACACCGACGTAGTGAACGTGCAGCCGGAGAAGTGGAAGCACCCGCCGTTTTCCGCTGCGCGCGAGGGCGGATACATCTACGGGCGCGGCACGATCGACGACAAGGACAACCTCGTCGCCGCGCTGATGGTGATGCTGGAATTGAAGCGCTTGAACGTAGCGCTGGAGCGTGACGTGATCTTCCTGGCCGAATCGGGCGAAGAGGGCAACACGCGCGTCGGCATCGAATACATGGTTCGCGAGCATTGGAACGAGATCGATGCGGAGTTCTGCATCGCCGAAGGCGGACGAGTGCTGCGCAAGGGCGGCAAGATGAGCCGCAGCCTGGTGGCGACTACGGAAAAGACTCCAACGGCGATCCGGCTGGTCAGCAGCGGCACGGCGGGCCACGGGTCGGTCCCGCTGCCGGACAACGCCATCGGTCGGCTGGGACAGGCCATCGCCCGCGTCGCGGCTTACCGAACGCCAATGCGGCTGAACGACACGACACGGACCTACTTTGAGCGCCTGGCGACGATCAGTACCCCGGAAGAGGCGTCGCGTTACAACAACCTGGTGAATCCCGAACGGTCAGTCGAGATTCAGGAGTATCTGCGGTTGAATGAGCCGATGCACTATTCCATGCTGCGCACGTCCCTTTCGGCGACGATGGTCCGCGGCGGCACGAGGAAGAACGTGATCCCGTCGCAGGCCGAAGCGACGTTTGATGTGCGCGTCGCTCCGGGCGAGGACCTGGATTGGCTCCGCGGCGAAATTGAGAAGACCGTGAACGATTCCAACGTGCGCGTGACGCTGGACAAGCCGTCGCGTCCGCCGGCGCCGCCCTCGCGGCTCGACACGGCGTTGTTCAAGGCGATTGAGGAGGCGCAGAGACGTCTGTATCCGGGCGCGCCCGTGTTGCCGATCATGTCGACCGGTGCGTCGGACAAGGTCTACCTGCAGCAGAAGGGTGTCCAGTGCTACGGCATCGGATCTCTCAGTGACGAGGAGGACGCGGCTCTCGGTTTCGGCGCGCACAGCGACCAGGAGCGGATCATCGAGGCGGAACTGTATCGCTTTGTGGCCTACAACTGGGACGTGGTGACGGCGGTGGCCGGGACGTAGGGAGTGGCCGATGCCGCCTGACAGACCTGAGAGTACTGTGGGGCCGGTGGCGCCAGCCGAACGCGTGCCGTACCTCGACCTGCTTCGAGGATTCGCACTACTCGGAGTTCTGGTGGCGAACTTCCGGGGCTTTGGCTGGCCGGCGGAGTTCTATGGATCTTCCCCGCTGCCGGAACCGACCGCAGCCGACCGGGCGGCGCAGACCCTTGTCGCGCTCTTCTTTAACAACAAGTTCATCACGCTGCTCTCAGGGCTGTTCGGGGTGGGATTTGCCATTCAGTTGGAGCGGGTTCGAGGCAGTGGCGCAGGCTTTCTGGCCGTCTACACGCGGCGGCTGGGCGCTCTGTTGCTGTTCGGGCTGGCCCACGCATTCCTGCTTTGGTGGGGCGACATCCTGGTGACCTACGCGGCGGCGGGGGTGCTGCTGCTCCTCTTCCGGCGGTGTGGCCAACGCGCCGTCCTGCTGTGGTCGCTAACGCTGCTCTTTTCTCCGTTGGTCTACGTGGCCGCACGTGTCGTCACGTTTCAGCCGGCTGCCGCTGCGGCTCAGGCGGGCCCCACGCCGGCCGTCATGCTGGCGCGGGCGTCGCAGGCTTACCTGCACGGCACGTGGGCGGAGTTGCAGCGGCAACTCACGCACGACTGGCTGGTGAACAATGATGGCGGCTACATGACGGCGCTGCAATCACTGGCCTGGTTTCTGTTCGGGATGTTCGTGTGGCGCTCCGGCCTTCTGAGCCGGCTTGCGGAAGAACGCTCACGGCTGAAACGAGTCTTCATCGGAGGAGTGTTGGGAGGTACGGCTGGCCTAGTCCTGGTGCTGGTGATTCGCCAGACCTGGCAGCCGCGCGTGTCGAAGTTGTGGGGACTCCTGCTGGCCACCCTGGCGCTGCGTATCGCGGCTTCCACGGCCCTAAGCCTGGGCTACGCCGCTGGCATGGCCCTGCTTTCGCTGTCCACGCGCTGCCCAGCGCTCAAGGGAGGCATGCATGCAATGGGCAGGATGGCGCTGTCGAACTACCTGCTGCAGAGCGTGGCGGGGACGACACTGCACTACGGCTACGGCTTCGGCCTCTACGGCAAGGTGCACGCGCTGGCCGCGCTGGGGATCAGCGTTGTGCTGTACGGGATGCAGTTGCCGTTGAGCATCTGGTGGCTAGGGCGTTTCCGATTCGGCCCGGCGGAATGGCTCTGGCGTTCACTCACGTACATGAAGCGCCAGCGGATGTACGTCCGGTAGCGGATCAAGCCGAGGGGCTGGCTGCGTCATTCCGTAGAATTAGCGAAACCGTGGTGAGTTCGACACGGCCGCGGTGTGCTCAGCGGCTGGCGAATGCCCGAGTTTCATCCCGCCCCGTGAATCTCGTGCAGGCTCCAGACGCGGAGCGGATCGGTCAGACGGCTTTCGATGGCCTGGACGGCGGCTTTGGCGCCGGAGAGGGTGGTGATGCAGGGGACGCGCCACATGACGGCGGAGCGGCGGATGGCACGCTCGTCGCTGAAGGAGTGGGCCCCAGTGGTGGTGTAAATCACCAGCTTGAGTTTGCCGTCCTTGAGAATGTCGACGGCGTTCGGGCGGCCTTCATTCACCTTGAAGATCGTCTTGACCTTTAAGCCCGCGGCTTTGAAGGCCGCGGCAGTACCGCGCGTGGCCGTGAGTTCGAAGCCGAGTGCCGCAAGCCTCCGCGCCAGCCCCACCGCCTCCGGCTTGTGATGGTCGTTGACGCTGAAGAAAATCGCCCCTTCCGCAGGCAGCGGCACGCCTGCGCTCAACTGCGCCTTCCCGAACGCCTCTCCGAAGCTCTCGCCGACCCCCATCACCTCGCCGGTGGAGCGCATCTCCGGCCCGAGCGCCGGATCCACGCCGGGGAACTTGTTGAACGGGAACACCGGCGACTTGACGCACACCAGCGTCACGGGCAGCACGCCTTCATAGAGTCCGCCGGTGAGGTCGGTGAGCTCGCGCAGTTTCTTGCCGAGCATCAGTCCAACGGCGATCTTGGGCAGGCGCACGCCGGTGGCCTTACTGACGTAAGGAGCGGTACGCGAAGCGCGCGGGTTCACTTCGAGCACGAATACCTGGCCGTCCTTGATGGCGTACTGCACGTTCATCAACCCGATGACCTTCAACGCGCGGGCGAGTTGAACGGTGTAGTGGCGGATGGTGCTGAGTTCGCTCTCAGGGATGGACTGCGGAGGCAGCACGCAGGAGCTGTCGCCGGAGTGCACGCCGGCCTCTTCGATATGCTCCATGATGCCGCCGATCAGAACGTCGTCGCCGTCCTACAGCGCATCCACGTCCACCTCGATGGCGTCTTCCAGGAAGCGGTCGATCAGCACGGGCCTGTCGGGTGAGAAGAGCGTGGCCTCCTGCATGTAGCGGCGGACGGTCTCTTCCTCGTAGGCGATGACCATGGCGCGGCCGCCCAATACGTAGCTGGGGCGCACCAGAACCGGATAGCCGAGGCGCCGCGCGACGTCGCATGCTTCCTCGATGCTCGTGGCCGTCCCGTAGGGCGGTGCGGGGATCTTCAGCTCGTCCAGCACCTTTCCGAAGAGCTTACGGTCCTCTGCCAGGTCGATGTTCTCCGGGTCGGTGCCGATGATCGGAACGCCGGCGCGTTTCAGCGGCAACGCGAGATTGAGCGGCGTCTGGCCGCCGAACTGCACGATCACCCCGTCCGGCTTCTCCGTGTCGTAGATGTTCAAGACCTCTTCCAGCGTGAGCGGCTCGAAGTACAGGCGGTCGCTCGTGTCGTAGTCGGTCGAGACGGTCTCCGGGTTGCAGTTGACCATGATCGACTCGACGCCGAACTCCTGCAGAGCAAAGCTGGCATGGCAGCAGCAGTAGTCGAACTCGATGCCCTGGCCGATGCGGTTGGGCCCGCTGCCGAGGATCATCACCTTCTTGCGCTGGGAAGGCTCGGCCTCGCACTCACTTTCGTAGCTCGAATAGAGGTATGGCGTGAAGCTCTCGAACTCCGCCGCGCAGGTGTCCACGCGGTTGAAGACGGCCTTGACGCCGAGATCCTTCCGCCGTTCGCGCACCGCAAGCGGATCGGCGCTCAGCAGCCGGGCCAGGCGGTTGTCGGAGATGCCTTCCCGCTTGGCGCGCCGCATCTCACCGGCGCTGATGCTCTCCAGCGAATTGCCTTCCAGTTCCTGTTCGTAAAGCACGCCATCGCGCACCTGCTTGAGGAACCACGGGTCCACCTTCGTCATGTCGAAGACGTCCTCGATCGAGTAGCCCTTCTCGAAGGCGTAGCGGATGTAGCCGAGGCGGTCGGGATTGGGGGTGATCAGGCGTTGCGGGATCAGGCGGTCATCGTAAGTGGTCGCCGAGGTCGCCTTGCCGGTCTCCAGGCCGCGCATGCCCTTGTTCAAGGCCTGCTTGAAGGTGCGGCCGATGGCCATCACCTCGCCCACCGATTTCATCTGCGTGGTGAGCACCGGCTCCGCTCCGGGGAACTTCTCAAACTGCCAGCGCGGGATCTTCACCACCACGTAGTCGATGGTGGGCTCGAAGCAGGCAGGCGTCTTGCGCGTGATGTCGTTGTTGATCTCGTCCAGCCGGTACCCGACGGCGAGCTTGGCCGCAATCTTGGCGATGGGGAAGCCGGTGGCCTTGGAGGCAAGAGCCGAGCTGCGCGAGACGCGCGGGTTCATCTCGACGATCACCATGCGTCCGTCCTGCGGGTTGATGGCGAACTGGACATTAGAGCCGCCCGTGTCGACGCCGATTTCGCGCAGGCACGCCAGAGCGCCGTCGCGCATCATCTGGTACTCGCGGTCCGTCAGCGTTTGGGCCGGCGCCACCGTGATGGAGTCGCCCGTGTGGACGCCCATCGGGTCGAAATTCTCGATCGAGCACACGATGATGGCGTTGTCGGCCAGGTCGCGCATCACCTCCAGCTCGTACTCTTTCCA
>JACRKW010000205.1 GCA_016215215.1 Acidobacteriota bacterium
ACTGTGCGTAAGCGTCTTTGTGACACTCGCCGCAGAGCTTGGAGTCCATGAAGAAGTTGGAGGGGATGATGCCGTTGACGTTGGTGTTGGCAGAGGAGGGCCAAAAGGGGCTGCGCGGGCCGGCGCCTTCCTGCTGCATGGTGGCGGGCACGGTGAGGGGGTTGACGATGGCGGTCTGGTGATCCGGGCGGAAACGCTGGTAGATGGCAGCGCCTGCATAGAAGAAGCCGCATGCGGCGAGAGCGAGGGCCCACGAGCGGCGGCGGGCCGCGATGACAAGAGCAATGGCAGTGAAGACGCCTGCGGCGATGTGGAGCCAGAGAAGCCACCGGAAATCAAAGCCCGCGCCGGTGTAGACCAGAGCTGCTCCGGTGGCGATCACTAAGCTGCCAATGAGGGCCTGCTTGCGCTGATGGCGCGCGAGCACCAGCACCAGCACGGCCCAAAGCGCGCCCAGCGCGATGTGGGCCAGGACATTGGCCATGTAGAAGATGCTCGGTGTGGCGAAGGCCAGCAGATAGGCGCTGTTGGCCAGTAACACGAGGAATGCGATGCCCGCCCAGCGGGCTGCGTTGGAGGTTGGCATGATCAACGTACGCCTTTTGAATTGGTCCCGGACTGGTGCAGAGCCCGCAGGAGACGGAGGGCGGGCCTGGTGTTGTACTGCTGGCGGTACTGCTGGAGTTCGGCGCTGTTCGGATAATGCTCGCCGGACGGATAAGGATAGGCGGTCATGCCGTGAAACGGCAGCGGCTCGACCGACTGGGAGAAGGCGGTGTTGGAGTCGCGATCCTTGGCCCAGCCGTCGACCTTGAGAAGCCAGTCGCGGGTCCAACCTGCAGGCAGGGGAGGCAGAGCGGCGGCATCGAAGCGGAGGCGGAGTTCATCGCCCGAGCCCATGATCACCAGCTTGTCGTCGACGCGATGGAGGAGCGGAGTGACTTCGCCGTAGCGGGTGTAGTTGCCCGGCGTGGGGTCCCACATGGAAGTGGCGGAGACCTGCTCGTAGAAAAACTGCTCGGGCTGGCGGCGCTGCGGATGGACGATGTTGCGCGAGAAGCCGCGGAACTCCAGACCGGCGGCCGCGGCGCTCAGTTCGGTGAGCCGCGCCTGAGGGGCTGAGGCGTCCTCGCTGAGATAGACCTGATCCCAGTAGATACAGAGGTTGGTGACGATGCGGACCTGGCGGGAAACGCTGAGGAACCTGCCGGTGAGGTCGACGGCGATAGTCTTGGGCTTGCCCGCGGGCATCCCCATGTCTTCGATCACGGTGACCCACTTCCCTGCCCCGTCCTTCACCTGAAGCTTGGGGGGGACCAGCCCGCCGGGCGTGGCCTGCGCCTGTTGAAGGAACGTGGAGCCGTCCGCCCAATCAACCCAGCCGTGGAGGACGAGGATGGCGTCGTTGCGGGGCGCGGCCTGGCCGAAGTCGAGTTCGAGGGTATGGGTGGTGGCGACGCCCTGCATGTCGCGGCGGAAGCCGCCGGGGTATTGGCGGTCGAGCCGGAGGAGGCGGCTGGTGACGTCGTGCTCGCCGTCCTCGGTGGCACGGACAGGTGGGATCGGGCGGGAGACGCCGTAGAGACGGAAGTCCGGGTAGGGCGGCGACTTCCATTTGTCGTTGGAGACGATCTCGCGTCCGGCCGGGTGATCGACGGCGATCAGGCGGACCTGGTCGAGGTAGGTGACCTCGGCAAGCTCTTCGGTGATGCGGATTTCGTAGTGGCCGTCGCGTTCCTTGAGCTGGCTGCCGCGGATGGAGACGTACTCGTCGTGATCGACGGGAAAGTAGGATCCGTCACCGGAAGAGGCGCCGAGGGGGGCGACTCCGAGGACGTCGGTGATGTACTCAAAAGCGGCGCCGTTCCAGGTCCAGATGATGGGGCAGGAGCCGGAGAGGCGCTGGGCCTCCTGGTAGGCGAGGGACTGGTTGGGCTTGGGCCTGGTCTCGTTCTGGATGAGCCCGTTGGGCCAGGTGATGCGGATGGTGTCGATTTCGGCGGCGGAACGCAGGCCGAAGGTGAGGGGAACTCCTCGATAGAAAAGCTTCTGGTAGAGCGCGCCGGCTTTGATCTCCACCTCGGCGCCGGGAGCGAGCTTGAGGTTCTTCACGCCACTCAGGCGAATGCTGGACCAGTTGGAACGGAGTGAGGTGCGGTTGAGGCAACGGTGGAGCGTGCCGTCAGACTGAAGAAGAAAAATGTCGGTGCGGCCATCGGCGTCGAAGTCGGCGGCGGCGAGCATAGTGGTGTTTGCGGGCAGACCGGTGGCGTTTTGAAGCGCGGTGAATCGGCCCTGGCCATCGTTGCGGTAGATCCCGCCGGAGGCCAGGACGTCGAGTAGACCACGGCTCTCCAGGTCCGCCAGTGCGAAAGAGCCTCGAGGCTGCCAGGGCACGGAGGTGATGGCGCCGTCCTTGTTCAGGGCTGCGCCGGAGTTCCAGACGAGGTCGGGGAATGAGTCGTTGTTGAGATCGGCCGAGATGAGGGAGGTGGCCCCAGCAGGCACGGCGGCTAGCGGTGAGGGCTCGTACTTGCCGCCCAGACGGTCTTTGTAGAGGACGGCGGGGCGATCTGCGGAGGTGATGACGAGGTCGTGGGACTTGGTGTCGGGGATGATGCGGGTCACCGCAGCGGAGAGAGCCTTGCCTGTTACGAACGGAATATCCGCAGTCCGCTCGGCGAAACCCTGTGGGAGTTGATTGCGCAGAAGCGTGGTGGTGGCGCCGAGCAAGAGCAGGTCGAGGTCGTAGTCGTGATCATAGTCCAG
>JACRKW010000217.1:0-2764 GCA_016215215.1 Acidobacteriota bacterium
GCGGCGCCAACGTATTCATAGCCCTGCCCCTCGCCCTCCTCGGCTTCGGCTCCTCCACGGTCCACCTGCTCGCCCGGCCGCACCTTTGGACCATGGTTCTCGTCGCCGCCTGCGCCTGGCTCATCCAACGCGATCTTCGCCAGCATACCCGCTGGATCTGGGCTCTGGTCCCGCTTACCGTCGTCTGGACCAACCTCCACGGCGGCTGGCTCGCCCTGGTCGCCATTCTCGGTATCGTCTCCGCCGGCTCCGCCATCGAGACCCTCCTCGGCCAGTCCAGTTGGATCACCGTCCGGCGCTACGCCTTTCTCGCCGCCGCCTGCCTGGCCGCTTCGCTCATCAACCCCTTCACCTGGCACCTCCACGCCCACATGGCCGAATACCTCACCGTCGATTGGATCAAGGACCTCATCGGAGAGTTCAAGTCTCCCACCTTCCGCGCCGAAAACATGAAGCAGTATGAGCTCATCCTGCTCGTCTCCATCGCCGCCTCCGGCGCGGCCCTGCTCCGCCGCAACTTCGTCGGCCCCCTGCTCGTCCTCTTCTGGGCTCATAGCTCGCTGGTCTCCGCCCGCCACATCCCTCTCTTCGTCGCCATCTCGCTGCCGTTCCTCGCCGAAGAGCTCACCCGCCTGTGGACCTCCTGGACCGCCACCGCCAAAAAGTCCTCCGTCCCCGGCATCCTCGGAGCCCTGGCCGCCGAAAGCCAGGCCGGCATCGGCCGCGCCAGCGTCTGGGCCGTCCTGCCCTTCATCGTCGTCGCCTCGCCCCTGCTCGCACTGCCCTGGCCCAAGGACTTCCCGCCTTCCCGATTCCCTATCAAGATGGTGGAGAAACACGCCGAGCTGCTCGTCCGTTCCCGCGTCTACGCCGAGGACCAGTGGGCGGACTACCTCATCTATCGCCTGTCGCCCCGCCAGAAGGTCTTCTTCGACGGCCGCAGCGACTTCTACGGCGAACAGATCTCGCGCGAGTACTGCATGCTCATGAACGGCACCCATCGCTGGAAGGAGCTCATGGCCAAGTACGATTTCAACGCCGTTCTCATCCGTCCGGATTGGCCTCTTGCCAGCCTGCTGAAGGAGCAGCCCGGCTGGCGCGTCGTCGACGACGACACCAAGGCCATCCTCTTTGAACGGCTCCCCACGACCCCCTCCCAGCCGAATTCCACCCGGTGAGGGCTAATGAAAAACCATGAGACCGCCGAAAGATGACTTGGAAGCGTTCACAGGGGATATGAATATGAAGAGCGGCAAAACCTCCACCACCATCCGCCCCGCCGCCACCTCTGACATCGTCGCCCAAGTCCTGGTTGTCGCCCAGTTTCTGACCTTCGTGCCCATCCCGGCCCCGGCCGGCATCTCGCTTTCGCCCGCCGGCGCGAAAACCGCCCGGCCCCGCGCGTTGAGGAGTGCAGCGTGAACGCCCCAGCACTCATCTCCGGAGCTCTCGGCCTGGCCGCCTGCGTCACAGACCTGCGCGACCGCACCATCCCGAATTGGATTCCGGCCGCCGCCCTGCTCAGCGGCCTCTGCTGGCATGCCTGGGCCGGAGGCTGGCGCGGAGCCGGCCTTTCCCTGCTGGGCGCCGCCTCCGGATTCGCGGTCTTTCTCGTGTTCTATCTGCTCGGCGGCATGGGCGGCGGCGACGTCAAGCTCACCGCCGGCTTCGGCGCCCTGCTCGGGCCCGGCGGGCTCGTCCAGGCCGCTCTCTGGATCGCCCTGCTCGGCGGAGTGGCCGCCGCTCTGGTCGTTTACTGGCGCTACTGGCGCCGCCGCGGCCGCGCCGTGCTCCCCGGCCGCAACGAAGATTTTATCCCCTACGCACCGGCCATCGCCGCCGGAGTCTGGATCACTTTTTGGGTGCGCTCATGACGCTGTCTAACCCCCACACCGCCGCCAACGCGCGTTTCCGAGCCGCGACCGTAAGGGAGCGGGTTCCGTGTTCAGCCGCGACCGCTGGCCACAGAGCCGCGACCGTGAGGGAGCGGGTGCCGCAGTCGTTTCGTGTCAACCCAATGGTTTCGAAGGCAGAGGAGCTGGTGGCCCAAACGGCCGCCCGCTGAGGATCAGGAGGCAAGAGAATGGATCGCAGGTTTTTGACAGTACTTGGGGTCAGCCTGGTGTTCGCGCTGGTTGTCAGCAGCGTGTTCTACCAGATGAGTTCCAAAGCCGGCAGCGGCTCGCAGAAGCAAGAGGTGAGCGACCTCCGGGACCTCGTCATCGCTGCGCGCCCCCTCCAGGTCGGCCTCACCGTCAAGGCGGCCGACGTCAAGGTGGTGAAGGTCCCCGTTCAGGGCTTCCCCAAGGGCGCCTTCTCCAAGCCCGAGGATGTGCTCGACCGCCCCGTGGTCAGTAACATCCTGGCTGAAGAACCGCTCATCGAGGGCCGCCTCGCCTTGCGCGGCAGCGGCGTCGGCCTCGCGCCCATCATCCCGGTGGGCATGCGCGCCGTCACCGTCCGCGTCAACGATGTCGTCGGCGTCGCCGGCTTCGTCCTGCCCGGCATGCGCGTCGATATCCTCATCACCGGCCATCCGCCCAATAACCCCACCATGGTCACCAAGACCGTGCTCCAGAACATCACCGTGTTGTCGGCCGGCCAGAATATCCAGAACGACGCCACCGGCAAGCCCGTCGATGTGCCGAGCGTCACCTTGCTGGTCACCCCGCCCCAGGCCGAGCTGCTGACCCTGGCCGGCAATGAGGGCCGCATCCAGCTCGTGCTCCGCAACGGCGGCGACCAGAACATCGAAAAGACCGAC
>JACRKW010000217.1:2862-22034 GCA_016215215.1 Acidobacteriota bacterium
GACCGACGGCCTGAGCATCGCCACTCTCTATGGCTCCCATAGCAAGCCAGCGCCCGGCCAGGCCAACTGCGACGAACAGGCCGAACGCAGGCCGCGCCCGCGGCCGCAGACCGTCGCCTTCGTGGCGCCCCCGCCTCCGCCGCCGGCGCCGGTGCCCGACCAGATCATCACCATCCGGGGTATCGACAAGAAGGTCGAAACCCTTACCAACAAGAGACCTGCTGAAGACACCGGGAGGAACCAGTGAGCGCTTCCATCAAGTCCCTCAAGACCGCCGCCGGCCGCGCCGTCATTCTCACCGCGGCTCTGGCCGCTCTGCTCTGTCCCGCGCTCGCCCAAAGCAGCCCCGAGGAGATCAAAGTCACTCTCGGCAAGAGCGTCGTGCTGGACTACCCCGAGGACGTCAGCCGCATCTCCACCTCCAACCCCGAGGTGATCGACTACGTCCCCGTCTCCACCCGTGAAATCCTGCTCCACGCCAAGGGCGTCGGCGCGGCCACCCTGGTCATCTGGGCCAAGTCCGGCCAGCGCAACTTCTACAGCGTCAACGTCGAGCAGAATCTCGAACCGATGCGTAAGCTCATCCGCGAGACCTTCCCCAAGGAAGAGATCGCCCTCATGGGTGCGCGTGACTCGGTTTCGCTCATCGGTTCCGCCTCCAGCCAGGCCGTCGCCGACCGCCTCGTCGCCATGGTCACCCCCATGGCCAAGAGCGTTGTCAACAACCTCCGCATCAAGGCCGCCCCCGTCGACAAGCAGATCGTCCTGCGCGTCAAGTTCGCCGAGCTGAGCCGCAACTACGGCAACCAGTTCGGCGTCAACCTGGTCTCCACCGGCGCGCTCAACACCACCGGCACCACCGGCACAGGGCAATTCGCTTCCGCCCGCGCCAACGAAGTCGGCGGAGAGAACCGCTTCACCATCAGCGACGCCCTCAACATCTTCGCCTTCCGCCCCGACCTGAACCTGGCCGCGTTCGTGAAGTTCCTGCAGTCGGAAGGCATGCTTCAGATCCTGGCTGAGCCCAACCTGGTCACCAGCAACGGCAAGGAAGCCAGCTTCCTGGTCGGCGGCGAGTTCCCGGTTCCGGTGCTCCAGGGCGGATCCAACTCCGGCGCCGTCACGGTTCAGTTCCGCGAGTTCGGTATCCGGCTCACGTTCAACCCCGTGCTCACCGAGAACAACACTTTGAAAATGTACGTCAAGCCCGAGGTCTCCACCATCGACCTCGCCAACGCCGTGCAACTCAATGGCTTCACCATCCCCGCGCTGGCCACCCGCCGCGTGGAGTCCAACATCGAGCTCAGCTCCGGCCAGAGCTTCGTCATTGGCGGCCTGATTGACGACCGCACCACCGAAACCATGTCCCGCATCCCCGGCCTGGCCAGCATCCCGTTGCTGGGCGAGCTCTTCAAGAGCCGCAACCAGAGCCGGTCCAAGTCCGAATTGCTGGTGATGGTCACGCCGGAAATCGTCGAACCGATGGCCGCCGGCGATCCCAAGCTCCAGCCGCAGATGCCGGGCGAGTTCCTGAAGCCCATGATGCTGCCCAACGGCATGCCGGGCAACTCCGGCGTCGGCGCCGGCGTTCCCGCCAACAAGGGCCCGGCCGCCACCAGCAGGAAGGACGCGCTCAAAACGATCAAGCCGGCCAAGTAGGCCAGCCGGAAGTCGCCAGAGAACGGCAGAAGGGTGCTCAAAGCGGCATGACGGTGCGTGGCACAACCCGGGAACCAGCCCTCGCGGCGCTCCTCATCGCGGAGGACCGCGAGCTGGCCGCCCAGCTCAACGAGGCTCTCACTGAGGCGCGGGTCTTCGAGGTTCAATCCGAGCTCAAGAGCTATCCCCAGGAACACACCCTGGAGATCCGCTTGCGGCAGATCCAGCCTGAAGTTGTCCTGCTCGATCTGGGCAGCAGTTTCGCCGTCGCTGAACGGTTGATCCGTTTCATCAGCTCCTTCCAGCCTGCCGTGCAGGTCATCGGCCTGCACCGGTCCATGGATAACACCGTGCTCGTGCCCAGCCTGAGAGCCGGCGCCAGCGAGTTCCTCTCAGCGCCCTTCGACGCCTCGGCTCAAAGGGATGCCGCGGCCCGCATCCGGCGCCTCCGCGAACCCGGCGGCGGCAACTCTCAGGACTACGGCAAGGTCATCGCCTTCACCTCCGCCAAGCCCGGCTCAGGGGCCTCCACCCTGGCCACCCAGACCGCCTTCTGCCTGAAACGCATGACCGGCAAACGCGTATTGCTGGCCGATTTCGACATCCTCAGCGGCTCCATCGCCTTTGCCCTCAAACTCAATCCGACCTACACGCTGGTGGACGCCCTGGAGCGCTCCGACCAGCTCGATCCCGGGCTGTGGTCTTCGTTGACCATCAACACCGGCGGCGTGGATGTGTTGGCCGCGCCCGACAGCGCCATCCCGGACTCCATCGAGTCCAGCCGCCTGCACGACGTCCTGGAATACGCCCGGATGCTCTATGACTGGGTGGTCGTCGACCTGCCCACCGTCTTCCACCGCCTCAGCCTCTTTGTCCTCTCCGAGGCCGAGCAGTCCTTCCTGATCTCCACCTCGGAGCTCCCCAGCCTGCACCTGGCCCGGCGTTCGGTGAACATGCTCACCCAGCTCGGCTACGGCAAGGACCGCTTTCAGATGGTCATCAACCGCCTGAACAAGCGGACGGAGATCTCCCGGGGCGATATCGAAAAGGTCCTCAACTGTTCCGTCTTCGCGACCATACCTAACGACTACTACGCCCTGCACAAAGTCGTCACCAGGGCCGAACCGCTGCCGCCCGACTGCGACCTGGGACGTGCCATCGAGTCGGTCACCGTCCGCGTGGCTGGATTGACCGCCCGGGAGGGCAAACCGGCGGCGGCCGCGATGGAGTCGAAACCAGTCCTGTCGGAGGGTTAGAGGTATCAAGTTTTCCCGCTATGCGGCCGATCAATAAGGAGTAAGCAGTCCGCCGAAGCTGCCAGGAGCCGAAAGAGTAACCAGCATGATTCCGACGATGGAACAAAAACCGGTGCAACAGATGAGCTGGGAACAGCGCCTGTTGAAGAACGCCGGCCGGCCGAAGTCCTCGTTGAAGCCCGAGTACCAGGAGCTCAAGTTCACGCTCCATCGCAAGCTTCTGGACAAGATCAACCTGGAAGCGCTGGCCACCATCGACAACCAGCGCGTGCGGGGCGAAGTGCGGCAGGCGCTCATCTCGCTGATCGACAGCGAGCCGACGCTGCTCAGTGCGCTGGAGAAGCAGCAGATCTGCGACGAGGTGCTGGACGAAGTTTTCGGACTCGGACCGCTGGAACCTCTGCTGCAGGACCCCACCATCTCCGATATTCTCGTCAACGGCAGCAAGCAGGTCTACGTCGAGCGCAAGGGCTTGCTGGAACTCACCAGCGTCACCTTCCGCGACGATTCGCACCTGCTGCGGATCATCGACAAGATCGTCAGCCAGGTGGGCCGCCGGGTGGACGAGTCCAACCCGATGGTGGACGCCCGTTTGCTGGACGGCAGCCGTGTCAACGCCATCATCCATCCGCTGGCTCTCGACGGGCCGCTGATGTCGATCCGCCGCTTTTCCCAGGACAAGCTGATGCCCGCCGACCTTGTGGAACGCAAGGCGATGACGCGCGGCATGATGGAGCTGCTGGAAGCGGCCGTCAAGGCGCACCTGAACATCATCATCATCGGTGGTACCGGTGCTGGTAAGACGACGCTGCTGAACGCCCTCTCCTTCTTCATCAACCCGAAAGAGCGCATCATCACCATCGAGGACGCGGCCGAACTGCAGTTGAAGCAGCCGCACGTGGCGCGCCTGGAAACCCGCCCGCCGAACCTGGAAGGCCATGGCGCCGTCCGCCAGCGGGAGCTTCTCATCAACAGCCTCCGTATGCGCCCGGACCGCATCGTGGTCGGCGAGGTCCGCGGACCTGAAGCGCTGGACATGCTGCAGGCCATGAATACGGGCCACGACGGCTCGCTCACCACCATCCACGCCAACTCGCCCCGCGACGGCATCAGCCGTCTGGAGGTGATGGTGTCGCTGGCCAACGCCAGCATGCAACTGGTCTCCATCCGGCAGCAGGTGGCCAGCGCGGTGCACGTTCTGGTGCAGGCGGCGCGTCTCAGCGACGGTTCGCGCCGCGTGACCAACATCACCGAGGTGACCGGCATGGAAGGCGAGGTCGTCACGCTGCAGGACATCTTTGTGTTCGAGAAACGCGGGCTATCGCCGGAAGGGCGCGTCCTCGGCCGCTTCGCCGCCACCGGCATCCGTCCGAAGTTCTATGAAAAGCTGCTGTCGGCCGGCATCCGCCTGCGGCCCGACCTGTTCGACGAGGTGGTGGAAATATGAGCATGAACTTCATCCTCATCATGGTCGCCGTCTGGGTGGTCGCTGCCGGCGGCTGGCTGATGTTCTCCAACGCCTCGAAATCGGCCGACGCCGACAAGATCCGCAACCGCCTGCTCGGCACCAACCGGGCGGTGAAAGGCAAGAAGGGCTCCAAGGCGCCCATGTCGTTGCTCACCGACGACGACAAGACCACCGGCAAGTTCGTCCTTCAACTGTTGCAGCGCTTCCAACTGCAGGACCGGCTGAAGACCCTATTGGAGCAGGCGGGCCTGAAATGGAAGGTCGCGCGCCTGATCCACATGTGCCTGTCGCTCTTCCTGACCGGCTTCGCGCTCGGCTGGCTGCTGATGCCGGCCCGCTTCCAGGCCATGGCGGTGATCCCGGCGCTCATCATGGGGTCGTTCCCCCTGCTCTACGTGACCATGAAACGGAACAAGCGGCTGTTCAAGTTTGAAGAGCAGTTCCCGGAGAGTCTCGAATTCGTCGCCCGCTCCATGCGCGCCGGCCACGCTTTCTCGGTGTCGCTGGAAATGCTGCACCGCGAGTTCCAGGAGCCGCTTGCCGGCGAATTCCGGCGCGTCTTTGAGGAGCACAACCTGGGCTTGCCGCTGGACGCCGCGCTGCAGAAGCTGGCGGGCCGCGTCCCCTCATTGGACGTTCACTTTTTTGTGTCGGCGGTTCTGCTCCAGAAGCGCACCGGCGGCAACCTGGCGGAGATTCTGGACAAGCTGGCCTACGTCATTCGCGAGCGTTTCAAGCTGCGCGGCAAGATCCGCGCCATCAGCGCCCACGGCCGCATGACGGGCATGGCGCTGACCAGCATTCCGCTGGCGGTGGCGGCGATGATGTTCCTGGTCAATCCGGAATACGTGACCTTCTTCGCCCGGGAAGAGGTTGGAAACTACATGGCCTTGGCGGGCGCCGGCCTTCAGGTACTGGGCTACCTGATCATCAAGAAGATTGTGAACATCGAGGTCTGATGCCATGCCGGTGATATTCAGCGTTGTGATCTTCATCGTGGCGGCAGTGGCCTTCGCCGGCCTCAGTCTCAAGCTCTGGCTGCGCCCGAAAGAGGCCATCGAGCGGGTCACCGGGTTCGACGTCGAGCAGGAGCAGGAAGCGCCCACGCACCCCAGCCTGGTCTTCCGCGACATGCTGAACCGGCTCGGCACGATGCTGCCGGCCTCGCCCAAGGACATGACGGTGATGCAGCGCCGGCTGGTCCGGGCAGGCATCAAAGGCCCCAACTCGCTCAAAGTCCTCTACGGCGCCAAGATCGTGCTCGGCGTGCTTCTGCCGCTGATCATGACCGGCGTCGTGTGGGGCTCCACGGCCGAGGCATTCAACAAGATGACGGCCGTCCTGGCCGCCGCCGGCATGGGCTTCTTCGGTCCGAACGAATACGTCTCCATCATGTCCCGCAGGCGCCAGAAGCAGATTCGCCGCGGGCTGCCGAACTCGCTCGATCTCATGGTGGTCTGCGTCGAGTCCGGACTCGGTTTGGACCAGGCCATTCTGCAGGTCGCCAAGGAACTGGAACATGCGCACCCGGAGATCTCCGAGGAGTTCGCCATGGTGAATCTGGAGTTGAAGGCGGGCAAGCGCCGCTCGGAGGCGCTCCGCAACCTGGCCGAACGCACCGCGGTGGACGATCTGAAGAAACTGGTCGCGGTGCTGATTCAAGCCGACCGGTTTGGCACCGGCGTCGCCCAGAGCCTGCGCGCTCATTCCGACTTCATGCGCGTCCAGGCCCGGCAGACGGCTGAAGAGAAAGCCGCCAAGCTCGGCGTCAAGCTCGTCTTTCCAATCTTCTTCTGTATTTTGCCGTCGCTGTTCATCGTGACGGTTGGTCCAGTGGCTGTCAAGATCGTCCGGGAGCTGATCCCGATGATGTCTGGCGTGTGAGGGCCTTCCCAGAGAAGGAGCTTCACGACTCATGTCCGGTTGATTCGCGGGAATTAGGGAAAAGGAGAAAACTCAATGGAATCGACTTCGCTGGTTCGAATCGTCTGCGCCGTGCTGGCAGTGGTCCTGCTTGGCGCGATCATTCTGCGCCGCAAGAACCGCAACGCAGAGGAGTAGATGTTGTCCCCGGGAAAGCCGGGGTGAAACGGGGGCGCGCGCCGGGTCGGGAGAGAGCCGGGAGACCGGCGACCCGCAGCGCGCCACCGCAAGATTGACCGTTTGGTTGAACTGATTACTGTCAATGAGGGAGTGTACGATGCCTACGTCACGATTGTGGATCGCAGCAATCTGGTTTGTCCTGTCCACGGCCGCCTGGGGCCAGACACTGGGCCGGGTGGTTGCGCTTGGAGGCCATTCGTCGGATCTGGTGCTGGATGAGGCTCGGGGTGTCCTTTATGTCGCCAACTTCACCGCCAACCGCATCGACGTTGTGACCATCGAATCCGGGACCCTGGATCGTTCCATCAACGTGGCGTCGCAGCCCAGTTCGGTGGCGCTCTCGCCGGATGGCCGGTACCTGCTGGTCGGCCACTACGGCAACTTCGCGGCGCCGAACACTCCGCGCAACGCGCTGACGCTGATCGAGGTGGATTCCAGGACCCGTCAGACCTTCGCCTTGCCCGATCCGCCCTTCGGCGTCGCATTCGGCATCGACGGCAAGGCTCTGATTGTGACCAGCACCCAATTCATCAGCTTCGACCCCGAGTTGGGAACCATGCAGGTGCTGGACACCATCGCCGGAGTTGCCGCCAAGACGCTGCCGCAGCCGCCCGCCAAGTATCCCACCGAGATCGTGGGCGCATCTGTGCAGGCCTCCGGCGACGGCATGAAGATCTTCGGCGTCACAGATTCCATCCTGTTCTCGTATGACGTTTCCACGCGGGTGGTCAATTCCGGCGGTTACGTCGCCGAGCCGCCGCTGGGACCGCGCGCGATCAGTGTCGCCCGGGACGGCTCCTACTACCTGGCCGGCTGGGCGATGTTCGACGGGCGCAGCGCGCTCTCGCAGTTTCCGAATCCGAGGGGCCTGCTCAACATAGGCTCGCACGCAATCGACTCCGAGCGCGGCATCGTCTACGCCGAGGTGCCGGAGGCTGTCCCAACCACAACCACGGCCAGCCAGGGCAGCGGAACCACTACCACCCCCGCCCAAGGGGAGCAGTTGCCTCCGCCGTTCCTGATCGTCGCGGATGCGGATAACCTGAACGTCCGCGAGCGGCTCAAGCTGCCGGAGCATCTTGCCGGGAAGGGCATTCTCTCTTCGGACGGTCTAAACATGTTTGCTCTCTCTGAGAGCGGCGTGATGATCCTGCCGGTGGGCAATCTGAACAAGAGCCCGCGCATCGCAGCGACCCAGGAGGATGTCGTCTTCCATGGCGGACTGTGCAGCCCGGGAGTGATGACGCAGGAATTGACGATCGTCGACCCCAGCGGCGCATCCACCGAGTTCTCGCTATCCACCGCCATGCCGGGCATCCGGCTGACTCCGAGCCGCGGCGTGACGCCGCTGACGGTGAAGGTCTCCATCGATCCGAGCGCCTTCGTCAACCAGCGCGGCACCATGACGGCGAGCATCGTGTTGCGGTCGGCTACCGCTGTCAACTATCCCAATCCGGTCCGGGTGTTGATCAACTTGCAGGAGCCCGACCAGCGCGGCACCTCCATCAACGTGCCTGGCAAACTGGTCGATATTCTCCCCGACCCGTTCCGGAACCGGTTCTTCGTGCTCCGCCAGGACACCAACGAAGTGCTGGTTTACGACGGCTCCAACTACAGTCTGACCGCCAGGCTGCGCACCGGCAACACTCCGACCTCAATGGCGCTGACCTTCGACCGGAAGTACCTGCTTGTGGGCAACGACAACTCCCAGTTCGCCAACGTCTTCGACCTGGAGACGCTGGAATCCACCGCACCCATCCGCTTCCCGTTCGGCCACTATCCGCGGTACCTGGCCTCTTCGGCGCGGGCTCTGCTGGGCGCCACGCGCGTGGCCGGGCCGAAGAACACCATAGACAGGGTGGATTTCCTGACACGCACGGCCATCCAACTCCCCACGCTGGGAATCTATGAAAACGGCATCCACCTCAACACGGCACTGGTGGGCGCATCCAACGGCGGCTCCATCATGGCCGCTATGGCGGACGGCAACGTGCTGCTGTACAACGCCAACGCCGACACCTTCACCATCTCGCGCAAGGACTTCGCAGGACTGGCCGGGGCTTTCGCCGCGTCCAGCTTCGACCAGTTCGTGGTGGGCAACACGTTGTTCAATGCCTCGCTGGTGCCCGTCAGGCAGTTTGACAACTCCATCGGGCTGTCCTCCGGTTTCGCCTTTGTGGATCAATCCGGCTTCCGCACGGGAGCGCTGAACGCATCCAGCCCGGGCGTGATCCAGCGTGTGGACCTGGCCTCGGGCTCAGGCACAAACTCGACGCGCATGGCGGAGGCGCCCGTGCTCGGCTCCACCAACTGGACCTTTACGCGCACCATCGCCATTCTGCCGGACCGCTCCAGCCTGGTGAACCTCACCACGTCCGGATTCACGGTACTGGCCTGGAACTACGATGCCGCGGTCGCCATCCCGCGCATCAATCGCGTTGTGAACGCGGCCGACAAGTCCCGCGCGGTGGCCCCCGGCGGCCTGATTATCGTCGAGGGCCAGAACCTCGGCCCGGTGAACGTTGCGACCAAGGAGCTTCCGCTGCCGATCGCTCTCGGCCAGAGCTGCCTCACGGTGAACGGGATGCCGGTGCCGATGCTGATGGTTTCCCCGACCCAGATCAACGCCCAACTGCCGTTCCAGGCGGAAGGCAACGTGACCATGCTGCTCCGGACTCCGGGCGGAGTGAGCGACAACTACAACCTTACGGTTCTTCCCACCGCGCCGAGCGTATTCCGCACGGCGCTGGCGGAGGACTACCAGGTGCCCACCATCGTGCGCGCCGAGAACAACCAGGTGGTCTCGCCGGCCAATCCCATCCGCAGCGATGACAGGCTGCTGATCTACCTCACCGGCATGGGCAAGACCAATCCGGAGATCCCGGCCGGCACGCCGGCGCCCGCCGACTTCCCGCTGGTCCTCACCGATCCCAAGGTCGACATCAACGGCTACCAGTTGCCCGTTGAGTTTGCCGGCCTGGTCCCCGGCCAGATCGGCGTCTACCAGATCAAAGTCATGGTTCCGTTCAAGACGCCGAAAGGCATGGAGCAGAACCTGCAAGTGCGGCAGGGGGGCTACTCCAGTAGCGTCACTGTCCGAGTGATCGACTGACCCTTCGTTCCCGAGCGGGGAGGCCAGCCTCCCCGCCTTTCACTCCAGGCTTCCAATTCGACAGGATTTCGAGTAAAACAGGATTGCTATGTTTTGTCTTAAGACCGCCACCCTGATCATCGCCGCGGGGCTTGTTTCCACCATCGCGCCGCCGGCCTACGGACAGAAATGGGAAGTGGGCGCCGGAGGCGGCGCCTCGATCTACAAGTCCAGCCAGATCACCGGCAGAACAGCGACCGTGGACGCGAAGTTCAAGCCCGGATACGGCTTCACGGGCTACGTCGGACAGCTGGGGAACCGGGTGGGCGGAGAGATCCGCTACTCCTTCTTCTCCAATGAAATGGAGCTCTCCGGCGGGGGCAAGAACTTCACCATGGGCGGCCGCAGCCAGGCCATCCACTACGATGTTCTGCTCTACTTCAACAAGCGCGAGTCCAAGACGCGGCCCTACCTGCTGGCCGGGGGCGGAGTGAAGCAGTACACCGGCACAGGCAACGCGGTGCCGCTGCAGCCCTTCATCAGCACGGCCGTGCTGACCAACACCAGCGAATGGAAGCCCATGATCACGGCCGGCGCAGGCGTGCGCTTCGCGATGGGCGCCAAGACGCACCTGCGCATCGAGGTGCTCAGCTACATGACCCAGGCCCCGAAGAACGTCATCACGCCGGTGAACGGCGCGGCGCTCGACGGATGGTTCCTCAGCTTCGCGCCTGTGTTCAGCGTCAGCTACGTCTGGTAAACCCGGCGCGGCAACAAATCAGCGGGACCGTGTTCCGGACACGGTCCCGCTTTGTCTTATAGTGAGAGCATGCTGGGCACACTGGGGATCAAGGCGAGGCGCGTCCTGGTTCCAATCGCAGTTTTGTTTGCGGTTGGCGCAGGCGCGGCGCTGCATGTCCGCGCGCAACCAGCATGGACCGGTGGGCAGGTTTGCCGCACATGTCATCCCGGCGTCGCCGCGGAGTTCTACAAGAATCCGCACTACAAGTCGGTGGCCTCCGGGGTTGAGCCCCCGGAGCGCACGGGCTGCGAGGGCTGTCACGGCGCGGCCGCCGCTCACGTCGCGGCCAAGGGCGGCAAGGCCAGCATCCGCGCCTTCTCACAGATGCAGCCGAAACAGGTGATCGACAACTGCCTGCGCTGTCATGCGGAGAGTCTGGGGCGCGCGGGCATCCGAAGGTCGAGCCATACGCTGGCTTCGGTGGCCTGCAACTCCTGCCACTCCATTCACAAGCCGCGCACACCCAAGGCCTTGTTGGCCAGAGAGCAGCGCGAGGTCTGCTATGGCTGCCACGGCAATGTGCGCGCCCAGTTCTCGCAACCATTCAAACACCGCGTGAACGAGGGGTTCATGAACTGCACCGATTGCCACAATCCGCATGGGGCGGCGGCGCCGGCATGGGGCATGGGCGCGCGGCCCCGCATGGTGGATGCCGGGCTGGGCAACGAGGAGCCGTGCATGAAGTGCCACAACGACAAGCGCGGACCCTACGTGTACGAGCACGCCGCGGTTCGCGTGGAAGGCTGCCTTTCCTGCCACGTTCCCCACGGTACGGCGAACGCCAGGATGCTGAAGCGACCGGCGGTGTTCACGGTCTGTCTGGAGTGCCACAACGGCGCGGGGTCCTTTGGCCGGCAGGGCGACGGCGTCAAGCTTACGCCCAGCACGCACAACATGGCGGATCCGCGGTTCAGGAATTGCGTCACCTGCCACGTCCGAATCCACGGTTCCAACGCGGATGCGAGGTTCCTGCGATGATACGGCGCCTGGCCGTTCCCATGGCCCTGCTGGCTGCCGCCGCTTGCGCGCAGCCACCGGTGGCACCCACTGACGCCAAGGTGGGAGAGGCGCGCGGGCAGAATGTAGGCCTGTACAACGTCGTGCAGTCGTGGGAGACGGGCTACCGTTTCCATTCCACCGGCGGCAACGAGGCCAAGTATCGAAGCGACGTCAACTACGGCAACGGCATCCGGCTGCTGGCAGGCCGGCTCAGCGTGAATTCGCGCGACGGCCACGGCAGGCTGTTGGACGAGCTCGTGCTGGCCGTCCAGGGGCTTGGAAACGATCCTTACCAGGCAGCCACACTGCGCATGGCGAAGAACCGCCTCTATCGCTACGACCTGCTGTGGCGTGAGAGCGCCTACTTCAACCCAGCCGTGCCGGTGAGCTTCGGCCAGCACCGGATGGATACCACGCGCCGCATGCAGGACCACGACTTCGTCCTCTTTCCGCAGTCGAAGTTTCGCCTTTTCGCGGGATTCAGCCGGTCGCTGCAGCAGGGGCCCGCGCTGACCACGGTGAACGTCTTCGACAGCGTGCGGGGCGACGAATTCGCGCTCTTCGCCGATGTGCGGCGCCGGCAGAACGAGTTCCGGTTCGGCAACGAGGTCTCGGTCCTTGGAGTGAAGCTGAACTGGATGCAGGTTTGGGAGTCGTACCGCGAAGAGACGCCGGCGGCGCTCACCGGGCCGTCGCTTGGGAACAATGCCGCCGACCGCACCAGGTTGAACTCGCTCAGCCGCACACAGCCCTACGAGGGGACAACTCCGTCGTTCCGTCTCAACCTCTTTCGCGAAAAGGGCGAACGCTGGGCGCTGAACGGCCGGTTCACCTATTCGGCGGGCCGCCGCAGTTTCCAGCTGGACGAAACCGCCACGGGGATAGACCGCTTCAACGCCGCAGCCAACCGGCAGATCGCCGCGGCCGGCCAGGGCCGCCGCCCCGTTGCCACCGGGCAGCTCACTTTGAGCCTGTTCCCCACTTCCAGGATCACGGTCACCAACCACACCGCCTTCCACTCCGCGCGCATGGAGGGCGACTCACGCTACCGCGAATTCAACAACGGCGACCTGGACATCAACCAGGCGGACTTCCGGTACCTGGGCATCCGCACGATCTCCAATTCGGCGGGCGCCTGGTTCCAACTGAAGCCCTGGGCCGCTGTCCACGGCGGTTACCAGTACTCCAACCGCCTGATCCGCAGCACGGAGCTGATCACCATCGAGGACTTCACCGGCGGGGTGACCTCCCGGCAATCGAACGTTCTGCACGCCGGGCAGGCCGGCTTCCGGCTGCGCCCGGCGAAGCCTCTCACGGTGGCCATTGACGGGGAAGTGGGCCGGCAGAGCCGGGCGTTCTTTCCGGTGTCGGAGAAGGACTACGACACTTACTCGGCGCGGCTGTTGTGGCGGCAGGGGCCGTTTTCGGTCTCCGGCACGGCCCGCAGCTACAACAACTCGAACATGGTCTCGCTGTTTGCCCACAGCGCCAAGGGCCGGCAGTTTGCCGCGGACGGCTCCTGGACTCCTCGCGACTGGTTCTCCCTGGACGGGGGATACGCGCGGCTGAACTCCGACACGCATACGGGGATTGCCTACTTCCTGGCGGCGGTCATGATCCGCGGCGAGCAGTCGCTTTACGTCAGCAACCTACACAGCTCGCACATGGGGGCGCGGTTCTCCATCGGCCAGCGCGTGGATCTTTATGCGGGTTTCACCCTGAGCCGCGATACCGGGGGGCGGGGCCGACAGGGCAGCGCGTCCGCCCAGGCGGCCTTCATCTCCGTTCAGGCGTTCCCCATGGACTTCGACTCGCCGCTGGCCCGAGTCTCAGTCAAACTCCACCCCAAGGTGCGGTGGAACGCCGGATATCAATACTACCGCTATCGAGAAGATCTACTCTCCGCTCAAAATTACCGCGCACACACGGGCTTCACGAGCGTATTATGGACTTTCTGACTCTTCAGCCAGGGCTAGAGCATGGGCAACGTCGGACTTCTATTTACCTTTCTGCTGCTGATGGGCACTCTGTGGCTCGGCATGACGCGCATCAACATGCGGCTGGAGAACAACTGGCCGCTGATCTACGACATCGCGCTGGTGGTCTATCTCAACACCTGGGACCTGATCCTCAACCCGTACGTGGTCTATGTGGCCGTGGTTTGCGCGCTGCTGATCCGCTTTGAGTTTCTGAACGAGCGGATCGTCTTCTTCGTGAAAGTGGTGGAGATCATCGCCCTGACGCACATCGGATGGTGCCTGCTTTCCACGCTGCTCAAGCTGTTCTGAGCCGGCCGTTCAAACGGCTAGGGTTGGGTGGGCAAGCCGCGCTCGTTCCACTCCCGCCATCCCCCGTCGAGCGAGACCGGGGAGGTGTAGCCCATTCGCTGCAGACTCTCAGCCACCAGCGCCGAGCGGAATCCGCCGCCGCAGTAGAGCACCAGCAGGCAATCCTTGTCCGGCACACGCGATTCGATGTCGCGCTCAATCACGCCTTTGCCGATGTAGATGGCCCCGGCGATGTGGCCGGCCGCCCATTCGCTCTCCTCCCGCGTGTCGATCAGCAGATGCGGGGCGCCACTCTCCCTGAGCGCAAGGTATTCAGGGATGCTCATCTGGCGGATACGGCTCTTGGCGCTGTCGACCAGCGCCAGGAACGCGGGCGAGTGCTTCATGGCTGGACTTGCCCGATCGCTTCGCGGACGCGCCCTCCGCAGGAGTTGAGCCGGCTCTCCGCCTCGGCGCGAGTGACGTTCAGGCTTCCCATGACGATAGCCGTGCGGACGTTGCGTCCGGACTCCTGCAAAAGCGAGGCCGCACGATCACGCTCACACCCGGTGACGGCCATGATAATGCGCTGTGCGCGGTCTACCAGCTTCTCATTGCGAGGCTGGACGTTCACCATGAGGTTCGAGTAGACGTATCCGAGACGAATCATCACGCCGCTGGAGATCATGTTCAGCACCAGTTTGGTGGCTGTGCCGGCCTTCAAGCGAGTAGAGCCGGTGATGACCTCGGGGCCGGGCAGAGGAACGATCGGGATGCGAACCCGCGCGGCGAGCTCGGAGTCCGGCTAACAGACGATGCAGGCCGTCAAGGCGCCCAGCTTGTTGGCTGCGTCCACGGCGCCCAGCACGTACGGGGTGCGTCCGCTGGCGGCGATACCCACGAGGACGTCCCGGGCTGTGAAGCCGCGCGCCAGCAGGTCCCGGGCCCCGGCTTCAGGCGAGTCCTCGCTTCCCTCGGCAGCACTTCTCAGGGCCTCCTCGCCGCCGGCGATGATGCCGGTGATGAGGTCAGGCGGAACGTTGAAGGTGGGGGGGCATTCGCTGGCGTCCAGAACGCCCAGCCGCCCGCTGGTTCCGGCGCCGGTATAGAACAGGCGGCCGCCGCTTCGCATTGCGGCGGCGGTTTCATCGACGAGGCGGGCGATCTGGCCGAGTTCCCTTTCCACGGCCTCGGCCACGCGCATGTCCTCGCGGTTGAAGACAGCCAGCATCTCGCGGGTGGAGAGCGCGTCCAGTCCGGCCGAAGCAGGGTTGACCTGCTCGGTCATCAGGCGGCTGAGGTCCAGCGGCTGACTCAAAACGCCCGCCCCTAGACGCTGAAGCTCGAGCCGCAACCGCAAGTGGACTTCACCTGCGGATTGCTGAACTTGAAGCCGGCGCCTTCGAGTGTTTCGACGTAATCCACTTCGGCGCCGTCGAGGTAGAGCATGCTGGCCTGGTCGATGAAGACCTTCAGGTCTTCGAAGTTGTAGGTTTTGTCGAGCAAGCCCGGGCTGTTCTCGAAGGCCATGGAGTAGCTGAAGCCCGAACAGCCGCCGCCAACGACCGAGATGCGCAGCCCGGCCGGTTTTGGGTCCTGCGAGCCGAGTATCTCCTTTACCTTGCCGATGGCTGTCGTGGTCAATGTAATCATGGGTTTAGGTCGTCTCCTACTTTATTGTACTGAATAAAGCCCGGGCATGCGCCTGCAAGCCCATTGTCGCACTCTTTTGTGATGCCGGAACAAGGCGGATGGGTGCCGTGATCTGGTATGGTTTGGAGGTTGGCTGAAACCGCCCGGCGGGCGGGTGCGTCGGTAGGGCATGAGCGGCTTCACCGGCGTCCTCCCCATCCCCGTTGCAGGAGTTCAGGCGACCGCCTCCCGCCAGGGAAAGACACGCGTGGATTACCGCAAGTCTGAAGAAGCGGATCTGGTCCGTAGGGTCCAGGCCAAAGACGAACTCGCATTTCGCGAGATCGTCGACCGCTATCAATCGAAGGTCTTTTCCATCATCTTCGGCATTCTGCGCAACCGCAACGACGCCGAGGACATCGCCCAGCAGGTATTCACGAAGGTTTACTTTTCGATCCACAACTTCGACTTCCGCTCCAGTTTCCTCACCTGGGTCTACAAGATCACGGTGAACGAGTGCTACGACTACCTGCGGAAGAAGAAGGTCCGCAAGTTGGTGTATGAGAGCGACTTCAGCGAAGACGACGCCGTCAGCATGGAACGGAGCGAGCCGGACGGCCAGCCGATGTTTGACGCGACGCTGGCCCAGCGCGACCTGGTCATGAAGCTGTTGTCGAAGGTCTCGGCGGAAGACCGGAACCTGATGATGTTGAAAGAAGTGGAAGGTCATTCGGTCGAGGAGTTGTCGGCCATGACCGGGATGAACGAGAATACGATCAAAGTGAAGTTGTTTCGCGCCCGCCAGAAGTTGTTGAAGGCGGCGCAGCGGCTGACACGGGTTTCAGGGGCCCGGCCGGCCGTGGAGTAGGGTTCCACGGAGTTCCGGCCCCAACTCCGGAGTTGACCGGATATGATATGCGGAGAGGCTTGGACGACCAGCCGGCGTGGTTTCAGACCGGCGGGCGATCCGGTCCTCCGTCAGGAGTCCGCGGACGACTGAACAGGTTTTGAGGGAAGACGGTTATGCATCAGCCAATGAAAGACGGACTTGAGGACCACCTCTCCGCTCTGGCCACTCACGCGTCCGGCGCTCTCAGCGAGCATCTGGAGTCGTGCCCGGAGTGCCGCGCGGCTGTCTCCGGCATGAAGAGCCAGGCCGAACTGTTCCATTCCCTCCGCGCACCCGAGCAACTGGATCCCGCCCCGGGTTTTTATGCCCGCATCATGGAGCGCATTGAAGCGCAGACCGCCTCATACTCTCTCTGGACGATCTTCCTGGAACCGGTCTTCGCCAAGAGGCTGGTGTTCGCCTGCCTCGCCCTCTTCGTCCTGATGGGCTCCGCCGTATGGCAGACGGGGCAGGATCCCATGCTGCACGCAGACAATCCGATGACCATCCTGGCGGGCTCCGATCTGCCGCAGGCAGGCGTCGACGACCCCGGCCGCGCCCGGTCCGTGGTTCTGGTGAACCTTGCCAGCTACGGCGGCCAGCCTTCGAGCCTGGCCATCTCCTCCGACTGAGAGCCCAACCCGGTGAGCCTAGACAACAGAGCCGCCTGCGTCCGCCCGACTTGGCATCATCCCAAGATCCTGCTCATTTTGCTGGCGGTGTTTCTCTGCGGCGCCGCCGCAGGGGCTTTGACGGTGCGGCTGGCCCCCACGCGCTCGGCCGCGGCCGGCAACTGGGAGCAGGGCGGCCGCGAGATGACCATCGCGATGTTGCGCAAAGAGCTGGATCTCACGCCCGAGCAGGCGGCCGAGATCGAGACGGTGCTGGATGAATTCGTGCTCTACTACGCCAACCTGCAGGGCCAGATGGACGACTTCCGCTCCGAAGGCAAGACGCGCATCATGCGGGTGCTCACGCCGGAGCAGCGCGCGCGCTTCGAGAAGATGATGACGAGCCTGTCGGCGCGGCTGCGATAGCGGCCACCCCTTTACGCCCAAGTTGGTAGTATGCTTGTCCAGCCATGCTGCCTTCCTATCTCGCCCAGGCATCTCCCAACCCCGCCGCCAATCGCGCGCCGTGGTACAAGAACACGGCGCCGGCCTACGCGGGGATCTTCCTCTGGATCGCCTTCTACAACTCCATCGCCGCCGGCACCATCACGCGCGGTTCGCTCGCGCTGTGCATCGGCGCGCTGGCCGCGGCCGGCCTGTTGAGCTACGGCCTCTTCTACTACGTGCCGGCGATGGTGGGGATGAAAACCGGCTACCCGCTGTACGTCGTCGGCGCGTCGACCTTCGGGACACGCGGCGGATACCTGATGCCGGGTCTGCTCATGGGACTGCTGCAGGTGGGCTGGCTCGGCGTCGGGACATTCTTCGCAGCCAAGTTCATCCTCACCGCGCTGGGCATGGACGCGACGCCGGGCACAACGCCCTTCGTGATCACAGGAGTGGTCTGGGGCTACCTGATGGCCTGGATCGGCGTGATGGGCATCCAGTACGTGGCCAAGGTGGCCACCTTCCTGAACTTCATCCCGCTGGTGATGATCGTGATTGTCTTCTGGCGGACCTCGGCGGGCATAACGGGACACGTGCCCACGCAGCCGGCGCCATGGATCGCCTTCACGCTGCTCATCCAGATTGTGGTGGGCTTCTTCGCCACGGCCGGCGCGGCGGGGGCGGACTTCGGTCTGCACAGCCGGCATTCGGCGGATGTGAAGTGGGGCGGCCTGGTGGGTATCGTGGCGGCCGTGCTGGTGGCCGGAGGGCTGCCGTTGCTCTCCGTTGCCGGGGCGAAGGTGCTGATGCCGAACGTTGAAGGATTCAATTACGACGCCGTGGTGGCCGGCATCGGCGGGCCGCTGGCGACGGCCATGTTCTTCCTCTTCACACTGGCCTCCGTCCCTCCGGCGTGCTTTTCCTCTTTCATCGCCGGCAATAGTTTCTCGACGATGATTCCGGGCGTCTCGCGCATGGGATCCACGATGGCGGGCATGACGGTGGCGATTATTCTTGCCGTCACGGGTGCGGCGGGCAACCTGATCGGTTTCTTCACGATTGTCGGCGCGTCGTTTGGTCCCATCTGCGGCGCGATGGCTGCCGACTACCTGCTCAGCGGGCGCCGCTGGGCCGGACCGCGCGCCGGCATCAACTGGGCGGGGTACCTCGCCTGGGCTGCAGGCTTTGCGATCGGCGTGCTGCCGTTCCTGCCGGTTTCGCAGGTGGTGAAGGACCTGGCGCAGCCTGCGGTGGTCTACAGCTTCATAACGGGCTTTGCGGTATACGCCCTGCTGGCGAAGCTAGGGCTTGAGCCGGAGGCTGTGCCGATGGGGAAGTGATGCGGAGCGGCGCACGATCCCGGTGGATCCGCGCGCCGGGCAAGACGAAGCCGTTCGACCCGCGGCAATGGCAGCCGCGGCCTCACGCCCAGGCCCTGCGCCCCGCCTACTCGCTCAGGTGAAATGTGCCCACAAACGCGCTGCGCCTGTACGGGCTCCGCCAGCTCACTCGCAGGTCCTCGGTGGTCGAACCCTGGAATCCGTTCTCCAGCGTGTAAGCCGCCATCGCATGATCGGTCTTGGCCAGCGGGTCGTACCACGGCACTTCGTGACCGCAGGTGTGGTCGCCCTCTTCAATTGCTCGCGTCCGGATCTGCGCCAGCGTCCCGGCGCTCAGCGTCACACGCGATTGGTGGACGCTTGCGCCCTCCACCGTGAACCGGATCGGCATCGCGGCCGTTTTCACGATGTCGCCCAGCAGGTCGCCCGTCATGCGCTGCGCGAACTCCCGCAGCGCCTGCCGCTGCTCCAGGTTCGCCCGCTCGTCCACCATCAGGAACGCCCGCACCGGGTACGGTTCGCCCGTCCGGTCGCCCAGCGTCGAGTTCGCCCGCACCGCCGCGGCCACGTTCAACCCGTCCAGCGTCACGCCCTTCCAGGAACCCCGG
>JACRKW010000218.1 GCA_016215215.1 Acidobacteriota bacterium
ATCACGATAGAGGGGGTGAGAGCGGTGGTGGAAAGCGGGCTGGCGCGGGTGGCGCTGGACAACCGTTGGTCGGGGCTGCCGAGGGTGGAGGTTCGAAGGATTTCGCGGGCCTCGGCGGCGCAACGGGCAGGGCGGGCGGCGCGGACGGGTCCGGGGCGGGTGATCCGGCTGTACACGGAGGAGGATCTGTTGCGGCGTCCGGAGCACGACACGCCGGAGATCCTGAGGAGGGAGATGTCGCAGCTCTGCCTGGATCTGCACGCGGCGGGGTTACGGGATCCGCACGCGCTGTCGTGGCTGGACGCGCCTCCCGGGGAGGCGCTGGAGGCGGCCGAGGAGTTGCTGCACCGGCTGGGGGCGCTGGACCAAGCAGGCGGGATCACGGCCTTCGGGCGGGAGCTGGCGGGGTTGCCGCTGCACCCGAGACTGGCGGCGCTGGCGGTCCATGGGGGCCATGAGGGAGTCGCGGCGGCGGCGAAGCTGGCGGCGGGGGCTCGCGGCAACGCGGGGCAAGTAGAGGCCCAGTTGCGGCGGATGGCCCCGAGACGGCGTTCAGTGATGGACTTGCGGAAGGCGTATCTCCTGGCGTTTCCGGACCGGGTGGGGAGGCGGGTCAAGGGTGCATCGACACTGCTGATGTCGAACGGGAGTTCAGCCCTGCTGGAGGCCAAAGGCGGATCGGAGTTTGTGGTGGCGCAGGACATCGAGGAGCGGCCGGAAAAGGGCCTGCCGGTGGTGAGGCAGTGGTCGGAGATCAAGGCGGACTGGCTGCTGGAGTTGTTCCCGGGACGGGTGGAGGCGCGAGAGACGGTGGAGTGGAACAGGCAGGCCGAGCGGGTGGAGGCGGTGAGCGGGCTAGTGTACGACAAGCTGGTTCTGGAGGAGAGCCGCGGGGCGATGCCGGATGCGGTGCTGGCGGCGAAGCTACTGGCGGAGAAGGCGTTGGAGGCGGGGCTCAACCGGTTTGGGGACCCGGAGGTGATTCAGGAGCTGCAGGCGAGAGCGGCCGTGGCGGGGCTGAAGGCGTTCGATGTGGAGGCGGGCCTGAGGGGCCTGTGCACTGGTCTGCGGAGCCTGGGGGAACTGGAACAGGCGACGCGGGATGGCGGGCTCGAACGGGCGCTGCTGGCAGGATTGGAGCCTGGTGAGCGAAAACGGTTGGAGACGATGGCGCCGGAGAGGATCGAATTGCCATCGGGCAGGAAAGCGAAAATTCGTTATCCGGCGGGCGGGCCGCCCTGCGTAGGATCTCGTTTGCAGGACTTCTTCGGGATGACGGAGACTCCACGGATTGGCGGCGGCCGCGTGGCGCTGGTGGTGCAACTGCTGGCGCCGAATCACAGACCGGTACAAACGACGCAGGATCTGGCTGGGTTTTGGGAGAGGCTCTACCCGCAGGTGCGGCGGGAGCTGTCGCGCAGGTATCCGCGGCATGCGTGGCCGGAGAACCCGCTGAAGCCCGGGTGACCGGGCCGGGCCTCAGCGGCGGTATTAGCTCACGCGGCGGCGGAGCAGGGCGAGGAGCCCAAGACCAGCGCCGAGCAACGCGTAGGTGGAAGGCTCCGGCACCTTGCTGTCGAAGGTGAAGGATGTGTCGGTGCTCATGCCGTGAAAGGCCCAACTTACGCCAGGGTCGGAATAGAGCCGAAGTCCAGTGACGGTACCGGGCGTGAACGACACGGCATAGGGTCCGGCGATGTTGTCCAGGGTGTGATCCGCGTTATCGGGCGGGGTGGAGTACGAGCCAATGGTGGTCCACACGCTGTTCAACTCGATTTGCAGATAGAACGTGGTGGGCGCGTTGCCGTGGTCGTGGAAATACCCGAAGGCAGGGGTGATGGCGGTCAACGAATCGGCCGTGAATCCGGTGAAGAAGATGGATTCGTCATCGAAGTCGGAACCGCCGGTCCAAGGGACGATGACGGCAGCTGAAGCAGGGGCGGCGATCAGGGCCATGCACAAGAGCGCAAGGGCCAAGGGAATGGATTTGCGAAACATTTTGCTCCTCCAGACAGGCGAGAGGGCAATCCGACCGGGGATTGCCGTTTTGATTATTCTGCGCTTCTCTATCCAGTATGTCAATAGTAAGTTTCAGAACAGCCAAGACGGTGGCGGCAGGGTGGGCGGCGAAACTAAGATGGCTCATATGGTAGTCACAAGAGCAGCACTTGCAGTTTGGGTGGGACTGGCGGCTTGGGGGAGTGGCCCGCGGGGGCTATGGGACGCGGTGTTGGCGGTAGATGGACGGGAGGTGGCGTTCCGCTTCGAACTGAAGGGGGAGGGCCGGTCCTGCCGCGGCGCGATCCTGGACGGGGAGCGGCGGATCTGGTCGACGTCGGGTGTATGCGAGAAGGGGGAGGTAGCGCTGCGATGGAGCTACTTCGATTCCGACTTGAAGGCAACTCTGAGGGGCGGGAAACTGCAAGGGGAGTACTCGCGGCGGACACGGGCGGGAGTGGTGAAGCGCGGCTTTGCCGCAGCGCCTTTCAAGAGCGCGGTGGTGGACGAAGGCGAGAAGACAGCCGATTTCGGCGGGGCATGGCGGATCCAGACGGACGCCGAGCGTGGGGCCCGGGTGATGGACGGGCGGTTCCGCCAATCGGGCGGCGAGGTGACTGGCACCATCCAGAGGGTGGACGGGGATTTTGGGACGCTATCGGGGCGGGCGCGGGGCAACAAGCTGCGGCTTTCGCACTTTGACGGGATCCGGGCGACGCTGATCGAGGGGGCGATGACCGAAAAGGGAACCATCGAAGGGACGATGGACGGCAAGACGCGGTTCACGGCAGCGCGACTGGAAAAGGCGAAGGCAATGGGAATACCGGAGCCGCCGGACCCGAGCAAGTGGGTGACAGTGAAGGACCCGACGGCGGAGTTTGCGTTCCGATTCCAGGACCTGGCGGGAAGGTGGGTTTCGCTGGCCGATGACAGGTTTCGGGGGAAAGCGGTGATCGTGACGATCATGGGGTCGTGGTGCCCGAACTGCCACGACGAGGCGGTTTTCCTGATGGAACTCTACCGGAAGTACAAGGGGCAAGGTCTGGAGATTGTGGCGCTGGGGTTTGAGTACACCGGCGAACTGGAGCGGGACCGGGAGACGCTGGGAGCGTTCGGGAAACTGCACGGGGTGACATATCCGATGCTGCTGGCAGGAACCACGGAAGACGGGGAGGTGTTGAGAAAGCTGCCTCAACTGGCGAACTTCGCGGGGTATCCGGCGACAATCTACCTGGGGCGGGATCACAGGGTGAGGGCCGTACACGCGGGATTCGCCGGACCGGCCAATGCGGAGGAGCACGCAAAGCGGAAGTCGGAGTTGGGGGAACTGGTGAAGTCGATGTTGACGGGCAGGTGAGGGCGGGAGCGAGGGTTGGTTTGGTATCGTGGAAAGGTACCAAACATGACGAAGTTTACCAGCCGAGCCATGCTGCTGGCCGCCGCGATGAGTGTGGCGCCGGGCGTATTTGCACAGAAGGGCGTGACGGAGGGGCCGTTCACCAAGACGTTCACGATCGGCGGGCGGGCCAGCTACCTGCCTTTGGGATCGATGTTGATGAAGCCCTCCTCGGCGCCGATTTCCAACGCCGGCCTGCACGGAACGAAGAAGTTCGGCGGCGGGGCGGCCTTGGAGCTTTCCTTCAAAAGGAAGTTCGGTCTGGACCTGGACGCGATCTACAGGGCGGTCGGCTTCTGGACGGTGACCGACACGGACATTGCGACCACCGTGTTGCAGACCAAGGCGCGGTACTACGATTTTCCGCTGACGTTCCGGTACAACTACTTTGGAAGAACCGGGTTCGCGTCGCACCTGTTTGTGCGGGGTGGCGTGGCGCTACGAAAGGTGTCGAACCTGAAGACGACTCGCGACGTGACGGACAACGAAGGCAACACGGCATCAGGCCCAACAGGGTCGCCGCTGAACCACGGGACGGTGCGGGGGCTGGTGGCCGGAGGCGGGATGCGGTTCCGGGACGATTTCGGAATCAAGGTGACGCCGGAAGTGCGGTACACGCGGTGGATGGCGCAGACGTTCAGCACGGCGCCTTTCATGGCCAAGCGGGACCAGCTGGAAGTGGTGGTGGGAATCACGTTCTGACGGGCCGGGGAGGCTGGCGCACGAGGAACCAGTAGGCGGGGAGGCCGGCGAGCAGGACGGCGACGGAGAGGACGAAGGCGGGGTAGTAGGAGCCGGTCCGCTCAATGAGGATGCCGGTGACGATGGGGGCGACAATACCGGAGAGATTTCCGGCGAAGTTCTGGATTCCGGCCCAAAGACCGACCTCGGCGGGCGGCGCCACGCTTTGAAGCAGGGCGAGGATGTTTCCGGTGGCGAGGCCAACGAGGGAGGCGGCGCCGATCATCCAGACGGCGGCGGTATCGTTGGCGGCCCGTCCGGCGGGCAGGAGCATGAGGCTGGTGAGGAAAGCCGCGGAGATGATGGTCTTGCGGCTGCGGGTCTCGTTGAAGCCGAGGCGGACGAGGATGTCGGCGGCCCAGCCGCCGAGCGGCTCGCTGACAGTGAAGACGAGATAGGGTATGACGGCGAAGGCGCCGGCCTGGGGCAGCGTGAGGTGGCGTGATTCGACGAGGTAGTCGGGGAGCCAGGTGACAAGCAGATACCAGTAGTAGCTGAAGCAGACGTGACCGAGGCAGAGGCCGAGCAGATTGCGGTCCAGTCGGCGAAGACGGGCGCGGAGGGGTTCGGAGGACTGGATTGAGGCGGCGTGGATGTGGGCGGGGTAGATGGCCAGCCAAGGGATGAGCCAGAGTAGGCTGAAGAAACCGAGGATGAAGAACGAGTTTTTCCAACCGTAACTGGTGACAAGCCAGGCGATGAAGGGCGCGCCGAGGGCAAGTCCGGCGCGGGTGCCGCAGTTCATGAGTCCGGAGGCGAGGCCGCGGTCGCGCTGATGGAAGAGCAGGCTGACAGCCTTCATTCCGCCCGGGACGTAGATGGATTCGCCGATACCGAGCAGGACGCGCATGGCCATAAGGACTGCAAGGGTGGAGGCGAAGCCGGTAAGACCGCAGGCTAACGACCAGAGAGCGAAGGCGGCGGCGTAGAACCACTTCAAATTGAACTTGTCGGCGAACCAGCCCATGGGGAGCTGCATGAGGGCGTAGGACCAGAAGAAGGCCGAAAGCAGGACGCCCTTGGCGGCCGGGCCGAGGTGAAGATCAACAGCAATGACGGGCAGCGCGACCGAGACGACGGCCCGGTCGAGGTAGTTGATGAAGCCGGAGGCGAAGAGGAGCCAGGCGATGGTCCGTCGCCTGGCATGCGAGACGTTGGCGGTCAAGCGAGTTTCCAGGGCTTGCGGTAGCGGCGGGTGACGTACTGCTTATCGGCGCGGGGGTTGCCGATGATGCGTTCCTTGGCATCGTCCCAGTAGATCCGTTCGCCGGTGCGGAAGGCGATGTTGCCGAGGAGGCCGCCTTTGTTGAGGCGGTGGGCGTAGGCGACATCGCACGTGGTCAACTGGCGGGACTTGATGGAGTCGAGGAATTCGCGGATATGGCCAGGAGAGTCCGGGATGGACTGCGGCGGGCGGGTGAAGTTCAGCTCCTGCTTGCCCTTGATCCAGATCTCGTGCTTGGAGTAGTTGGTGACGAGGGTGGCTTGAGTGCCTTCGAAGATGACGCTGCTGCCCATGTGGTCGTAGCCGGGGCGGCCGTTGGGGTGGACGGTCCAGGAGAGGACGAGCTCGGGGAAATCGTAGAGGACCTCGATGGTGTCGGGCGTTTCGGCGTTATCGCCCGCGGTCCAGCGGCCGCCGGCGGCGGCGACACTGCGGGGAGCGGTGAGGTCGAGCGCCCAGTAGGCGACATCGGTGAAATGGCACCAGAAGTCGATGAAGACGCCCCCGGAATAGTCCCAGAAGTAGCGGAAGTTGAGGTGCGAACGGCTGGGGTTGTAGGGACGCTTGGGTGCGGGGCCGAGCCAGAAGTCGTAGTCGAGCTCAGCAGGAGGGGCGGAGTCGGGAGGGTTGCCGATGCCCTTGGAGCCGGAGGCGAGGGAGCAATAGACGCGGTTGATCTTGCCGAGCATGCCGGACTTGACGATTTCGACGACGCGGCGATAGTTGGGCAGGTCGTTGTGGATGTGGTTGCCCATCTGGGTGACGCGCTTGTTGCGGCGGGCGGCGTTGACCATGGCACGGCCTTCGCCGATGGAGTAGCTGAGAGGCTTCTCGACGAAGACATCCTTGCCTGCCTGGCAGGCGTGGATGAGGGGGAGGGCGTGCCAGTGGTCGGGGGTGGCGACCATGACGGCATCGATGTCTTTGTCGTCGAGGAGCTTGCGGAAGTCGTGGTAGGCGGCGGGCTTGTGGCCCTGGGTCTTCTCGACAAGGGCGGTGGCGCGAGAGAGATGGGTGGAGTCGAGGTCGCAGACGGCGGCGGCAACGACATCGGGGTGCTTCATGAACCCGTTGAGCCGGCCCGTGCCCATACCGCCGAGTCCGATGAAGCCGACGCGGATGCGATCGCTTGGAGCTGTGCCGGCCATGGCGCGATGGTGGGCGGCGGTGAGGGCGAGTCCGGCGGCGGCGGAATTCAGGAAGGTCCGGCGCGAAGGAGTGGTGGTGTGGTGCATGTGTCCTCGATAGGACACGATACCGCAAGCTGGGGCACGGCGGCGGGCCGCTCAGAGGGCGGCCATGACTTCCTTGAAGAGATAGCGCGCGCCTTCGACGCCATCCCAGGGACCGTCCTCGTATTCAAGAGCGAAGATCCCCTTGAAGCCGGCCTTGGTCATGATGCGGACGCAGCGCTTGACGTCGACTTCCTTCCAGCGGTTCCAGTACTTGGCGTGAACGGTGGAGTGGGTGTAGGGAGCGAGGGCCTGGAGGCCGTGATAGAGCATGTATTCGTGCTCCCAATTGCAGAAGTCGGGGGAGGCTTCGCAGAAGGGGTGGTTGACCTCATCGAGGATGATCTGGACGTTGGTGGGGTTGGCGCTGAGGCCCCAGTGGTTCTCGATGGTGACTTTGACGCCGACCTTGGCTCCGTATTCGGCCATCTCCCTGAAGGAGTCGATGGCGTTCTTGAGGTACTTGACGATTTCATCGTTGCGCGGGTAGTCGCGTGTGGCGACGGCGTTGGGGGCGATGCGGGGGCCGCCGGTATTGACGCGCATGGTCTTGGCGCCGATCTGGGCACTGCCGTCCAGCCATTTCTTGGCGACGGCAATGCCTTCCTTACGCTTGGTCTCATCGAGGTCGCAGATGTCGCGCGGTGCGTTGTTGGAGACGTGGTGGCACTTGATGCCGGTGGAGGCGATTTTGGCGGCAAGCTTGTCGAGCCACTTCCTACCGGATGGGGTAGAGGGGTCGAACTCGAAGAACGTGCGGGAGCCCTGCGCTCCGGCGAAGGTGGACTTGGCGTACATGGACTCATCGGAGAAATCGCCGAAGAGGGAGGACCAGAGGTCCATGTGGCGAACACCGGGAAAGGTATCGCGGGTGAACTGGGGGAAGTCGAGCATGGTGATTTCCCCGTATTTCTTGCGGAAGGCCTCGGTCTCGGGGCTGGCCGCACGGCCGCTGCCTCGGGTTTTGAAGAGGGTGCGGACGGGCCAGGTGTTGGACGCGATGCGGGCGAGCTTCTCCTTATCCGATAGGGGCCGGGGAGCGGCAGAGCCAGCAAGGGGCAGCGCGGCGGCGGCGGAAGCGGCTGTGATGAAAGCACGGCGAGCGGCGAGGCGGGGTTGTTCGGAAGTGCTCATGGCGAAGATCTCCCTTGGTGCAGGCGGGCCTTGCCGGCCCGCGGCCAGCATATCGCAAGTTAGGGCGGCGCAGAGCCGCGAGGCGTTACCAGGCGAGGCGTGACCCGAGTTCAATCCGGCGGGGAGCAGAGTTGACGCCGGTGGTGGAGCCAAAGTTGGCCGAGTTGACGGTGGTGACGCTGGGGCCGGCGAAGTAGACCTGGTTGAGAATGTTGAAGAAGCGCCCCTGGAGAGTCAGGTTCAGGCGTTCGGCGAGCTTGAGACGCTTATCGAGCGAGAGGTCCCAGTTGCGCGTCCAATCCTGGCGCAGGCCGGGGAGGGTGCGGGGGCCGTTGGGGATCTGGAACTCGGGGGTGACGGAGAAAGCTGCGGGATTGAACCAGGGCCTGGTGCAGTTGCAGACGGGGTTCCAGTCGCGCGCGTTGGAGACGGCAGTGTCGTATGGCAGGCGGGGGTCCTGGCCGTAGACGACGCTGACGCGCGAGGGGGAGGAGCCGGCCACGCGGCTCAGGTCGGGTCCGCCTACCACGACGGGACGACCGCTTTCCAGGGTGTGGAAGCCGAAGACGGTCCAGCCGCCAATGACGGCGTCGAGCAGGCGGCCGGAGTCCTTGGCGAGGGCCTTGCCGCGGCCGAAGGGAAGCTCGTAGGCATAGGTGACGATGAGGCGGTTGGCGACGTCGAAGGTACCGAGGGAGCGTTCGAGGCGGGTGTTGTAGATGTCGCGCAGGGCAGATGGGTCGTTGAAGGCGTTGCCGTTGGTACCGCCGCCTGTATCGATGAGTTTGGACCAGGTGTAATGAGCCTGAACGGAGAGGCCGCGGTCGAATCGTTTTTCGTAGCGGAGGGTGGCGGCGTGGTAGACGGAGTCGCCGACGGCTGGGCGGAAGAGGGTGAGGGTGCTGCCGTAAGCGTTGGCGGTGGAGACGGCGGCGAACTGCGGAAACGGCTTCAGGAGCTGCATGCGGGGCACGGTGGCGAGGCTGAGCAGGCCGGTCTTGATCTGCGGGTAGCAGGGGTTAGGGACGCGCTCATTGAGCCAGGCACCGCCGTTGGCGAGATAGCGGGGGTCAATCTGGTTCAAGGTCATGTTGGGGATGGGAAGGTGGACGCCATGGCTGCCGAAGTAGGTGAGATCGATGACCTGGGAACGGCCGACCTGGCGGCCGGCGGCGAAGTTCCACTGCTGCATATAGCTGACGGGGTTGTCGCGAACTACGGTATTGGGCGCAATGAGGGCGGCGGCGGGGTCGGTGCCGAGGAGGTAGGAGCCGTCCGTGACTCGCCGGGCGGTGAGGGGGAGGCCGGCAGGGAAGGGATTGGAGAGGCTTGTGAGAGGCTTTCCTTCCGAGGAGACGACGTCGGCGTTCACGGTGAAGTTGAACGGCGTGGTGCCGAGGGTAGGCTCGACTCCGATGGGGATGAAGAAGACACCATAGCCGCCGCGGATAGTGGTCTTATCGGCGACACGGTAAGCGAAGCCGAGTCGCGGACCGAAGTTGGCGACGGGGGTCTGGCGGATGGAGCGGGGATTGGACCCGCCGGCGAAGAGGATGGCGCCGCGGGCATCGACACCCTGCAAGGGGGACTTGAAGGAGGGATCGAAGTAGGTGAGGCGGTCGCCTGATTCGGCAAGGCCGGTTTCGTATTCGTAGCGAAGACCGAGATTGAAGGTAAGCCGGGAGGTGACTTTCCAA
>JACRKW010000219.1 GCA_016215215.1 Acidobacteriota bacterium
CGTTAACGGCCTCGACGACGACCAGCGCCGCGCCGCCTACCACTGCGACATCACCTACGGCACCAACAACGAGTACGGCTTCGACTACCTCCGCGACAACATGAAGTTCAGTCTCGCGGAGTGCGTCCAGCGCGGCCACCACTACGCCATCGTTGACGAAGTCGACTCCATCCTCATCGACGAGGCCCGTACGCCTCTCATCATCTCCGGTCCGTCGGAAGAGTCCACCGACAAGTACTACAAGGTCAACGGCATTATCCCCCGCCTCGTCCGCGGCGAGGTCATCGAAGGCAAGGAGCCCGGCGAGAAATACACCACCGGCGACTATACTGTCGACGAACGCCACCGCTCCGTCGCCCTCACCGAAGAAGGCGTCACCAAGTGCGAACGCCTTCTCAACGTCGTCAACCTTTACGACCCCGAATCCATCGAGCTCAACCACCACGTCCAGCAGGCCCTCCGCGCCCACGTCCTCTATCAGCGCGACCGCGATTACCTCGTCAAGGACGGCGAGGTCATCATCGTCGACGAGTTCACCGGCCGCCTCATGCCCGGTCGCCGCTGGTCCGACGGGCTCCATCAGGCCGTCGAAGCCAAGGAAGGCGTCAAGATCGAGCGGGAGAATCTGACCCTCGCCACAGTCACCTTCCAGAACTACTTCCGCATGTACAAGAAGCTCGCCGGCATGACTGGTACCGCCGATACGGAAGCCGCCGAGTTCTCCAAGATCTATAACCTCGACGTCACCATCATCCCCACCAACAAGCCGATGGTCCGTCAGGACATGAACGACATCGTCTACCGCACCGAGCAGGAGAAGTGGCGTAACGCCGCCAAGGAGATCGCCGATCGCGCCACCACCGGACAGCCCGTCCTGGTCGGCACCATCTCGGTCGAAAAATCCGAGAAGCTCTCCGCCATCCTCAAGAAGAACGGTGTCCGCCACGAGATCCTCAACGCCCAGAACCACGAGCGCGAAGCCTACATCGTCGCCCAGGCCGGGCGCTACGGCGCCGTCACGGTCTCCACCAACATGGCCGGCCGCGGGACCGACATCCTGCTTGGCGGCAATCCCGAGTTCCTCGCCCAGGAAGAGGTCCTGAAGCAGAAGCTCGTCGAATCCCTCGTCGGTGAAGCCCCCGTCGTCCCTGACAGCGATTTCTACTACTTCCAGCGCGGCGACATGGCTTATCGCACCCCTGCCGCCCGCTACCAGGAGATCTACTCCAGGTTCAAGACCCAGTGCGAAGATGAACACGCCAAGGTCGTCGCCGCCGGCGGCCTCTGCATCGTCGGCACCGAACGTCACGAGTCCCGCCGCATCGACAACCAGCTCCGCGGCCGCGCCGGACGCCAGGGCGACCCCGGCGCATCCCGCTTCTTCCTCTCCCTCCAGGACGACCTCCTCCGCATCTTCGGAGGCGATCGCATCCAGGGCCTCATGCTCTGCCTCGGCATGGAGGAGGACGTCCCCATCGAGTCCCGCCTCATCACCAAGCGCATCGCCGCCGCCCAGAAGGCCGTCGAAGCCCAGAACTTCGCCTCCCGTAAGCACGTCAAGGAATACGACGACGTCATGGACAAGCAGCGCAAGGCCGTTTACGGCCTGCGCCGCCAGCTCCTTGAAGGCGCCGACATGAAGGAGAAGATCTTCGAGATCGTCGACGGCATCCTGGCCACCTTCATCGACGCCCGCTGCCCCGAGGGCTCCGAGCCTCACAAGTGGGACCTAAACGGACTCCAGACCGACATCAACTCCCAGTTCGGTCTCCGCTTCAACCCCGCCGACGTCGCCTCCATGACCCGCGACCAGATGGAGGAGTTTATTCTCGATCGCCTCCGCCTCCGCTATGACGAAAAGGAGTCCTCAGTCGGCCCCGAAGTCATGCGCGAAACCGAGCGCATGATCTGGCTCTCCGTCATCGATCAGCAGTGGAAGGACCACCTGCTCTCCATGGACCACCTCAAGGAGGGCATCGGCATGCGGGCCTACGGCCAGAAGGACCCGCTCATCGAGTACAAGAAGGAAGGCTTCCAGATCTTCCAGGAGATGATGGACCGCATCGAAGACGAGATGGTCCGCTTCCTCTTCTTCCTGCAGCCCGTCCCCGCCGGCGCCAACCCGCGCCGCCAGATCGAGGCCGAGCCCGAAGCCGAGCCCGAGCCCGATCACTCAGCCAAGAAGTCCTTCGTGGACCTCACACGCAACATCCAGCGCAAGAAAGAACGCGAGATGGAAATGCTCCAGTTCACCGGCGGCGAAGCCTCATCCCAGCCTGCCGCTCAAGTGATCAAGGGCGACAAAGTCGGCCGGAACGATCCCTGCCCTTGCGGCAGCGGCAAAAAGTACAAAAAATGCCACGGCTCTTAGCGTTTCTCATCCTCAGTACCGCAGTCCACGCTCAGATCTGGCCGGACCCCTGGCACGGCTCGGCCCGCACCTCCACCTCAGTCCCAGCAGCCGCCGATCCCATGCTGTGGGCCGAGTACGGCGGCCAGGTCTCCGAAAAAGCCGTCTACAATGGGCCCGTCGGCAGGTTCTCCGCCACCGCCTGGCGCCTGGACGACTCCACAGCCGCGCTAGCCTGGTATCAGGCAATCCGCCCCCCCAACTGCGCGTCGTCCTCTCTCACAGCCTGTTCCACCCCCGGAGCCCAGTTCGTACTCCACCAGAACTACCTCCTCATGTTCGAAGGCTGGCGCCCCCTCCCGGCCGAACTCGCCGAACTCTACCCCCAGCTCCCCCGCCTGCGCTCCGGAGGCGGGCTCCCGCTCCTGCCCTCTTACCTGCCCGAAGGGAGCCGAGTCCGGAACTCCGAGCGCTACATTCTTGGTCCCCATTCACTCCAGAGTTTCCTCCCCGCGGTCCCCGCTGCCGTTGCCGGCTTAGAGGACGGCGCCGAGGCGCAGGCCGCCTCCTACTCTTCCCCCGCCGGCCCCACCACCCTCGCCGTCTTCTATTTCCTTACCCCACAACTCGCCATCCGCAAGGCCCGCGAGTTCGAAAAGCTGCCCGGCCTCGCCGTCAAACGTACCGGCGCCGTGGTGGTCCTCGCCTCCACCACCCCGAGTGCGGCTTTCGCACAGAACCTACTGAAAGGTATTGATTCGAAGTCCGAGTTCGTCTGGAACACCCCCGGTAAACTGCCGGAGATGCCCAACGTCGCCGGCATGCTGATCGCCATCGCCGAGCTCACCGGCCTCCTCCTGGTCCTCTGCATCGCCGGAGGCGTCGTCTTCGCCTTCTTTCGGGCCCTCTTCCGCAACCGCCGCATCCGTTTGGAGGGCTCGGACTCCCCTTTTACCTTCCTCCACGTCCCCGACTGATGCACCGCCCTCTAAAGCCCTCCGATTCTCTACCTTAGGGACTTTTCCCCCACTTCCCAACGCCCTCCCGGCGCCCCTGAGATCACGCCTCTCCCTCGCTGTCAAGAGGTATAATGCCATGTATTATCAATGAGTTAGGTGCTGTTGCAGATCTTCCAGATTTTCACTTGACTGGGCCCCCCAAAGGCTCTACGCTCTAATCAAATACAGATTTTACGGTAGCGATACCGTCGAGTCTGTTTCTCCCATTGAACATCAGAGCAGGGGCCTACTCCTTCGAGTAGGCCCTTCGCTTGTCCGGCTACGGTAGTGTGCTAGCCTGAGTGTTGCGGAGTCCTTCCACCCCTCGTATGTCCGACAAAAAGCTACAAGTTATCCCCCTCGGTGGCCTCGGCGAATTCGGCAGGAACTGCATGGCTCTGCGCTACGGCGATGACATCATCGTCCTCGACGCCGGCATGCTGTTCCCCGACGCCGAACTGCTCGGCGTCGACATCGTCACCCCGGACTTCGCCTATCTCGAAGAAAACCGGGAACATGTCCGCGCCCTCATCCTCACCCATGGCCACGAGGATCACATCGGCGGCATCCCGTTCCTCCTCACACAGCTCAACATCCCCATCTACGGCACCGCCTTCACGCTCGCCCTGGTCGAACGCCGCCTGGAGGAGCATGAGCTCCTCGACGACGCCGACCTCAATCGCGTCAAGCCCGGCGAGAAGATCAGCATCGGCCCCTTCTCCATCGAGTTCATCCACGTCACCCACTCCATCGTCAGCGCCATGGCGCTTGCCATCACCACGCCGCTCGGCGTCGTCATCCACACCGGTGACTTCAAGGTGGATCCCACCCCCACGGACAACGTCCTGTTCGACCTCCACACGCTGGCCGAGTACGGCAAGCGCGGCGTGTTGCTCTTGTTATCAGACTCCACCAACGTCGACCGCCCCGGCTACACCGCCTCCGAGCGCGCCGTCCAGCCGCGTTTTGAAGAGATCTTCAACCGCGCCGAACGCCGCATCGTCGTGGCCTGCTTCTCCAGCTCCATCCACCGTCTCCAGCAGATTCTCGACCTCTCCGCCGAGATGGGCCGCAAGGTCGCCTTCATCGGCCGCAGCATGTTATCGGCCACCGAGATCGCCCACGGCCTCGGCCTGCTCCACATCCCGGACAACATCCTGCTGCGCCCGCAGGACGTCATGAGCGCGGCGCCGCACAAGGTGGCCGTGGTCGTCAGCGGAACACAGGGCGAGCCCATGTCGGCCATGAGCCGCATCGCCGTCGACAACCACAAGAACCTGTCGCTGGAGCGCGGTGACGTCGTGGTCCACAGCGCCCGCATCATCCCGGGCAACGAGAAGTCCATCGGCCGCATGATGAACCACATCGCCCGCCGCGGCGCCGAGGTGGTGGCCGGCTCCATGAGCCCGCCCATCCACGTCTCCGGCCACGCCTCCCAGGAGGAGCTGAAGCTCATCCTGAACCTGGTTCGCCCGCGCTACTTCGTTCCCATCCACGGCGAGTACTGGCAGATGTCCAAGCACGCCGCCATGGCCTCCCACCTGCGCTCCTACGGGCTGGAAGAGACCTTCGTGCTCGAAACCGGCCAGAGCCTGGAGATCGACACCCGCGGCGCGCGCAAGGGCGAGAAGATCACCGTCGGCCGCGTCTGCATCGACTCCGGCAGCATCGACGAAGTGGTGGAAGACATGGTCATCCGCGACCGCCGGCACCTCTCCGAGGACGGCTTCGTCATCCCGATCATCGCCATCGACAAGCACACCGGCAAGTGCGAGGGGCTGCCCGAGATCGTCTCACGCGGCTTCGTCTCCTTCGAGGAGGGCTCGGAACTCATGGGCTCCGCCCGCCAGATAGTCGCCCGCACCCTGGAGACCTCATCCAGGGAGGAACGTACGGACTGGGGCGTCATGCAGGAGAAGATCCGCGCCGACCTCAAGCGTTACTTGAACAAACAGACGCAACGCCGTCCGTTGATTATGCCTGTCATCCTCGAGGTCTGACGCGTGGAGGCGCGTGTCGAGGTCGAGGATGCGTCCGGTTATCGCGGGCAGGCCGATCAACTCCTGACCCCGTCCACCCCCGCCGAACTCGCCGGCCTGCTGGCCCGGGCTTCACAGTCCGCCACGCCCGTCACGGCCTGGGGCTCCGGCACCGGCATCACGGGCGGCGGCTGCCCGTCTCAAGGCTGGCTCATCGCGCTCGACCGGTTCCGCAGGGTGGACGTGGGGCGGGGAAGCGCCTGGGTGGGCGCTGGCGTCCCTCTCAAGGACCTCCAGGCCGCCGCCGCCGGCTCGGGCCAGTTCTATGCACCGGACCCCACCGAGTGGTCGGCCTCCCTCGGCGGCAACATCGCCACCAACGCCTCCGGCTCGCGTAGTTTCCGTTACGGCTCCACCCGCCGCCACCTGCTGGCGCTTACCGTGGCGCTGATGGATGGTTCCGTGCGAACCTGGCGCCGCGGCGAGAAGCTCGACTTCCCCTACGCACCCCTGCCCGCCCCGGCCACCACCAAGAACACCGCCGGCTACTACCTGCCGCCGCAGGCCGAGTGGGTGGACCTGATCTGCGGCAGCGAGGGCACGCTCGGCATCGTCCTGGAGGCCGAGGTGGCGCTGCTGCGGCAGCCGCGGCAGATCCTCTCCGGCGTCGTCTTCTTCGACGACGACGCGGCGGCCCTGGCGGCCGTGGACTCCTGGCGCGGCATC
>JACRKW010000164.1 GCA_016215215.1 Acidobacteriota bacterium
GGCCGCCACCAGGGCCGCGTCCACACCCGCTTCCCCCCCGAGCCCAACGGCTACCTCCACATCGGTCATGCCAAGTCCATCTGCCTGAATTTCGGGCTCGCCCGCGAGTTCGGCGGAAAGTGCAATCTGCGCTTTGACGACACCAACCCGAGCAAGGAAGATACCGAGTACGTCGAGTCCATCCAGGAGGACATCCGCTGGCTTGGCTTCGAATGGGACGGCATGTTTTATGCCTCCGACTACTTCGACCAGTTGTATCTCTGGGCCGTCGAACTCATCCAGAAAGGGAAAGCCTACGTCTGCGACCTTACCGCCGAGGAGGTCCGCCAGCACCGCGGCACCCTCACCGAGCCGGGCAAAGAGAGCCCCTACCGCAACCGCACGGTGGAGGAGAACCTCGACCTCTTCGAGCGCATGAAGAACGGCGAGTTCCCCGACGGCAGCCGTACCCTGCGCTCCAAGATCGACATGGCCTCGCCCAACCTGAACATGCGCGACCCGGTCATGTACCGCATCCTCCACGCCTCCCACCACAACACCGGCGACAAGTGGTGCATCTACCCGATGTACGACTACACCCACGGCCAGAGCGACTCCATCGAGGGCATTACGCACTCCATCTGCACCCTCGAATTCGAGGACCACCGCCCACTCTACGACTGGTACATCCAGGAGCTCGGCATCTACGCCCCCACCCAGTACGAATTCGACCGCCTCAACCTCACCTACACCATGCTGAGCAAGCGCCGCCTGCTGGCGCTGGTCCAGAACGGCACCGTCTCCGGCTGGGACGATCCCCGCATGCCCACGCTGTGCGGCATCCGCCGCCGCGGCTATACGCCGGAGGCCCTACGGACCTTGTGCTCCCGCATCGGGGTCTCAAAGACCAACGGCGTCATCGAGCTCGGTCTGCTGGAGCACGCCGTCCGCGAGGACCTCAACAAGCGCGTGCCTCGCGTCATCGCCGTTCTGCGCCCGTTGAAAGTCGTGATCGACAACTACCCGGAAGGCCAGGTCGAGACCATGGAGGCCGTCAACAACCCCGAGGATCCCTCCATGGGCACGCGCCAGGTGGAGTTCTCCAAGGTCCTCTACATTGAGCAGGACGACTTCCGCGAAGTGCCGCCCAAAGGCTACTACCGTCTCTCGCCCGGCAAGGAGGTCCGCCTCCGCTACGGCTACCTGGTCACCTGCACCGGCGTCGTCAAGAACGATGCGGGCGAGGTCTCCGAAGTCCATTGCACATACGATCCCGCCACCCGGGGCGGCAACACCCCCGACGGCCGCAAGGTGAAATCCACCATTCACTGGGTCTCTTCCGCCCACGCCATCGAGGCCGAAGTGCGACTCTACGAAAACCTATTCCTCAAGGAAGATCCCAACGATGTGGAAGAGGGCAGCGACTGGACCGCCAACCTCAACCCGCACTCGCTCGAAGTCGTCACCGGTTGCAAGCTGGAGGCCAGCCTGGCCGGCGCCCGGCCGGGTGACCGCTTCCAGTTTGAGCGCCTCGGCTACTTCTGCGCAGACAAGGACTCGGCGCCGGGCAAGCCCGTCTTCAACCGCACCATCGGCCTGCGCGACACGTGGGCCAAGATCGAGAAGTCTCAGAAGTCGGAGAAGAAATGATCATCCTCGGCCTCGGTGGAATCCACACCGACCCCGCCTGCGCCATCCTCAAGGACGGCTGCCTCGCATCCGCCGTCGAGCAAAAGAAGGTCGCTCCCCGTCATCCTCATTCCGACCCGCCCATGGAGGCGATCCACTCCGCGCTCTCGCTCGCCGGCTGCACGCCGGCCGAGGTCGATATTGTCGCGATTGCAAGGCCTTTCAGTGAGCGCCATGGCCGTCACCATCTGCACGTCGAGTTGCGTGAACTTTTTCCCAACGCCCGCGTCGTCAGCGTCGAACACCACCAGGCTCACGCCGCCTCCGCCTACTACGCCTCGCCCTTCGATACCGCCACCGTGCTGGCTCTCGACCGCCGCGGCGACTTTCGCTGCGGCTCGCGCTGGAACGCCACCGGCACGCAGTTGACGCTCGAAAAGGAGATCGCCTACCCGGACTCCCTCGGCGACGTCTACAGCCGCGTAACTGAGTTACTCGGCTTCCGCCCGGGCGCCGAGGAGCACAAGGTGCAGTGGCTCTCCACCTTCGCCTCCCCCGAGCTCGCCCACATCTTCCGCTCCATCCTGATGGAGGGCGGCGTCAGCATCCGCATCGACCGTAAGTGGTTCGACACCGGCCGTATCGGCAAGGGCGGCTTCAGCACCCGCTTCTACCAGGCGCTTGGCCTCGAGGATGGCGAGGAAATCCCCGAGCCGATGAAGGCGCTGGTCGCCTCCGGACTCCAATCCGCCATCGAGCGCCTGACGCTCGAAATGGCCGGCGAGGGGGAGAACCTCTGCCTGGCCGGCGGCCTGGCGCTGAACAGCCTGCTGGTCGCCTCTCTCGAGCGCAGCGGCAAGTGGCGCAACGTCTTCGTACAGCCCGCCGCCGGCAATAGCGGCACAGCTCTCGGGGCCGCCTGGCACGCCTGGCATGTCACCCACGGCCGCCCGGAACGCGCCCCGCTGACTACCCTCGCCCTTGGCCCCGAGTTCGAGCCCGAAGAGATCAAGAAGGTGCTCGAAAACTGTAAGCTCGGCTTCCGCTACCTCCTCACCACCGATGAGGTCATCGATACCGCCATGGCCCAGCTCGCAGCCGACAAGATCGTCGCCTGGATGCAGGGCCGCATGGAGTTCGGCCCCCGCGCACTCGGCAACCGCTCCATCCTGGCTTCACCGTTGAATCCCTACTCCACCGAGAACCTGAACGTCTTCATCAAGCACCGTGAGCCCTTCCGCAAGTTCGCCGCCTCGGTCCCCGCTTCGCTCGCTTCCCGGTACTTCGAGACCGGCCCTAATGCCCGTTTCCTCTCCACCGTGGGCCGCGTCCGCCCCGAACACCGCGCCACCTTCCAGCCCGCCCTCCTCGGCGACGGCCTCGTCCGCGTCCATACCGTCGAGCCCGAAGAAAACCCCCTCTTCCACCAGCTCCTCATGAAGTGGGGCCAGAAGACCGGCCTCCCCGTCCTCTACAACACCAGCTTCAACCTCTTCTCAGACCCGCTGGTCTGTTCGCCCCGCGACGCCGTCCGCTCCTTCTACTCCTCCGGCATCGACGCCATGCTGGTGGGTAACTTCGTGCTGGAGAAGTAACCCGCAGCCACGGCCATCCTGCTCTCCATGGCAGGGCCGAACCACCCTCCGCAATCACAGGCCCGGCGGATACGAAGGACCGCACCTCCGCTTGAGTCTGCCGGCCTCAATGCCGCCTGCGCCTTCATATTCGGAACCTTCACCCAAATGAGTGACTATCTCACGTGCCCACATAGTCTTAACGTGTACAAGTAGTTCAGGCTGCAAAAGTACCATCATCGTACGATTTGTGTGTTGAAGCTCCGTGATAGTGTCCGGTATTGTGCTCGATAGAAATGTCCGGTGACACCGCCGATTGAAGGCAGGTGAGAAGGACATGGATGAGCGAGCAAGAGATCAGGCGAGCCGGGGTGCTGGGACGAGTGACGGCCGGGGAGTTGACACAGCAGGAGGCGGCCGAGGTTTTACATCTCAGCACGCGGCAAGTGCGGCGGTTGTGCCGGCGGTACGAAGCGGCAGGAGCGGCGGGCTTGGTGCACGGCAACGCCGGCCGCCGGTCGAACCATGCCAGGAGCGAGGAATTTCGCCGGCAGGTGCTGCGGATCGTGCGGGAGCGGTATGGGGGTGAGCCGGGCGAGCGGCTGGGGCCGACGCTGGCAGCCGAGCATTTGCAGGCCGATCACGGGTTGGGAGTGGATGCCGAGACGCTGCGGCGGTGGATGCTGGAGGCGGGGTTGTGGAGCCGGGAACGGAAGCGGAAGGCGTATCGGCAGCGGCGGGCGCGGCGGCGGCACTTTGGGGAGCTGGTGCAGATGGACGGGAGCTTCGAGGCGTGGTTGGAAGGGCGCGCCGAACGGGGTTGCCTGATCAATCTGGTGGATGACGCGACGAGCCGGGGGCTGGGGCATTTTGACGAGGAAGAGACGACGTGGGCGCTGGCGGACGGCTACCGGGCCTGGGTCGAGAAGTACGGGATTGCACGGGCGTTGTATGTGGATGGGAAGCTGGTGTACGGAGCCTGGAGCAGGCCGGAACAGCAGGAGCGGGGCGAGGCAGCCTTTTCCCAGTTCCGGCGGATGTGCGAGCGATTGGGGACGGAGCTGATTCTAGCGGGCTCGCCGCAGGCGAAGGGACGCGTGGAGCGGGCCCACGGCACGCACCAGGACCGGTTGATCAAGAAGCTGCGGTTGGCGAGCATCACCGACTACGCGGCGGCCAACCGATACTTGCGGCGGCGCTATTGGCCGGAGCACAACCGGCGGTTTGCGGTGGCGCCGGCCGAGGCGGTGGACTTTCACGAGCCGGTGCCGGCGGGGATGGACTTGGATGACGTTTTCAGTCTCGAGTACGAACGGACGGTGGCGAATGACTGGGTGGTGCGGCACGCGAACCGGTTTTTGCAGATCACGACAGCGGAGGTGCGGCCCGGGGCGAAGGTGACCGTTCGCATCCGGCGGGATGGGCGGATCGAGTTGTTGCACGCAGGGAAGAAGTTGAAGTGGCACGAGTGTGCAGCGCGGCCGGAGAAAGCGGCCGTCGCGCCGCGGAAGAGAAGAAAGCCGGTGGTGATGCCGGCGGCCGATCACCCGTGGCGAAGCAGGGCAGTGGCGACAGCAAGCAGGTGAGCCCAGTGCGATTTCGGAACCAGACGAGGAAGACAGCGGCAAGCCCCCTTTCCCTTGCTTTCCAGATTGGGGAATGGTCCTCGCCGTCAAGGGTGCGCTACGCCGCGCACGGCCCACGCTGCGCGTGGGTGTCCCGGCGCGCACTTGACCGCTGCGGCCCATTCCCGACAGCCAACTTAGACAAGGGAAAGGGGGCGCATGCACAGGTGCTCCTGCAACGAGAAGCGTTCGACAGAAGCGGACAGTTCTATCGAGGCGCAAGAGCGGACACTTCTATCGAGGCTTGAC
>JACRKW010000043.1 GCA_016215215.1 Acidobacteriota bacterium
CAGGAACTATTCGCGGCACCAGTTTTGGGGCGGCCTCGGCACGGCGATACCCCAGCAGGACCTCAAGCCCTATTACAAGCCCGCCCTTGCCTGGAGCGTCGGCTACGGCTACAGGCCACTCAAGTTCTTGCAGCTCGATGTGGGATATGACGGCGCCTACAACAGCGCCGACGTCAATGACTACCAGCAAACCGGTTACGGCCCGTTGCGCATCCGTGATTTCCAGGTGTTCGTGCCCGTCGGCGCGCGAGTCATCGCGCCGCTGGCCGGCGGCCGGCTGGAGATTCACGGTGGCGGCGGCGGCGCCTACGCCCGCTATGCGGAAATGCTCCAGCAGCCCGGGGATTGGGCATCCATCGGATGCCCGTCGTGCCAGGCGCGCGACGGCTGGGGTTACTATGCGCTGTTCGCCGGCAATGTTGCCCTGGATCCCGGCCAGCACGTGCGTCTGGGGGTCACCACCCGGGTCTATCGCATCGATACCACGGGGCCGCGCATCGGCTCGCTCCCTTTCGCCAGGTCCAGCGACCAGTGGGTGAATACGTACGCGACGTTGACGTTCAGTTTCTGACGGCTCGAGCTACTTGATCTCTTTGCTCTGCGCCGTGGCAGGCTCGGCGCCCCAGTTTTCGCGAATCACCAGCGTCTGGTCGGAGAAGAACGTGCGCCTGCCCGTCTGCCCGAAGGCCACCGGCACCACCGTAACCGAATAGCCCTCCTTGGTGCCGGCCATCGTGAACTTGTAGCCCGTCTTTTCGCCCAAGGCCAGGTCGCCGGGAATCAGGTCGGAGGCGCCTGGGCCCGGAGTGCCCGACGCTGGCGGGCCAAGCTGGGCCAGCGTTTCGGCGAACTTGCCGAACTGGGAGAAGTACTGGGTCTGGGCCGTGTGGATGGTGTTGATCTGCCGGATGGCGGCCATCTCCTGGGAGTGCTGCCGCGCGTTATTGAGCTTCGGGGCGGCGATGGCGGCGATCACCAGAATAATGGCGATCACGATCAGCAGCTCGATCAGCGAGAAGCCGAGACGGCGGCGTGTGGATCTGTTCAGGCGCATGACGGATTTCTCCTGAGGAGGACGTGCCTCCATCACCATCTTAGACGCAAAGAGTTGAGGAAGCGTGCAATCCGGCGCGGCTCCCTCCGGAACTAATTGAACAGCGGATTGGACTCGACATTCAGCCGCTTCTGGCGGTACTGCAACGCCGCGCCGATGAAACTCTTGAACAGCGGGTGCGGCGTCAGCGGCTTGGACTTGAACTCGGGATGGAACTGGCAGCCGAGGAAATAGGGGTGGTTCGGGATCTCGCAGATTTCCACGAACTTGCCGTCCCGCGAGCGGCCCGTGATGCGCAGCCCGCCCTCGGTGAGCTGCGATTCATAGGTGCGGTTGAACTCGAAGCGGTGGCGGTGGCGCTCGCTGATCACTTCTTCGCCGCCGTAAGCCGTCCGGGCGAAGGAATCCTCCGCCAGCAGGCACTCGTACGCGCCCAGCCGCATCGTGCCGCCCAATTCGTCCACGCCCAGCAGGTCGCGCAATTTGTAGATGACAGGGCACGGAGTGGCCGGTTCAAACTCGGTGGAGTCCGCCTCCCTCAGACCGCACATATTGCGGGCGAATTCGATCACAGCCGTCTGCATGCCCAGGCAGATGCCGAAGTAGGGCACCAGCTTCTCGCGCGCGAAGCGGATGGCGTGGAGCATTCCCTCGGTCCCGCGCTTGCCGAAGCCGCCCGGCACCAGGATGCCGTCGTAGTGGGACAGCGCTTCACCGCAATCGGGCCACTGCATGTGTTCGGCCTCGATCCAGGTCATGCGCACTTGCACGTGGTGGTGGATGCCGGCGTGCAGCAGGGCCTCCTTCAGCGACTTGTAGGAGTCCTCGTACTCGACGTACTTGCCCACCAGCCCGATTTCGACGTAGTCCTGCGGGGTGTGCATTCGCTCGAGCATGGCGGTCCAGGCTGTCAGGTCGCGCGGGCCGGCCGATTCCAGTTTGAGCAGGTCGACGATCAGGTCGTCCACTCCTTGCTCGGCGAACATCACCGGGCAGCGGTAGACGGTATCCACGTCGAAGGCCGAGATCACGGCGTTGCGGTCGACGTCGCAAAACAGCGCGATCTTGTCGCGTTGGTCGGCCGGCAGCGGGCGCTCGGAGCGGCAGATCAGGATGTCGGGCTGAATGCCCATCGCGCGCAGTTCTTTCACCGAATGCTGCGTCGGCTTGGTCTTCAGCTCCTGCGCCGCCGCGATCCACGGAACGTAGGAGACGTGCACGAACAGCGTGTTGCGCCGGCCCAGTTCGTGACGCATCTGCCGGATCGCCTCGGTGAACGGCTGTGATTCGATGTCGCCCACCGTGCCGCCGATCTCGCAGATCACCACGTCCACATCCTCGGCTACCTTGTGCGCCGCCGCCTTGATCTCGTTGGTCACGTGCGGAATCACCTGCACGGTCTTGCCCAGGTAGTCCCCGCGCCGCTCGCGCGTGATGATCCGCTCGTAGATGCGGCCCGAGGTGAGATTGTTGTTCTGGGACAGGTGAGCGTGCGTGAAGCGCTCGTAATGGCCCAGGTCCAGGTCCGTCTCCGCGCCGTCGTCGGTGACGAAAACCTCACCGTGCTGGAAGGGGCTCATCGTTCCAGGATCCACGTTCAGATAGGGGTCGAACTTCTGCATGTTGACCTTGAGGCCGCGACTCTCCAGAAGGCACCCGATGGAGGCGGCTGCGATGCCCTTACCCAGGGAGGAAACCACGCCGCCAGTGACGAAGATGTATTTAGCCATGTCTGAGAAGTGAAGTGAAGATCGCCTGAACTGATGAAAGGTCTTCGGGAGTGTCCACGCCGATGGTCTCGTAAGTGGTTTCGGCCACCCGGATTGGGATGCCGTTCTCGAGCGCCCGGAGTTGCTCCAGTTTTTCGTTCTGTTCGAGCACGCCGGCTTTCAAAGCAGAGTAGCCGAGCAGCAGGCCGCGCCGGTAGACGTAGAGGCCGATATGTTTCCAGTAGGTTGCGCCACCCCCACGGTCATAGGGGATCGGCGATCGCGAAAAGTAAAGCGCGTAGCCGTCCAGCGAGGTGACCACCTTGACCACGTTCGGGTTGGCGGCCTCCTCGGCTGAACAAATCCGCTTTTTCAAGGTCGCCATCTGGCAGCCCGGATCATCCAAGAGACAGGAGATGGCATCGTCTATGGCGGCAGGATCGATTAACGGCTCGTCACCTTGTATGTTTACGATCACCCCGGCGCCGGTCCGCGCGGCAGCTTCGGCTACGCGGTCGGTCCCGGACGGGTGGTCCGGACTGGTCATCGCCACCTCCGCGCCGAAGCCGGCCGCGGCCGCCGCGATGCGCTCATCGTCGGTGGCGATCAGCACCTTGCACATCAGTCTGGAACGCGATGTACTTGGGTTGCCAGAGCGGGAGAAAACCGTACAAGAACATGCGTAACTCCTTTATGTTCTATGCGTTGGCGGGAGTCGCCGTCCTCTGCTCAGGCGCCTGGGGGCAGGAGGCGCGGCCACGCATCACCCCCCGCCCCAAGCCGGCCGCGGAAGTGCCGGAAAGCGAGCGCATCACCCCGAACATCCGCATCGATACCAACTTGGTGCTCATCCCCGTCACCGTCACCACGCCCCTCAATCAATTCGTCACCGGCATGGAGAAGGAGAACTTCCGCCTCTTTGAAGACAAGAATGAGCAGGAGGTGACCTACTTCGCCAGTTTCGACGCGCCGCTCTCCATCGGACTGGTGTTCGACGCATCGGGATCCATGGGCAGCAAGCTGAACAAGAGCCGCCAGGCCGCCGCGCAGTTTTTCAAGACCGCCAATCCCGAAGACGAGTTCTTCCTGGTGCAGTTCCACGACCGCCCCCAGGTGGTGGTGCCGTTCACGCAGAATACCGAGGACATCCAGAGCCGGCTGACGTTCACGCAGGCCAAGGGCCGCACCGCCCTGCTGGACGGCATCTACCAGGCTCTGCAGATGCTCAAGAAGGGGCGCAACCCGCGCAAGGCTCTGCTGATCATCAGCGACGGCGGCGACAACTCCAGCCGTTACACCGAAAACGAGGTGCGGAACCTGCTCAGAGAAGCCGACGCGCAGATGTACGCCATCGGCATCTTCGAGCCGATGGGATCGCGCGGGCGCACGGCCGAGGAGCTGTCCGGTCCGGGGTTGCTCAGCGAACTGGCGGAGATGACCGGCGGGCGGCACTTCCCGGTGGACAACCTGAACGACCTGCCGGACATCGCCGCCAAGATCGGCATCGAACTGCGGAACCAGTATGTGCTGGGTTACGTCTCCAGGAATCTGGTCCGGGACGGGAAGTACCGCCGCGTCACGGTAAGATTGAAACAGCCGCGCGGCATGCCGCCTTTGCGGGCGCTGCACCGGCAGGGATACTATGCACCCACTCAGTAGGCGCGGCGCGCTTGCCGCATTGGCAGGCAGTGTCGCGGTACACGCCCGGGCCCAACAGCCGCAAGTTCAGACCCCGGACGACCAGTCCGTCATTCGCGTGGACACGCGGCTTGTGGTGCTGCACTGCTCGGTTCTGGACAAGAGCGGGCGGCTGATCACCAATCTCACCCGGGACGCCTTCCGGGTCTTCGAAAACGGCCAGGAGCAGTCGGTGAAGCTGTTCCGCCGGGAAGACATCCCGGTCTCCCTGGGTATCGTGATCGACAACAGCGGAAGCATGCGCGACAAGCGCCTCCGGGTGGAAGCGGCGGCAGTGAAGCTGGTGAAGGCCTCCAACCCGGAGGACGAGGTCTTCATCGTGAACTTCAACGACGATGCCTATCTCGACGTCCCGTTCACCAACCAGCTTGCCAAGCTGGAAGAAGGGTTGGCCCGCATCGACTCCCGGGGCGGCACGGCGATGCGCGATGCCGTGTCCATGTCGGTCGATCATGTGAAGCAGGAGGGTAAGAAGGACAAGAAAGTCCTCCTGGTGGTGACCGACGGCAACGATACGGCCTCCACCGGTATCACCCTGGAAAAACTCGTGGAAAAGGTCCAGAAGAGCGAGGTGCTGATCTATGGCATCGGTATCCTCGGAAAGGACGACGCCCGCGACAGAAAGAAGGCGCAAAGGGCCGTGGACGCTCTGACAAGGTCCTCCGGAGGTGCAAGCTTCTACCCTGGCGACGTGACCGAAGTCGAGGCGCTGGCGGCGCAGGTGGCCCACGACATCCGGAATCAGTACGTGGTCGGATACTCACCCTCCAACCAGAGCCTGGATGGCTCGTACCGGACCATCAAGGTGACCGCCAACGCCGGCAAATATCAGGTCCGTACCCGCACCGGATACTATGCCTCCCCTGAGGCCCCGAAGAAACGTCCGTGATGCTGCGCTACATCTGGAGGGCAAGCCGCGGTTACAGGCTCGCGCCATGGCGGTCCCCGTACCTCCGCTGGCGCGTGGAGACCTACTGGGGCCTGCGGGCCGAAGCCATAACTGCGGGTGACTTCTGGCGCTTCACCTGGCAGCACCGGGCCGATCTCCTGCGCTTCCTCAGATGGGCCGGCCGGATGGCTGAGGGATAGCCGCCCTCCTCTTAAGCCCGATTGGACCAATCTTCCGATTTGACCAATCTATAGATAGGTGGTATTCTGACTGAAACCTAATTCATCTGGTTTGATCGCGGGTTGTGTCAGCGATCGAATCGAACTGGCACGGAGCGGAAGATCTTCGAAGGCCGACAGCCGCCGGCAAGAGCGGTGATGGTTCTCGGCATGCCGGTTGAAGCGAAAGCCTACACCGACCCTGGTTCTGGTGCGTTGATCTGGCAATCCTTGGTCGCCGTGATTGCAGGGATTGGCTTCTACTGGCGGCGGTTCCTGGGGTTCCGGAAAAAGCAGGGCCGGGACTAGATCCTGCCGGGCGCGTTGCCGTTAGATGCAGCTTGACTCTGGAGTGGGCGGTTTGCAGGCTTCTTTCCGTGATCCCGGCGGATGCGTTATCAATCATAAAGGCCGAATCCTTCGGGTCCTTGCCGCGTCCGGACTCGATGACCTGACCAACTATCTGGAATCGGCGACCCTTTCACATGAGCGCGCCGCCGGCCGCGCAATTCCCGCCCGGTTGCTTGGGCCGGGTGAAGTCTCTGAGTGCCGCGCCGAGGCCGGGATAGCCCGCGTTTTCGATGCTCTCGGCGCTGTCGGGATCGCCGAGCACGAGCCCGTCCAGTTTCCCAATTACCCGCACGAGTGGCCGGCCGAAATGCTGCTCGAAGCCGGCCGCTTGACGCTCACCCTGGCCGAGGGTCTGGTGGACGAAGGACTGGGCCTGAAGGACGCCACTCCGCTCAACGTCCTCTACCGCGGGCCGAAGCCCGTCTTTGTCGACGCCCTTTCGGTGGAACGGCGCGAGCCGGGCGACGCGCGCTGGTTGGCCTACGCGCAGTTTGTAAGGACCTTCATTCTGCCTCTGGCAGTGAACCGCGACTACGGCATCCCGCTCGATCAGATCTTCCTCGCGCGCCGTGACGGGCTGGAGCCGGAGGATGTCTACAGGCTGCTCAGTCCCTGGAGACGGCTGAGCGGCTCCTACTTCGGGCTGGTGACGATGCCGCGTCTGCTCGGTGACCGGCGGCGCGCGCGGGATCCCGAACTGTACAAACGCAAGCTCGATGCAAATGTGGAGAAAGCCAGCTACGTGATGCACGGGGTCCTGCGCGGCCTCAGGAGAGCTTTGGACCGGGTGGGGCCGCGCGAGGGTTCTGATTCCACGTGGTCCGGTTACATGACCGGCAACAACAACTACACTCCCGCGCAGTTCGAGTTCAAGGAGAAGTTCGTCGGGGAATCGTTGCGGGCGGCCGCCCCCTCGCGGGTGCTGGACGTAGGCTGCAACAACGGTCACTTCAGCGCCATAGCTGCGCGCAACGGCGCCGAGGTGGTGGCGCTCGACTACGATCCCGTAGTAGTAGGCGGGGTGTGGCGCATGGCCGTCGCGCAAGGTTTGAACATCCTGCCGCTGGTGGTGAACCTGGCCAGGCCGAGCCCGGCGCTCGGCTGGCGGAACGGCGAGTGCCGCTCTTTCCTGTCCCGGGCGGCCGGCTACTTTGACATGGTGACTATGCTGGCGGTGATCCACCACATGATCGTCAGCGAGCGTGTGCCGCTCGCCGGGGTTCTGGAGCAGGCCGCTGAACTGACATCGAAGCACCTTGTCATCGAGTACGTGGACCCGAAGGACTCCATGTTCCGCCGCCTGGTGAGGGGCCGTGAAGCCCTCCACGAGGGATTGACGGAAGAGGCGTTCGAGCGTGCGGCCGGCGAGCGATTCCTGGTGGAAGAAAAGGCGCGCATCCCGGGGGGAGAACGAACCATGTACCGGCTGCGGAGGCGAGGGTGACCCGGGGCCCGTTCCGGACTTCACTGTGCGCCGCGTCGCTCGCCAACCTCTGGCTGTTCCAGAATTGGACGGTGCTGCTGACCTACACCTCCGCCAACACCTACACCATGAAGCAGCCGCCGAGCCGCGGCAACTACCTGGCGGCCCTGACCGACTTTGCAATCCTCACTCTGGTCTTGCTCGGACTGATGAAGTGGATTCAGCACAGCGCCGGCAGGCTCCAGCGGACACTGAAAATTCTGTTTCTCATCCTGCTTCTGGTCCCCGCCAATTCAGTCAGGGAGTCGCTGGCGGTGGCATTCCCATTGCTCAAGGGCGAATTGCTGCGGTTTGTCCCTGCCGGCGTGGTCACAGCCGCCGCCCTGGTGTTGTTGGGCCTCACGATACTGGCGGCCTGGGTTCGTACCGAGCGGCTCTACGAGCTATCCCGGAAGGCGCTGTTGCTTCTGTCCGCGGCGATCATCGTGTCCGCCGGGCAGTCTCTGCACAGAGCCATCGACCCGCCCGCGCGGTTTCAGGATATGCCGTCGGCCCAGCCGGTGGAGACGCCAGGCAAGACCTCCACCCGCGTCGTCTGGCTGATCTTCGACGAGGTAGACGGCAGGATCGCATTCCGGGACAGGCCGGCGGACCTGGCCTTGCCGGAGTTGGACAGGCTCCGCGCTGAAAGCGTATGGACCGACCGGGGAGAGACGCCTTCGTCGGCGACGCTGCATGTCATGCCCGCGCTCATCACAGGGGAGTCTTACCAGGTGCGGCGGAACGGGAGTTCGTCACTAACCCTTGCGCGTGAAGGACAGATGGATTCCAGGGAGTGGAGTCAGGTGGATTCGGTCTTCACGCGCGCGAGGGCATTGGGCGCCAATAGTGCTCTGGCCGGATGGTATCACCCCTACTGCAGAATCCTGGGAGGCCAGTTGGTGGATTGCGCCTGGGAGAATCTGCCGAACAAGTACGGCAGTGTCGGAGAAAACTGGATCGAGGCTTCCGTAGGGGGGCTCAGGGCTTTGTTTGAGACCTCGCTCCTCTCTCCTTTCGGTCAATCTCTGGCCACCCGGCGGCACGCTGAGAATATCGAACGGCTGGAAGCGCGCGCCCTTCAGATGGTTGCAGCGCCGCAGATCGATCTCTGTTTCCTCCACCTGCAAGCCGCACACTCGCCGCACGCCTACGACAGGAAGACAGACACCTTCACGCTCGCCAACTCGCCCTTGAAGGGGTACTCCGATAGTCTGGCGCTGGTGGATAGGACGTTGGGCCGGCTGCGGAGGCGAATGGAAGAGGCCGGATTGTGGGAGCGTACAATCCTGATCGTGACGAGCGATCACCGGTACAGGTCCGGGCGGTCATTCGATGGAAAACCGGGAGAGGGTGTTCCGTTGCTGATCCATATGGCTGGACAGAATCAGGAAGTGAGAATCGGCAACCAGGTGAAGACGCTGGACACGCAGGGCCTGGTTCTCAAGATGCTCAGCGGTGAGGTGACCGCCACCGCACAGGTGGCAGAGTGGATGCGCCGTGGGGGCCAGTTCTCCAGCGGGCGTTAAGTCGTGGATCGGCCGTATGTTGCCGGGCAAGTGCAGCCGGTGTCGCCGGGTCGTTTGCACCAGACTGGGGCGATGGTGTAGCATTGATGTTTGTGGCGCCCGCGCGGCACGGAAGTGTGCGCGCGCGTAGGCGGCATCCTCCCGGACAGCTTCCTGAAGGCCCCGGCGAACTCAAGAGGAATCCAGCTATGTATGCAGTGATTGAAACAGGCGGCAAGCAGTATCGCGTTTCGCCGGGCGACACCATCGTGGTGGAGACGTTAGAGGGTACACCCGGCGCGGCGGTGGAGTTCGACAAGGTTCTGGCCGTAGGCAAGGACGACGGCGAGCTGGTAGTGGGCAAGGACGCCGCCGGCGCGAAGGTGAAGGGCTCCATCAAGGCCCAGGACCGCGCCGACAAGATCCTGGTCTTCAAGTTCAAGCGCAAGAAGCAGTACAAGCGCACGATCGGGCACCGTCAGAACCAGACGTCGGTGACCATCGCGGAGATCGTGGCTTAGGGCCCCCAGGCTAGGAGAGACTCGGTATGGCGCACAAAAAAGGTCTAGGCAGTTCAAAGAACGGGCGCGATTCCAACGCGCAGCGTCTCGGCATCAAGGTATTCAGCGGCCAGGTGGTCACCGGCGGGTCCATCATCGTGCGGCAGCGCGGAACGCGCTACAAGGCCGGCGAGAACGTCGGCATCGGCAAGGACGATACGCTGTTCGCCAATATCCCTGGGCGCGTGGAATGGCGCGACCGCGGGCGCATGGGCAAGTACGTCAGCGTCGTCGCAGTGGAAGTCTAGCACGGGCCGGCGCGGCAACGCGCCACACGGAGACCTGAGGCCGCCGGGCGGGAAGACCGCTGGCGGCCTTTTCATTTGGAGCGGGTGAACGAGAGGCAATCGAATCGATGTTCGTCGATGAAGTCCTGATCAAAGTGAAGGCCGGGGACGGCGGGAACGGTTGTATGGCGTTCCGTCGGGAGAAGTATGTCCCCAAAGGCGGGCCCAGCGGCGGCGACGGCGGGCATGGCGGCGATGTCGTGCTGGTGGCCAGCCCGCACCACAACACTCTGCTCCATTTCCGGTTCAACCCGGAACACACAGCCGAGCGCGGCCGCCACGGTGAAGGCAGCAACAGGACGGGCCGGGATGGGCGCGACGTCGTGGCCCCCGTGCCGATCGGAACCATCGCCTACGACTTCGAAACCGGCGAACTTCTGCACGACTTCACCGTGGACGGGGAGCGTTTCGTCATCGCCAGGGGCGGGCGCGGCGGGAGGGGCAACCAACACTTCGCCACGCCCGTGCACCAGGCGCCCACCCGTCACGAGCCCGGCCGTCCCGGACAGGAACGCCGCATCCGGCTCGAGCTGAAGCTCCTGGCCGACGTCGGCTTGGTGGGCTTCCCGAACGTAGGCAAGTCGACGCTGATTTCACGCGTCTCGGCGGCCAAGCCCAAAATCGCCGACTACCCCTTCACCACCCTCGAACCGAACCTGGGCGTGGTGCAGACCGACGACACCAGGACATTCGTCATGGCCGACATCCCGGGCCTGATCGAAGGCGCGCACGAGGGGCACGGACTGGGCATCCAGTTCCTCCGCCACGTCGAAAGAACCCGGCTCCTGCTGCACCTGGTGGACGTCAGTGAGATGAGCGGGCGCGAGCCCAAGCACGATTTCGACGTCATCCTGAACGAACTGGCCAGCTTCAGCGAGAAGCTGGCGGCGAAACCTATGTTCGTGGTGGCCACCAAGATCGACGCCGCCCAGGACGTCAAGCGGGTGCAGAGTCTGGCTCGCAAGGCCAAGCGGAACGGAATGCCATTTTTCAGGATCTCGGCGGTCACCGGCAAAGGCCTCACCGAACTCATCCGGGCCATCGCCGAGAGACTCGCCAGCGACGGGCCCGCCGCCGGGCAAGTGTAAACTCTGCATCGATGTTCGCTTTTTCTTTGCCTTCCTGGTTCAGTTGAGCTAATCTGTCTCTGGAGGTATGGTTGATGACCATCGCAGAGAGTTTGTTGCCGGAATTCGATCAGGAAATGGCGAATACCCGGAAGAGTCTGGAGCGTCTACCGGACGCCCAGTTTGACTGGCGGCCGCACGAGAAGTCCTTTACCCTTGGAGGTTTAGTGACGCACATCGTCGGCATGACCGGGTGGGTGGACTACGTCATGCAGACCGACAGCCTGGACTATGCTCCAGTCGGGCAGGAGCCGATGAAGGAGACGCCGCTGACGTCGGCTTCCGAGGCGCTGGCGCGTTTTGATGAAGGCGTCGCCAAGGCACGGGCCGCTCTGGCTGGAGCCTCGAACTTGACCATGGCGAAGCCCTGGACGCTCCTGGCGGGCGGCAAGGAGGTCTTCAAGATGCCCAGGATCGCCGTCATGCGCGGCATGATCATGAACCACCTGATCCACCACAGGGGACAATTGACGGTCTACATGCGCATGTCAGGTGCGACCGTGCCGGCGCTGTACGGGCCGTCTGCCGACGAGTCGTAAGAGAGCGGCTAATGGGCGCTGTCGCCGGCCGGCAGAGAGTGATAGGTACCCTGCGCCGAGGCGAAGTACTGCTGGGCGGAGAGGTTCTTATAGACCTGGCCGGCGATGCCGGCGGCGACAGGCCCGTTGACGCTGCGGCCGCCGGTCAGCAGAACGACGACCACAAGTTTGCTGCGGCCGACCTCGTTGTAGCTGCCGAACCACCCCAAGTGCGTGCGGGAGTCCGTGCAGGTTCCGGTCTTGCCGTAGATGGGCTCGTTGGCGTCGTATAGCGCCCGGCGCGCGGTGCCGAAATCGACCGCGCCCATCATCCCCGGCTTCATGTCGGGCAATTGCCGTTGAAAGGCCAACTGGCGCTTCACGCGGGGCACCAGCGACTGGGCTTCCTCTTGATTCCGCGGGTATTGCAGGTAGTACAGGGTACCGCCGTTGGCGATGGCCGAGACCATGGCGGCCAACTGCATCGGCGTGAGGCTGATCGCCTCTCCGAAACTGGTCATCATGCCGACCGGAACCGCTTTCGGCTTCTCATCGGGGAAGATGCCCGCGCTCTCGCCCTCGATATTCAGGCCGGCCTTTTCGCCGAGCCCGAACAGGCGGCCGTAGTAGTTGACCTTGTCGAACCCGAGTTTCTCGCCGATGTTGGCGAAGTACGGGTTGTTCGACTTGGCCAGGGCGGTGGTGAGGTTGATCGACTCCCTCCGCGACAGCCGCAGCCGGGTCTCGCGCTCGACAATGCCCTCGCTGAGGCCGGCCAGGCCCGCCACCAGCTTGATGGTCGAACAGGGTTGATAGGCTCCGCCGAGCGCCAGCTTCTGGTTGACGATCGAAAGCACGCGGCCCGTATTGGGGTCGGCCACTACCACCGTGCCGTTATACGGACCAAGGGCCTCCACCGCGGCGCGGCGCACCGTCAGGTCCTCGCCGTCGACGACATCGCCCCAAGTGGAATCGGCGAAGGTGGGGGTGTCCCACGGGCTGTAGACCTTCCGTTTGGTCCGGTAAGTGGTGGAACGAGTCCCGGCGGTTGTCTTGGAGGGGACTGCGCGAGCAGCCGATACCTTCGATTTCGAGTGCTTCTTCGGAGCGGGCGCGGGAGCGACT
>JACRKW010000165.1 GCA_016215215.1 Acidobacteriota bacterium
CGGCTACCGGAAAGTGATGACCGAGACGCCGTTCGGCAAGAGCTGCCGCTGGGAACGCGTGCAATAGGAAAGGGATTGAGATGAGAACCTTAACGAAGAGTTTTGCGATCGTTCTGGCGTTGGCGGGCATGGCTCTGGCCCAGGGTTCCGCGCGAACCCAACCGCCCGCGGCTGGCAAGGCGCAGGCTGAAAAGGCGCGGGCCGCGGCTTCGCGGACGGAGCTTCCGGCAAACGCGCAGAAGCTGCGCGAAGGCGTGTGGACGGCTCGGGACACATCGGGCAAGGTGTGGTACTACTCGCGTTCGCCCTTCGGCTACATGCGGATGGACGAAGCCGCCTACCAGCAGGCGTCGAAGGCGAGCGAAGTGCCGGGCGTGCGACTGGTCGCGGTGGAGGGCGAGACGGTGAAGTTCGAGCGGGGCTCGCCGTTCGGCAAGTCCGTCTGGACCCGCAAGGTCTCCGAGCTGACAGACGAAGAGCGGGCCGTTTACGAGAAGCAGAAGAGCGACAAGGCCGGCCAGTAGTAGCCAAGGAGTGGCATGATGCGCATTGCCCGGTTGAGAAAATCCGAACTTTCGCTGGCGCTCGCGGCGGTGCTGATGCACGGCTCATTGGCCGCGGCGCAACATCCGGCTCCGCCTCCCGTGCCGCCGCCTGTCGTTCCGCCGGGCTTCGGTCCGCGCGTCATGGCCGGGCAGGATGCTGCCCCCCAGACTCCGGCACAGCCCGCATCAGCGCAGGCTGGAACGGCGCAACCGCAGGCGCTGCCCGGCGGACCTCCTCCGGCGCTGATGGGCGGCATCAACCTGCAGAACGTGAACCTGACCGAAGTCGTGGACTTTCTCGCCAGGCAGTTGAAGATCAACTACATCATGGACAAGGGCGTGGGCGGGGGAGTCACGCTGAACACGTACGGCCCGGTCAAGGACCTGGACTACCGCGCGCTGCTCGATACCGTGCTGCGCATCAACGGCGCGGCGATGGTTCAGACCGGGGACGTGTACCGGATTGTCCCGCTGAACGACATCGCGCGCATGCCGCTGCCCGCCGAGGTCGACGCCAAGAATATTCCCGAGGACGACCGGCCCATCCTCAACATGGTGTTTCTGAAGTACGCCAACGTGGAGGAGCTATCCAAGTTGATCGGCGATTTCCTCGGGCCGCAGGGTAGAGCCTGGTCCTATGGTCCGGCCAACCTCCTGCTGGTGCTCGACAGCCGGCGCAGCATGAAGCGCACCATGGAGATGATCTCCCTGTTCGACAGCGATGTGCTCGCCAAGCAGCGGGTGAAGCTGTTTGACGTCCAGCACAGCAAGCCTAGCGATCTGGCCAAGGAGATCGAAGGGCTGCTGAAGTCCATGTCGCTGAGCAAGGACTTGAGCTCGGTGAAGTTCGTGCCGGTGGATCGCATCAATACGCTGATCGCCGTGGCGCCGAATCCGGGCGTCTTCGATCAGATCCGGGAGTGGATCACCAAGCTCGATGTGAAAGTGAAGGCCGCGGCGGGCAAGACCGACACCTACGTCTACCGGGTGAAGTACGGCCGCGCCGAAGCGATGGCGAGCTCCATCATGATGCTCTACATGCAGATGTACCCGGGGTTTGGCATGTACCCGGGGATGGGCGGCATGTACGGCGGGGGTATGTACGGCGGCGGGATGTATGGCGCTGGCATGTACGGCGCGGGTGCAGCCGGTGTTGGAGGCGCAACTGCGGCAGGCCAGCCCGCGGGCGCCGGCGGAGCTGCGGCGGGAATCAACCAGGCGGGGACGGCGGGCATGATGGGAATGGGCGGCGACCTGACCGGCTCCTACCTCGGCATGGGCGGGATGGGCTACGGCTATGGGATGCGCGGGCCGCGCGTGGTTCCCAATCAGTCAGACAATTCGCTGCTGATTCTGGGTACACCGGAAGAGTACGACGGCGTGATCAAGATGCTCAGGGAACTCGACGTGCCGCCGCGCCAGGTGCTGATTGAAGCCAGAATCTACGAAGTGAAGCTCACCGGGGCGCTCTCCTGGGGTTTGAGCTGGTACATCAACAACAAGAATTCGGGGATCACAACGCCCTTGGACGGCAGTCCCAGGAACGGCGCGGCCGGTTTTGCGAACTCCGCGCTCAACCTGACGGCCAGCGCACTGGTGGGCCAGAGCCGGCAGCTGCTGGCGGCTTTGACCACCCAGGAGGTGGCGACGAAGACGAAGATCATCAGCACGCCCAGCATTATCGCCACAGACAGCATCGCGGCGTCCATCAATGTCGGTACCGAAGTACCCACGCTCACCGCCCAGGCCGTCACCGGCGTGCAACAGGGCGGCAGTTCGCTCTTTGCCAACACGGTCTCCAACCGCAGGACGGGCGTAACCCTGGCCATCACTGCAAGGGTGAACCCGAGCGGCATTGTGACGCTCATCGTCAACCAGGAAGTGAGCTCGCCGGCGCCGCCGCCGGTCGGCGGCATTCAATCCCCGAGCTTCAACCAGCGCAGTGTGCAGACTCAGGTGACGGTGCAGGACGGTGACATGATCGCCATAGGAGGCATCATCAGCGAGACCAACGGCGAAACCACCAGCGGCGTGCCGTTCCTGAACCGCCTGCCGATTCTCGGCTACGCCTTTGGCAACAAGTCGTTCAACAAGGAGCGGACCGAGATGGTCGTATTCCTGACGCCGCGCGTCATCTACGATACCAATGAGATGTCGGAGGCGAGCGACGAGTTGATGAACGGCCTGAGGCGGCTGCAGAAGATCATCCGCTGAAGCGGCGGCGCAGGACGCAACCCGGCTCGCAACTTCCTGCGCGCCGGGCGGGTTTCAATTACCATAGACCCTGATCCCTGATGCTGCGCACATTTCGATCCGCCGCCCTGCTGGCTTTCACCCTGGCCGGCCCGATTGCGGCCCAGACCACCACGCCGGACGTAGGCAGCGGTTCGCCCAGTGACTTTGTCGCCTCGCGCTTCAGCGCGGCCTACGGGCGCAATCAGTTCTATCTGCTCACCTCCTTTCCCCCTCCGGCCGACGTCCAGAAGCTCGGCACAACTGGCTTGATCCAACTCTTCCAGGACTCCGCCAAGACCTCCAACGTCCGGCTGGCGCTGATCAAAGCCGACGCGAACGCCTCCTTTACAGTGGCTCCGGACGGAACCATCACGGGGGGCGACGTCTACCAGGTGAGGTCCACAATGTGGGCCTACCTGGCCAGCGCCAACGGCACGTCGGCGACGGCTCCGGCCAATCTGAACACCACCGGTTACCCGACCATGGACACGGGCGCTTGCGCACCGATCGGCGATATTACGTGCCTCTACCAGTACTTCGATAAGAAGTACGTTCTGTTCGTCCACAACAAGAGCCTCGGCGCGGTGGCCGGGCAGAACTTCATCTTGCGGGAGCCCTATTACACTGTCTGGAACACAGCCGGCGGGCTATCGGGCCTGGGCTCCGCGGTGACGGCCGAGGTGGCGGTGACGTCTTTGGTAAGCGGCACGGCGGCGACGTGGCAACAGTACCGCAATGGTGCAATCGTAAACATGACCAGCGGGATTCTCAGCGGCCGCGTGGTCACCGTGAAGCAGCCTGTTTTCGATCTCTACGTGGCGAGCGGCGGTCCTTCGCAGTTCCTCGGCTTTCCAGTCGCGGAAGCCCAGGTGACGCCTAGCGGCACCTACCGGCAGGCATTTGAGGGCGGAACGGTCGAATACACACAGGGCGGTTCGGCTTCGCTCCTGCTGCCGGTGTCAGAGATCAACATTTCCGGCGTGAGCGGCGCGGTGCGGATGAGGCTGGGCGACAGCGTCGCCGTGCAGGCCCGGTTGTTCGCGGCAAATGGGACGCAGTTGACCAATCGAACCATCTCCTGGACCACGTCGAACGGCCGTGTGGTGGTGATCGACGCCATCGGTCCCAATGGAACCATTCGGGCGGTGGGCGGCGGGACCGCCGTCATTACTGCCGTAAGCGAGGGCAAGAGCGCCACGCCGGTTACGGTCTACGTCAGCGCGCCGTGCTGCCAGGCGGGCGAGGGCGCTCCCTCGCCCGCCATCGCCCAAGCCATCACAGACGCGATCAATCGCAATAAGCTGCAGGTTCGCATTCCCACCAGCGGACCGGTGCGCCGCCTGGGTCCCGGCTACGTGCAGGAGTTTCAGGATGTTTCCACCGGCGCATCCTACCTGGTCGCAGTGCCGGAGGGTGTCGCCACCGGATATCTGGTTCGCGGCGCTGTCCTATCGAAGTACGAATCGCTGGGAGGCCCGGCGGGGCCGCTCGGCTATCCAACCGCCGACGGGACCGCCAGCGGGCGCCAGATGTTCGCCAACAAGTCGGCTCTGGCCGGGTTGCCGGTGCGGCTGGTGCAGGGCGCGCTATTGGATAAGTGGGCCGCCATGGGCTACGAAGGCGGATTGGCCGGCCCTCCCATTGGAGACGCGGCCAACTTTATGACCTTCACGGCCAGCGCCGGAGTAGCACAGGCATTCCTCAACGGATTGGTGTACTCGTCCACCGCTGGAGCCTATGCCGGCCGGAGTTTCTTCGTTGGCGGGGCGTTTCTTGCCACATACCTTTCTTTGGATGCGACCGCGGGCCCACTGGGCATGGCCGAGAGCGACGAAGTCGTCATCGATGGCCGGCGTCACCAGGAGTTTGAGGGCGGAAGCATGGACTTGCCGGCAGGCGCGTCCGAGGTCACGGTGGAGTACAAGGCCCGCCAGCCGAAGATCACGGCTACGCCGGACCCGGTCACGGCCGGCGGGCGCGTCCGGCTCGCCGTAGGCGGGTTCGACGCCGGCGACCAACTGCGCGTGACAGTGACAGGCCAACCTGACTTCCTGGTCACGGCCGCCAACGGCGCTTTTGCCTGGGAAGTCGCGGTGCCCACCTCGGCCGCCAGTTCGGTGGTCAGCGTCCGCGCCGCTTCGACCCGCGGGCCGGTAGCCAGCGGGTCCTACCGGGTGCGATCGCTTGTGGAGGCCGAGCCGCGGCTTGTGAAGATAGGCGGGGACGCACAGACCGGAGTACCAGGGGCTTTACTGCCGGAGCCGATCCGCGTGGTGTTGCGCGATGCGGCCGGCCATGCTGTCCCGGGGGTCCCAATCGTGTTTCAGGCCTCGCCCGGCGCCTCCATCGCGCGGGCCGACTCGACGACAAACGCGCATGGGGAGGCCTTGGCCTACTTGCGGCTGCCGGAGAGCGAATCCATCGCCCTGGCCACGGCCACCGCGGCCCGCCAGGTGGTGACCTTCCAGGCACGGTCGGCGCCCGTCTCCCTGCCTAACTTCCCCAAACTGCGCCAGGCCATCCAACAGCCGCTTGGCAACGGGAGCGCGACCATCGCTGAGCGCGGCGCATTGCTGGCCTCGCTGGCCAACATGCTTCGTTTCCACCAGGACCGCGGGGACCTGCCCGTGCCCAACGGACCGGCTGACGTGGCCGGGCTCAACAACTTCCTGCGGAACGCCTGCGTCCCTCTGGCGCAGACCGCGCCGGGCAGTCCGGCGACGCTGTGCGATGGATTCGTCACTCCTGCCGGCACAGATGAGCAGATCGTGAACCCGTGGCGCATCCCTGCCTTTGCCGGCGGCGCGGCGGACATTGAACAAGGGCCCGCGGAGTTGGAGACCATCCGGGACTGGATCGCCAGCGGCTCGCCCGTGCTGGTGGCGCTGCGCATGCAGGCCAACGGGCAGCCCGCGGGTATGCACTTTGTTGTCGCCACGGGCGTTTCAGCCAACGGAGGGATTTCCAGTTACGACCCGGGGGATTACTTCGGGCGCAACAGCGTAAATGACTTCCTCGGCGAGTTTCAGCTCGGCGGGGTCAGCTGGAGCGGTACATTGGCCTCCGCCATCCGCCTGACGCCTACTCCCGCCACTGGCACGGGTTTCCTCGTCCGCGGCGGGGCGGGTTTCTCGTTGGCGGGACTCCAAGGCGCCTGCGGCGCCACGCTGCCGTGGCTGGATCGCACGGCCGGCCCCGGGGTTCCCAAGCTGGCCAGACCTCTGGTTATGGCCCGCTGCGACGGGGCTTCTCCTCAATATCAACTGGGTGTGGAGGGCGCGTCCGAGGACTTCAGCGTCACCACGTTGACCTCGCCGGCCACCTATCAGTCGTTTGCGACGATCGGGCCGTCTGCCTGGCGGCTGGCCGGGCCTTCCTGGACCCCCGTTCCTCAGTTCCTCGAACTTGATCTGCAGTCACCGCCGGTCAACGCGGCGAATCTGCTGCCAGAACTAGCGCCGGGATCGCTGATGACGCTCTTCGGCGCAGGACTGAGCGCCCCAGGTGTGGAACTCTCAGCCGAAGCTGGCGGCGTGCCCGTCCCGATAGTGGCGGCGACGCCGTTCCATGCCAACCTGGCTCTGCCGCCCGATCTCGCGCCAGGCCCGCAGACGGTGCGCATCCAGTCCTCTCTGGGGCAAGCCGAAGTGAATCTCGATCTGCTGCCGACAGCACCGGCTATCTTCCTGCAATCAAACGGGCGCGCGGTGGTCCTGAATGAAGATGGACGTCCCAATTCGGCAGATACACCGGCCAAGAGAGGCCGCCCAGTCACGATTCATGCCACCGGGCTGGGTGCGCTCTCCGGTCGGTTGACGGCCATTCCTTTGGCGGTCTTCTTCGGGGATCTTGAGGTCGTGCCACAATCGGTGACGCCGCTGGGCGGGGTGCCGGGGGCGTATGTGGTGCAGGTGATTGTGCCGCAGACGATCGCTCCCGGGTTGGACACGATGGTACAGATCAGCCAGGGCGGGCACCTGTCGCAGGCGGTGAGCGTGGCTATCGAATGATGGATGCCGTGCGGAAACCCTTGACTGATCAGAACATGGCATGATTAAATACCAGGAGTAGGGATGACAGCCCGTCTCTGGTGGGTCGCTTTGGGCGGTACGACGAGTACAGCTTGACTTGATCCGGCGGGGAATGATATGAATGTGCTGACTGCGTCCGGCTGGAAACGGCACTCATTGCTGGCTAGGGTCCCGCGGGCACAGAGAAAGACTTAACGATCTAAATGGGGATTCGCCAAGGAAGATCGACGATGACTGGAAAGGGCAGGGTGGCGGAAACGTCACACCGCACCTCTCTGGCGTTTTCGACGGCAAGAGTCCTGACATCTACTTCCACTGAGGCTCAGGTTGAAGAGACCCTTCATCAATTCAAATCCGCATCTTCACAAGGAGAAGGAAATGGTTGACTTTCGTAAAGCGTTCCTGCTTCTGGTAGTGGTCTTCGTGGCCGTCGCCAGCGCGCAGGTGACTCCGCTTTCGTGCAATGCGAACTCCGGCGTTCCGCCGATCGCTCGCGCTGAAGGCGTGGCCGAAGAAGTTGGTCAGGTAATCATCAACTGCACCGGTGGCACTCCCACCGCGTACGGCTCCGTTATCCCGACCATTAACGTTCAGATCTTTCTGAACACCAACGTAACCAGCCGTCTGTTGGTTGACAAGAGCACGGCTTCCGAAGCTCTGTTGCTGATCGACGAGCCGACGTATCCGTCGTCGCCCCAGAACGGCGTCGTTGGTACGCAGCTGGGTAACCCTTTTGGGACCATTCCAGTTGTAAAGGGCACTGGCAGCGGCATGTACTATGGTGGCGCAACTTCCGCAACAGCGGGCGTTGGCGCTGAGATCGCCGGAAACCGTCCGAACGTATTCCAGGCTCAGCAGGCTGGTGCGAACTCGGTCGTGTGGCTCGGCGTGCCATTCGATCCTCCGGGCACGAGCATCAACCGCGTCATCCGGCTTGTTAACGTTCGTGCGAACGCCAACCAGCTCGGCGTGAGCAGCACCCTGA
>JACRKW010000170.1:0-3078 GCA_016215215.1 Acidobacteriota bacterium
CACCTGCCGGCGGGGTGGTTCCCGACGGCGGTCTGGGCGGATCGCGGCCAGATGATCGTGGCCAGCGCCAAAGGGCTGGGCACGGGGCCGAACGCCACGCTGAGCGCGCCGCTAGAACGGAGTTTTCAGGCGGAGCTGAAGCAGGGGACCCTCAGCGTGTACGACGCACCCCTGAACCGGCTGCTGCCGATCCGTACGGAACAGGTGATGGCGCTGAACGGTTTTCAGGGAAGGCGGGAAGAGGCCCGGCCGCTGCCTATCGAGTTGCGGCACGTGGTGATCATCGTCAAGGAGAACAGAACCTACGACGAGGTCTTCGGCGACATTGAATCGGACTCCACGGGGCAACTGCGCGGGGCTCCGGAGCTGGCGCGCTATGGGCGCAGGGGTTGGGTGCAGAACGAGCCGGGAATGCTCAAGGCGCGGCTGGAGAAGAAGTTCTACAACATCACGCCGAACCATCATGCGCTGGCGCAGCGGTATGCGTTCAGCGACAACTTCTATGCCGACAGCGAGGTGAGCGTCGACGGGCACCACTGGATTGTGGGCTCCTATCCGAACGTGTGGACTGAAAGTTCACTGATGGCCTCTAGTGGCGGGCAGAAGGACTTCCGGTTTCCAACTACGGCTCCGGGCAGGCTGCTGGCGGCGCAGAGCAACTCCAGCGTGCATCCGGAGGAGCAGCTTGAGGCGGGCGCGCTGTGGCACCACCTGGAACGGAACGGCATCACTTTCCGGAACTTCGGTGAGGGTTTTGAACTGGCGGGCGTGGCGGAAGAGCCGGGCGAGAAGCCGACCGGCGCGCGCTTCCTCACCAACGTGCCGATGCCGGACCCGCTGTACCGCAACACGTCACGCGAGTATCCGCAATACAACATGAACATTCCGGATCAGTACCGGGCGGACAAGTTCATCGAGGAGATGGAGAAGCTCTACGTCAAGCCGGGTGCGGACTTGCCTCGGCTGCTCTTCATCCACCTGCCGAACGACCACACGGCCAAGCCGCGCCCGGGAGATGGCTATCCCTTCGGGTCGTCGTACGTGGCGGACAACGACTACGCCCTGGGCCGCATCATGGAGTACCTGTCGCGTTCGAAGTGGTGGAAGAGCATGGCCGTCCTGGTGACGGAGGACGATGCTCAGGGCGGGGTGGATCACGTCGATTCGCATCGCACTGTGCTGCTGGTGGCGAGCCCGTTTGCGCGGCGCAACTACGCTTCCCGGACCAACGCGAGCTTTCCGGCTCTGTTGAAAACCGCCTTTCGCCTGTTGGGCATCCCGCCGCTGAACCTGTTCGACGCCGCCGCCGCCGACTTGGTGGACTGCCTGACTCCGGTACCGGATTTCACGCCGTTCACGGCGATCCGGCCCGATCCGGAGATCTTCGTGCCTGAGAACGCACGCGATCCGAAGGATCCAAGGCCGGGGCCGAAGATGGATGATCCGGAGGTGCTGCGCGAGCAGCACAAACAGCAGCGGAGATAAGGTAGGGCATGACCTGGCGCACGGGCGTGCTATTGGCGCTGCTGGTGGTGGCTGTCACCGCAGCGGCGCTCATGCCGCCCTGGCCGCAGAATCCGGCCTATCATGCGTTTGCCGATCAGCGCCTCTTGCTCGGCGTTCCGCATTTCTGGAATGTCGTCTCCAACATCGCCTTCATCGGGGCGGGGCTGTTCGGACTGGCGCTGTGGAGAGAGGTGGACTGGCGGGCGCGGCCGGGCCGTTGGGGCTGGCTCGTGGTTGGAACGGGTGGGGTTCTGACTGGTATTGGAAGCGCCTACTATCACATCGCGCCGGACAACCAAACGCTTTACTGGGACAGGCTGCCCATGGCGATCCTTTTCATGGGGATCTTCTCGATCGCGATAGGTGAGCGGATCAGCGCTCGGGCCGGGTCGCGCCTATTGGCGCCACTGGTGCTGCTTGGGGCGGCCAGTGTGGAGGTGTGGCGGCAGGGCGAACTGGCGGCCGCAGGAGCAGGAGATCTGCGCTTCTACGGGCTGGTGCAGTACTACCCCATGTTGGCGCTGGCGCTCATCCTGCTGATGTATCCAGCACGAAACGAGGGCGGGCGGCACTGGTGGGGGATGCTGGGGCTGTACTCAGGCGCGAAACTGGCGGAGCTTTCCGATGCGGCGGTTTATGGCGTCTCGGCAGGACTGGTCAGCGGACACGTGCTAAAGCATGTACTGGGAGGCGCGGCGCTGGCAGTGCTGTTCGGGGGCTTGCGGTCGGCGCAGGTGGGAAGTGGATCGCCCGGCGGTGCCGGCCCACCACGAAACTGAGTTGCTAGCCTGATCTCATGGCGAAGGGTACGCGACGCAGTGTTCCGCAGGGGAATGGAGCAACGACGGCGGCCGGCAGGATGCCGCCGGACCTGCCCGGCGATCCCGGTTTGCTCGAGCAGGTGCCGCTAGATCCCGAAACCGACCGCCTGAACCTTGAAGACTGCCGCACGGGAGCGGTCTCGCTTGCAGGGATAAGCCTTCAAGAGTTCAGCGCCACGGGCGTGGTGCTGGAAGGGGTTTCGCTGGCCGGCGCGGTGGTGCGCTCCGCGCGCTGGCGGGATGTCCGCTTCGTCAAGTGCGACCTGTCCAACGCGGTGCTGCGCGGGGTGGAGGCGCGGCGGGTGGAGTTGGTGGACTGCAGGCTGCGGGGGATGAAGGCGGTGGAATGCCGATGGGAAGAGGTGCTGGTGGAAGGCAGCGATGCACGCTACGTGCAATTCCGCGACGGCATTGTGCGGAAGTGCGAGTTCCGCAACAACCGCACGGAAGAGAGTGATTTCGCCGGCGCCGACCTGACCAACTCAGTGTTTGCTGGATGCGGCCTGCACCGGGCGGATCTCACGGGGGCCAGGCTCGAAGGGGCGGATCTTCGCGGGGCAGATCTGGAGGGCATTCAAGTGCGGGCGGAAGACGTTCGTGGCGCGACGGTCAACGCTGCGCAGGCGATGGAACTGGCGCGGCTTCTGGGTCTGAAGATCGGCTGACGGGGACGAACCAGACACGCTGGGCGGTGGCGTCCAGGAGCTGAGCGGGTTCGGAGCCGGCGGCGCCGCGGTGAAGCAGGTAGAGA
>JACRKW010000170.1:3093-24313 GCA_016215215.1 Acidobacteriota bacterium
AAGCCCAGGTCGAGGGTGTTGCGTACGGAGGTGGCGGCAAGGTCGATGGTCAGTAGCTGGCGCGAGCCGGCATTGGCGACAAACAGCAGGCTGCGGTCGGCGGAGAGTGCGATACCCACCGGAGCGGCCAGACCGAGGCCGGATGGAGCGGCAGATGTCACGCTCGGGCTCTGCTCCCAATTGGTGACCCGGAGGACCTCGTTCCTGCCGGGATCGGCGGCGAAGAGATCGTTACCGGAGAGCAGCAAAGCACCTGCTCGGGCAAGAGGCAGAAGCAATCTCGGCGTTTCACCAGGGGTGAGCAGGAAGAGCGCCCCGCCCGCTTCCCCCTGAGCGGCGGCGAAGGCGCGGCCGCCGCCGCGAAGCACGGCGAGCGAGACGATCTGGCCGGTGATGTCGCCAAGGTCCACCGAACCGGAACGGCTTAGATCGGCGGACAGATTGCTCCAGAGGTCCAGTCGCCGTGCGGCGGAATCGACCAAGGCGAGCGAATCGGCGTTATCGCTCCAGGCCGCGAGCGAGATGCCTGGCGTCTGCCCCGGGAGTTCGACCCAGGCGGGCGCGCCGGTCTGGAGAGCTCGGAGGACAAAAATCGCGCCGTTCTTGGATACGAGGGCAGCTTGGCCGGAGGGCGCGGCGGAGGCGAAGTCCACCTCGCTGATCGCCGGATCGCCGGCATAGGCGGCGCCGGGCATTCCGACGATGGCACGCAGCGAACGGCCGGCCGGGTCGGGCAGAAAGCCGGAGAGCGGTCCGCGCAATGCCGAATCCTGCGCAGCGGCTAGGGCAACCGAAGCGGCCAAAGCCAGTAGAAGACGGGCTGCCAAGTCGATCATCAGATGCCTCCGTGGCTTCGCCAATACCAATTCTTACCTTATAGCAGATCCAGTGGAACGCAGAGCCAGGATCTCGCCGAAGGATTCCTCCAGGGCCTGGCAGCCGTCCCGCACCGCGTCGGCGGTGATGGTCAGCGGCGGCGCGATCTTGATGGTGCAGCCCATGGGGCCCACGGGCGCGAACATCAGCAGTCCCTTCTCAACCGCGCGCCAGACAATATCGTGGGCCAACTGGCCGTCCGGTTGGCGGTGCTCCGGATGAACGCAGGCCAAACCGGCAACCAGACCCTTGCCGGCAAGGAAGCCGGCCTGAGGGAACCGCCGCTGGATGGAGGACAGGCCGTCATGGAGAATGTCCCCCATGGCGCGGGCATTGGCGGCAAGACCCTCGCCGACGATCAGGTCGACGCTGGCCAGAGCGGCGGCGGCACAGACGGGGTTGCCGGTATGCGTCGAGGAGGCGCTGCCGGGACCGTGTAAGTCCATCAAGTCGGGCCGGCCAGCGATGGCGGAGATGGGCAGGGAGCCCGAGATGCCCTTTCCCAGGGTGGTGAGATCCGGCAGGACCCCGTAGTGCTCGAAGCCCCACATGGAACCCGTGCGGCCGAAGCCGGCCTGCACTTCGTCGAAGATCAGAAGCGCTTTGTGTCCGTCGCACCACTGCCGTAGCGCCTGGATGTAGTGTAAGGGAGCGAACGCCGATGTGCCGCCCTGATAGGTTTCGAGCATCACGGCACAGACTTGTTTTGGGGCAATGCCCTTCTGCGCAAGCGTGGCTTCAAAGAGCTCAAAGCTCGTGTCCTCCCCCCAGTACCCGTCGGGAAAGGGCACCTGGACGAAGCCTGGATCCAGGTTGCCGATCCACTCCTTAAGCGCCGGGATTCCACCCGCCTGCTGGGCGCCAAGCGTCCGGCCGTGGAAGGCATTGTCGAACGAGACAACCACGATCTTCCCGCGGCCGCCCACTTTCTGGCCGTGAGTGCGGGCGAGCTTGATGGCGAATTCCACCGTTTCCGAACCCGTGGTGAGAAGGAATATCCTCTTCAGCGGCTCCGGCAGCAACGACAGTAAACGCTCGCACAATTCGGCGCGGATCTCCGAGGGAAAGCAGTAGTTGGTGAGAAGTTTGTGCGACGCCTGTCGCACGATGGCGTCCACGATCTGCTGCCTGCCATGGCCGGCGTTGGTGATGAGCACGCCTGAAGACCAGTCCAGCCACATGTTGCCCCAGGCGTCGTACACCTGGAATCCCTCCGCACGATCCCAGACGACCGGGGGTTGGCCCCGCATGGCGCAAATCTCGTGCCGGTGGAGGCGCTCCAGCACAGGCAGCGATTGAGGGACCGGGAAGTCCGTGACGATGCGCCGGAATTTCGTCTCGACGCGAGGCACGCTGCGAGGAACCGGAAGGGACTCGGCGCTCATTACTGACCATTCTGGGGGATAGCCGCCGGGGACGCAATGTGATAGGGAAGAGGGAGTCCGAATGGAGGTCCACTGGCATGATGCTGGCATCGCAACTCAGGACCGGCATGGCGGTTCAGTATGAGGGTCAGAGTTACAAGGTAATTGCCGCTGAGTATCACCCGGGGCAAGGCAAGATGGGCGGAGTCTCCCACGTCCGTCTGAAGAACCTGGATACCGGTACGCAATGGGAGACCAGCCTGCGAGCCGACCTCAAACTGGAAGAATTGCCGCTGGAGAAGAAACCGATGGCGTTCCTGTATGCCGATGAGGGCTTCTGCTTCTTCATGGACCCCGATACCTGTGAACAGGCCGAAGTCGCGCAAGAACAGATCGGCGAGGCGGCGAAGTTCCTGATGCCAGAGATGCGGGTGTCGGTCGAGTTTTTGGGCGAAAAGCCCGTGAGCGTCCAACTGCCGGGGATTATCGAAGTCCGTGTCGATGACACAGCGCCGCCCATGCACGGGCAGACAGACAGCAACTGGAAGCCGGCGCTGCTGGAGAACAAGGCGGAAGTCATGGTCCCGCAGTTCATCAAGAGTGGGGATTCCATCCGCTTGGACCTGACCACTCTGAAGTACATGGACCGGGTCAAAGCGGGCGCACGGTAACCCCCCATCTGGACCGGCGTGAAGATTCTGCTTGACATGTACTAGAACACTAGTACACTATATAACCAGATGACGGACCCTGTTCCATTCCGCTTCCGGTTGGACAACTCAACGGGCGTGCCGGTGTACAGGCAGTTGATTGACCAGGTGCTGCTGGCCGTCGCGTCTGGCACGTTGCCGGGTGGGATACAACTGCCGACCGTGAGGCAGGTGGCGGTAGACCTGGCGATCAATCCGAATACGGTGATGCGGGCTTATCGTGAGATGGAGATCCGCGGAATCTTGACGACGCAACAAGGCTTGGGGACGTTTGTGACGCCCTCGACTGTGAAGGAAGACGAGGCGCGACGGCAGGCGCGTCTGAGTCGTTTGGCGGCTGACTGTGCGGCCAAGGCGGGCGCCGAAGGCTTCACAGTGCAGGAACTGACACTGTGTTTGAACGAACTTGCGGCCGGGGACGGCAGCGGGAGTTGACAGCGATGCGCGGTTGGATGCCGAGCGGGGTGGTGGTGATACTGGCCTGGGCGGCGATGGGTGTGTGTCTGGCGGAGTTGATAGAGCGGCGTGGCCTGGTGATATCGGCTCTGCAGGAGAGCGTGAGTGGTTGGATGGAAGAGAAGGTACCAGGAGGAAAGAGTCATGTTTCCGAGAGGCGCGACGAGTTCGGCCAGTAGTACATTCAACGCGGTGCGCGGGCAGGTGGTGAGCACCATCGGCGCAGCGACGTTTGTGGTGTGCCTGCTGGCGGGTTTGGGTTTGTCCGCGGCGATCCAGCGTCCGTGGCCGGCCGTGACGGGCATCCTTGTGGGAGTGTACTTCCTGTTTGCCATCAAGGTGGCGCAGCAGTGGGAGAAGGTCGCCGTGCTGCGGATGGGCAAGTACCGGGGATTGCAGGGTCCTGGGATGTTCATGATCGTGCCGGTGATCGACTCGCTGAGCGACTACGTGGACCAGCGCATCCGGGTGACGGACGTAAAAGCGGAGTCGTCGCTGACGCGCGATGCGGTGCCGGTATTTGTGGACGCGATCGTCTTCTGGGTCGTGTGGAATGCGGAAAAATCGATCCTGGAAGTGCAGAACTTCTGCGACGCCATCGCGCTGAGCGCGCAAACGGCGCTACGGGAGACCATCGGCCGGCACATGTTGACGGAGATGTTAACGGACCGGGAGTCGCTCGGCCGGGAGTTGCAGAAGATCCTGGACGTGAAAACAAACCCATGGGGGGTGACGGTGCAGAGCGTGGAAATCCGTGACGTGCAGATTCCTCAGGGACTGGAAGACGCGATGTCGCGCGAAGCGCAGGCGCAGCGGGAACGTCACGCCCGTATCATCCTGGGGACGGCCGAGACGGAGATCTCGGAGAAGTTCGCCCAGGCCGCCGAGATGTACAAGGGCAATCCGATTGCGCTGCACCTGCGGGCGATGAACATGCTGTACGAGGCGATCAAGGAGAAAGGCTCGATGGTGATAGTGCCCTCGTCGGCGGTGGAAACGATGGGGCTGGGCGGGATGATCGGCACTACGGCGCTCTCAAAGCTGATGGAGGGGGGAACACCCGAGCCGCCACAGGGATAAGTCCGATCCGGCAAAAAATCCAGGCGCATGATTGCTTCGCCGTTCCTCTCTGGAGGATAGTGGAAGGGAAGCCTGGAGGCAGCGATGTTGGATGGCGGAAAACCTGCTCTACCTCACCGAACTGCTCGGGCTGAAGGTCTATGATCTGAAGCGCCGAGTATTGGGACGGGTGCGCGATGCCGCGCTGCTGCCCGTCGTCCACCCAGTGCGGGTGGACCGTTTCCTGATGGGCGGGCGCGGGTACGCCTGGATCTCCTTCCGCCACGACCAGATCCGGTCAATCTCCCTGGACGGTATCTTCCTCAAAGACGAGCAGTTGACGCCATTTCACGCCGACGAATACGTACTGCGGCTGGTACGCGACCTGCTGGACCAGCAGATCATCGACGCGCGTGGCCGCAAGGTGGTGCGGGTCACCGACGTGACCTTCGGCGTCAAGAAAGAGGAAGACCACGACGCACTGCACGTGCTGGAAGTAGATATCGGGATGAGGAGCATGTTCCGGCGGCTGGTGCAGGGGGCGGTGCCCAGGCGCATGGTGCGGCGCCTGCAGCGCAGGATTCCGCCGAACTCGATTAGCTGGGACCTCTGCAACATCGTGGAGCCGGACCCGCAGCGCCGGCTGCGGCTGAATATCTCCATGGCTCCGCTGGAGAAGATGCATCCAGCGGATCTCGCCGACATTGTCGAAGAGTTGAGCCCGGAGGACCGCGAGGCGATCTTCGAGGCGATCGACACGGAAACCGCCGCCGAGGCGTTGTCCGAAATGGAGCCGGAGATCCAGGCGCAAATCATCGAGTCCCTGGAAACGGAGAAGGCTGCCGACATTCTGGAAGAGATGGATCCGGACGAGGCAGCCGACGTGCTCGGGGACCTGGAAGAAGCCACGTCGGAAGAGATTCTGGAAGAGATGGAAGATGAGCCGAAGGCGGACGTCGAGGAACTGCTGGAGTACGACGACGACACGGCGGGCGGCTTGATGAACACCGAGTTCCTCGCCGTGCATGAAGACGGGACAGCCGCCGACGCGTTGGAGGCACTGCGGCTGAACCAGGACCTGGCCGATACGCTGAACACGATCTTCGTGACGGACATCGACCACCGGTTGCGAGGCGCCTTGCCCGTGGCTCGGGTGTTCCTGGCCCGGCCGCAAGCGAGGTTGAAGGACCTGCTCCAGGATGAGGTGCTGATACAAGCGGGAGTGGAGGAGAAGGCCGACCGCGTGGTGGAGCTGTTCGACAAGTACAACGTGATGACGCTTCCGGTTGTTGACGAGGAGCACAGGCTGGCCGGAGTGGTGACGGCCGACGACATCATCTCAGTGCTGAGGAAGCGCTAGATGCTGAAGCGTCTCAAGTACCACATCCTGGTCTTCTTCTCCGTCATCGGGCCGGGTTTCATCACCGCCATGGTGGACAACGACGCCGGCGGCATCTTTACGTACTCGCAGGCGGGCGCGAAGTACGGCTACCTGCCTCTGTGGACTCTGGCGCCCATCACGCTGCTGTTGATCGTGACGCAAGAGATGTGCTCGCGAATGGGCGCGGTGACGGGCAAGGGACTCTCAGACCTGATCCGCGAAGAGTTCGGCTTGCGCACGACGTTCTTCATGATGGCGGCTCTGGTGGCGGCCAACCTGACCAACGTGATGGCGAATTTTGCCGGCATCGCGGCGGCGTTGGAGCTGTTCCACATCAGCCGCTACATTTCAGTGCCGCTGGCGGCCTTGGCCGTGTGGTTCCTGATCGTGAAGGGGACCTATTCGCGAGTGGAGAAAGTATTTCTGTTCGCCACGGCGCTCTACGTCTGCTACATCATCTCCGGCGTCCTGGTGAAGCCCGACTGGAAGGAAGCGGCCATCTACAGCGTGAAGCCCGTGCTGCTATTGGATCCGGGCTACATCACCCTGCTGATCGGCATGGTGGGGACCTCGGTGGCGCCGTGGATGCAGTTCTACCTGCAGGCGGCGGTTGTGGAGAAGGGGATCACCGCCAAGGACTACGCGGAAAGCCGGGTGGAGGTGGTGGTCGGCTGCATCGCCATGTCGGTGATCGCGTTCTTCATCATCGTCGCTTGCGCCGGCGCGATCCATTCGGTGAAGCCGCAGGACATCGAAAGCCCGACCGACGCCGCGTTGGGACTGAAACCGTTCGGGCAGTATGCATTCCTGCTGTTTTGCGCGGGACTGTTCAATGCCTCGCTGTTCGCCGCCTGCATCCAGCCTCTCTCCACCGCCTACACGGTGTGTGAGGGGCTGGGCTTTGAGTCCGGCGTGAACCGGCGGTTTAGAGAAGCGCCGATCTTCTATTCGTTGTTCGCGCTGTTGATCGTGCTGGGCGGCGGCGCGGTGCTGTTGCCGGGATTCCCGCTGGTGAAGATGATCCTCTTCAGCCAGGTGATCAATGGCGCGCTGCTGCCGTTTGTTTTGATCTTCATGATGCTGCTGGTGAACAAGGAGCGGCTCATGAAGAAATGGAAGAACAACGGCCTCTACAACGCCATCGGCTGGGCGAGCGTGGTGTTGATGATCGGCCTGACGCTGGCGCTGGTGGCGATCACGGCACGCGACTTATACGCCGGCTAGACCTTCCGCTCCAGCAGGTAGGCGCACTTCTCCAGCCTGGACTCGGCGCCGTCGTTCACGGCGAACTGGAACGCGGAGATTGAGCCGCGCCGAACGCGTCCGCTCCAAAGCGAGGCGCCGGCAAAGGCGCCGTCTTTGCGCAGGGCGTAGAAGTTGATGTCGAATGAGCCGAGCTTCTTTGGGTCGCCGTTGAAGTTGCGGGCGATACGCTTCAGCGCGTCCAGGGCCGCCTCGCGCGGGTGCATGCCGTGGCGCATGTTCTCCACAATGGTATGAGCGCCGGCGATGCGGATATTCTCCTCACCGCGGCCGGTGGAACCGGCGGCACCCACTTCCTGGTCAACATAGAGGCCCGCACCAATGATGGGCGAATCGCCGACGCGCCCAGGGATCTTCCAGGCCAAACCGCTTGTTGTCGTCGTGCCGGACATCTCCCCCTTGGCGTTCAGCGCCAGGCAATTGATGGTGCCGGTGGGTGGTCGGCGGGCGACATCGAAGGCCCAGGCGATCATCTCATCTGAGGCGTCGGGCCAGATTTGACGCAATGCGGCGGCCGGCTTGGCGTCGGGCGCGTCCAGACCGTCGGTCCAGTTGTTGTGCCCATCGCCATCCCGCTGTGACTGCTTCCAGGCCATCCAGGCCATGCGGGAGCGCTCGGTGAGCAGGTTGACCTCAGGGATGCCCCAGGCGCGCGCGAAGCGGGTGGCGCCTTCGCCGACAATCATCACGTGGTCGGTCTGCTCCATCACGAGCTTGGCCAACCGGGCGACATTCTTGATATTGCGTACGCTGGCCACCGACCCCGCTCTACGGGTAGGGCCGTGCATGACACTGGCGTCGAGTTCGACGATGCCCTCTTCGTTGGGCAAGCCGCCGTAGCCGACCGAAGTATCGTTAGGGTCATCCTCGACCAGGGTGACGCCCTGGACAACGGCCTCCAGCGTGTCGCCGCCCGCCTTGAGCACATCCATGGCGCGGGCGCAGGCCTTCAGCCCGTTGGCGCTGGAAATCACGATGTTCTTCACCGAACCCGAACCCGTCTGTGCTGCGACCGGAACTGCGGCGGTGGTGAGCAGCCAATCTCTTCTGCGCATTGAATGACCCCCTTGGCGGCGCGCTAAACTGAAGTTTCCGGCGCTCGCTTCCCTATTCTGGTTTGCCGGACGGCAGCAGCGCAAGCCGAGGCGAACCCCAATCGCAGGAAGGACAGGATGCAGGAAGTGATCACACCGGCCGGCCGGCTGAGAGGCGTCCTCAGCGTGCCGGGTGACAAATCGATCTCCCACCGCTACGCCATGCTAGCCTCGGTCGCCGAGGGCGTGAGCATCATCCAGAACTACTCCTCCGGCGCCGACTGTCACTCCACGCTGGCGTGCATCCGCGGACTGGGTATTGACGTTTTGGTCGAGGGCCGGACTGTCACCGTGCACGGCCGTGGTCTGCATGGCTACCGCGCCCCGTCGGCGGATCTCGATGCCGGCAATTCGGGCTCCACCATCCGTATGCTCTCCGGTCTACTCGCCGGCCAGCGCTTCAAGTGCAGACTCGTGGGCGACGAGAGCTTATCTCAGCGCCCGATGCAGCGCATCATGGGACCGCTGGCGCAGATGGGCGCGAAGCTCTCGGCGCGCGAGGGCAAGTTCCCCCCCTTGGAGATTGAGGGCGGTGAATTGGTTCCCCTGGACTACGTCATGCCAGTGGCCAGCGCGCAAGTGAAGAGCTGTGTGCTGCTGGCGGGACTCCACGCGGCCGGTGAGACCACCGTGCGTGAGCCTGCCGCGACCAGGGACCACACCGAGGTGGCTCTGCGGGAGTTTGGCGCCGAAATACACCGAGGTGACGGCTGGGCGAAAGTGAAAGGTCCGGCGAGATTGCGCCCATTGCATCTCAGGGCGCCGGGTGACCTCAGCTCCGCCGCGTTCTTCCTGGTCGCCGGTGCGGCCGTTCCTGGGTCGAACCTGGTGATCGAAGGTGTAGGAGTGAATCCGACTCGGGCCGCATTGATCGATTTCCTTGCCTCTGCGGGAGCTCAGGTTAGGGTACTGAATTCCGGCCTGCGGAGCGGAGAGCCGTCGGGAGATCTTGAGGTAAGCGGATCCCGGCTGAAGGGCGGGCTGATTGATGGCCGGCTGGCGGCGGCGCTCATCGACGAAATCCCAGTTCTCGCAGTATTGGGGGCCGTCAGCGAAGAGGGTCTCACAGTGCGGGACGCAGCAGAGTTACGGATCAAGGAGACCGATCGCATTGAGGCAGTGGCCGGGAACATGCGGCGCATGGGGGTGCAGATCGAGACTTTCGATGATGGCTTTCACATCCCCGGCGGACAGCGGTTTCGGAGTGGGACCGTCCTGAGCCAGGGAGACCACCGGATCGCCATGGCATTCGCCGTGGCGGCGTTGATGGCCGACGGGCCCGTGACCATCGAAGGATCGGAAGCTGCCTCCGTGTCTTTTCCCGAGTCTTGGAGTACACTGCGAGGGATTGTGGGGTGACACCGGAGGGTGAGCGACACGACGGGACCTGCTGACCTGACCCTACCCGGGCTGGTCCACGACTTGAACAACGTCTTCGAGACCATCTCGGAGGCAGCCGATCTTGTCTCCAGTGACCCGCAATGGGCGAATCTGGCCGCGGCTATTCACCGGAGCGTGGATCGGGGACGAAGGATCGTGGGGTGCTACGCCGGCCAGAGCCGTTCCGGCACGGACCTGGACGTGGCGATAGACCGGGCGGCCACCTTCCTCCACGACTTTCTTCCTCTCCTTCCAGGGACCAAGGTGAAACTCCACAAGAAAACTCAGGCCGGGCAGCGCGTTCAGGGCGATTCAGGCGACTGGGAGCGGGTGTTCATGAACCTGTTTCTGAATGCGGCCCAGGCCATGAAGGAGGGTGGCGGCGGGGAGATTGAAGTGGTTTCTCAAGCCCGCGACTCGATGGTGGAGATGAGCGTGGCCGATAGCGGTCCGGGTATTCCGGAGTCCATCCTGGGCAAGATCTTCAGCGCGCGGTTTTCCACCAAAACCAAGCAGGCCGGACTCGGGTTGCACATCGTACACAGCATCGTGCAGAAAAACGGCGGTGCGGTGAAAGCGGGCAACAGAGACGGGGGACGCGGTGCGGTGTTTACGATTCTGGCGCCCGCCGCCGAGCCGGATTGACTTCGCCTACCGGGCCAGGATGCTATCCAGCCGGGTTACGAACTCACCCAGGTGAGCCGGTTTCTCGATAAAGGCGACGCCGCAGATGCCCGCCAGGCGCTGGCGCGCCGCTTCCTCGCTCAGCCCGCTCCATACCACCAGGCGTAGATCCGGCCGGGCGGCCCGCATGGACGACAGGACTTCACGAGCCTCCAACCCGGGCATGTTCAAGTCGACGATCGCCGCGCCCAATGCCGCCGCCACCTGGCGGAAGATCTCCAGTCCCTCTTCGCCCGAAGCTGCCTCAAAGACGACGTAGCCCGCCCGGCGAAGCAGGCGTCTCGCCGCCACGCGAACCGCCTCGTCGTCGTCGATGAGCAGCACGGTGACGGGATGACGTACGGCCTCATCGGACAGGATGTTGTCCTCGGATTTCTGCTCGGGGTCCTGTGCCGGAAAGCTGACGCGCAATCGCGCCCCGGCCGCCGCCGCCGGGTCGACATCAATGCGCCCCCCGTGTGCGCGGGCAATGGCGGCCGCGGCGGGCAGCCCCAGGCCGCGGCTGGCGCCCTTGCTGGAGAAGAACGGGTCAAAGAGATGGGGTAATGCCTGCTCCGGGATACCGGGGCCCTGATCTTCCACCTCGAGGTAGACCTCCGCCGGCAAGGTGTCCGCGACCCCTGTGCGAATTCGGATGACACCGCCGTTCTCGCCCATCGCTTCAGAGGAATTCATCACCAGCCCAAGCACGAGTTGGCGCAACCGGACAGGGTCGCCGGCGACGAGAGGAAGCGCCCTTCCCAGGCGGTACTCCAGCCGCGCGTTGCGTGAAACCGAGACCCGCAGCAACTCACGCATCTCCCGCACCAGCTGGTTCAAACTGAGCTGAGCAATGCCAGTTCCCCGCTCCGCGGTGCCAGAGTAGGCCAGAATCTGGTGGGTGAGTTCGGCTGCACGCTGAGAGGCCCCCTCAATTTGCTCCAGGCTGTAGCGGACAGACGGTTCAATGGTGAGGTCCATCAGGGCGAGTTCGGCGTTGCCCTGGACGGCTGAGAGGATGTTGTTGAATTCATGGGCCACGCTTCCGACCAGAGACTTGAGGGATTCCAAGTGGTGGGCGCGCCTCAGCCGCTCCTCGAGCCGTGCCTGTACTCCGGCGGTGGAGCGCAGCCAATGGCGGTGCAGGCTGGTTTGCAGCCGGATGGCGGTTTCAGGCGCGCCACAGGGATCCAGAAGGTAGTCCTCGGCGCCAGCCTCCAGAACAGCTCGTACCCAGTCCAAGTCCTGATGCCTTCCGCAGGCCACAACGGGCAACTCGGGCTGTTGCGCGGCCAGTTCGCGGACTAAGGGGAGTGCCCGGTCCCTCTCCGCAGGCAGGCAAACGAGCCAGGCGTTCTCGTCGCCGTTTCTGGGCCAGGCCGCGTGCCCGGCCAGGACGACTTCATGGCCGAGTGCTTCGAGGCCCTCGCGAAGGCCCTCGCAGGGAACACCGCAGCTTGGCAAATACAGGATCTTCATCGCGAGCTTCACCGCTGGGTGACGGCGTGGGGAACCTAGATCGCTGTTGCAACAACCAACCGTCAATAAAAGTGTACACCAATTAATCAACTTGATATCGACATGTCGGGGATAACTCCCTCCTGAGAGCTCAGGTAAACGCCCGTGGGCCCTAAGACCTTCAGGCCACTCTGCCGATCACAAGGAGGAGCACCCGTGGCTTGGCCCACGAGTCCGAAGTCCTACAACGACGATGCGCTCAACAGGCAAAGCCCCGGGTCGTTTGGCCGAAGTCGTGGTCTGCTGGCAGGCAAGCCGGATCGACGATCCTGTGACGCGCCTGCGTTTCCTCCGCCGGACGGTGGGTGATCGCCGTCCTTGGGATCCGCGGACAGAACCAGGCAAAGCCTTGTGGCGCAGGACGCGGGGGCCGCTGGCAGTGGCTTTGGGGTTCCTGGTATTGGTCCCGGCGGGGACCATGCCCAGCGCAGGAAGAATCTGGCGGCGGGGTCCCGTCGTCACTGCGCAAGCCAGCGAGATTGAGCCGGAAAACATCGAACAGGTCTGGCAAGTGGAACAAAACACAGAGTACGAGACGTACTCGAACGGCCTCCGGATCGAAAAGCGGTTTGAAATAGGCAATGAACCCCGCCGCTACCATGTCTACCCGCGAGGCGCCGAGGACCTGGGAGGGAGGCAGGAGCGCCGAGCGCCGGCCGGCATCGTCTTTCACACCACCGAAAGCCAATTGGCTGACTTTCGGGAGGATCAGACGGGACGGATCCGGCTGCTGGGCGGGGCGCTGCTAGAGTTCGTCCGGAGGGAACGCGCCTACCACTATCTGATCGATCGATTCGGCCGCGTTTGGCGGGTGGTGAAGGAGAGCGACTCGGCCAATCACGCGGGGCACTCCGTGTGGGCGGATGCGCGGTGGTCGTATGTGAACCTGAACCGGAGCTTCATCGGTGTCTCTGTGGAGACAGCGACCCAAGCGGGCAGCGATCGCGCAGAGGCTACTGCGGCGCAGATTCACGCCCTGAGGGTGCTAACCGGCATGTTGCGTGCGCGGTACGGCATCACGGCGCGGAACTGCGTGACACACGCCCAGGTGTCGGTGAACCCCGCGAACATGCGGGCCGGGTATCACTACGACTGGGCGGCGAATTTCCCTTACCCGGCCGTGGGTTTGCCGGACAACTACGCCATAGCCGCCCCCGGCATGTCGCTGTTCGGCTTCAACTACGACCAAGCCTTGGTGAACGTGACCGGTCAACCGTTCTGGAAAGGGTTGTTGTTGGGAGAGGAGCAATTGCGGCAGGACGCCACGGCCCAAGGAATGAGCGTCAGCGCCTACCGCCAAACTCTGGCGGAACGTTACCGCCGGATCCTGTAGAGATTGAAGCAAGAGCAAGAAGCATCGAAAGAGAAGGCCTCGGATCAGGCCAAGGAGAAGCAAGCAGCCGGATCGTCGCAGCCCGGCAGGATAACGGGAAGGAGCGGATCGATTCGCAGTTGAATGCTTTCGTCTCCATCCCATACTCGAAACTGACTGAAACCAGTCTGAGCAGGGAGAACATCCCGCACCACGTGAGCGAGGGTCAGATCGTGATTCTCGGCAACGAGAGCGCTCACATGGCCGACCTGCTGGGCCGGGAAGTGCGCCGCCCGATGACGCGCGGAGTCCTGAACGCGAGCGAACCGGACGGCCTGCCGCTGATCGAGGAACTGATCAGTTCCGTGATCGGGGCGGACCCGGATGAGGGGGCGTCGGTGTGTTTCAGCGTCCCGGCGCCGACGCTGGGCGCGGAGGAGAACCTCACCTATCATGAGGCGACAATCCGGCAGATTCTCACCCAGATCGGTTTTCGCGACGTGCGCAGCATCAATGAAGGCGTGGCGGTGGTCTACAGTGACCTGGCGGACACCAACTATACCGGCATCGGCGTCAGTTGCGGAGGCGGCCTGTGCAACGTCTCTCTGGCCTATATGTCTGTGCCCGTCTTGAGTTTCAGCGTGGCCAAGGGAGGGGATTTCATCGACTCCAGCGCCGCTGGTGTCACAGGTGAGCTTGTGAATCGCGTCCGGCTGCTCAAGGAGGAGAGCTTCCACTTCAATGGCCATTTCTCCGACAAAGTGCAGCAGGCGCTCACCGTGTACTACGACGACATGATCCAGTCCGTGGTTCAGGGGTTGAGGGACGCCTTCTCGGCCTCGCGCAACGTTCCAAAATTCGGACGCCCCGTGCCGCTGGTGTTGAGCGGCGGCGGGGTGATGCCGCAAGGGTTCAGGGAGCGCTTTGAGAAGGCGCTGAACTCCACGCCCCTGCCGGTCACGGTCTCGGAGGTGCGCATGGCGCGGTCACCCCTGGAGACCACGGCGCGAGGTGCGCTGGTAGCGGCCCTCAGCGAGTAGATTCCTCCGTGCCGTCGAAGAACGCTTCGACGTCCTCCAGTTTGGTCGTGAAACAGTAGGGCGGGAGGGAGTCGAAGAAGACCTGTCCGTAGCGGTTGCGCGTGATGCGGTTGTCCAGCAGGACCAGCACGCCGCGGTCTGCGCGGGAACGGATCAGCCGTCCGAAGCCCTGCTTCAGGGCGATGGCCGCCTGGGGCACCTGGTATTGGTAGAAAGCGTTGCCGCCGGCGGCTTTCACGGCGCGCACGCGGGCGTCCACCACCGGGTCGCTCGGCACGGCGAAGGGCAGCTTGTCGATGATGACGCAGGAGAGTTGATCTCCCTGCACGTCCACGCCCTGCCAGAAGGATGACGTGGCGAACAGGACACAGTGCGGCGTGGAGCGGAACTCCTCGATCAGCGCGCGCTGCGGAGCGTCCCCCTGCATGAGTACAGGGTAGTCGAGGTCGTACGCGACGGCCTCATGGATCAGCCTCATCTGCTGATAGCTGGTGAAGAGCACGAAAGCCCTGCCCCGGCTGTGTTGGAGGATGGCGCGCACCTCGTCCACGGCCGCTGGGACGAAGCCGGAATCGCGCACATCGGGCAGGTGATGCGGTACGTAGAGCAGCGCCTGGCGCTGGAAGTCGAAATGGCTCTGCACGATCAACTCGCGCGCGCCGTCCAAACCAAGGCGGTCTCGTACGTAGTCGAACTTCTCCTGCACAGCCAGGGTGGCCGAAGTCAATACCGCGGCTGGAAGCTGGGAGAAGAGTCTCTCCCGCAGCAGTTCGGAGACGTCGATCGGCGTCGCCTGCAAGTACACGCCGCGGCCGCGCTTCTCGATCCAATAGACGTAGCCTTTGTCCTCCCCCTCCATCCATCGCCGCAACACATCGTGCAACTCGACTGCGCGGCGGTGCAGAGGCGCCGCCTCTTCCGGTGAACTTTTCACGAGCGAAAGGTGGGCCGCCAACAGCTCAAGCGCCGAGCCGAAATTCCGGTAAGGCTCCTCGTGCTTTGAAAGGAACTGCCGGTGCGCGCTGAAACCGGTTCGCCCTTCACCTTGAGGGAAGAGCAGGAAGAAACGGTCGGAGTGGTCGGCCAGTAGCGTCAGCATCTGCTCCAAGTCGTGCGAAAGGAACTCCTTGCGGCGGGCAGTCGCCAGTATGTCGCGCCGCAGGTCCTCCACCTGGTTGGAGCTGATCGATAGGCCGAAATACTGCCCGGCGACATCTTCCAGTTCGTGAGCCTCGTCGAAGATCACCGCGGCGTAGTCCGGCAGAATGGCAGCGAACTCTTCCTCTTTCATCGCCAGGTCTGCGAAGAAGAGATGGTGGTTGACGATGATGATGTCGGACTCCATCGCCCGCTGGTGCATAAGCGTGATGAAGCAGCGCTCGTAGGAGGCGCAGCGCTGGCCCGAACACAGCTCGCCGCGCGCATCGAGCTTGGCCCAGGCCGTGCAGCCGTCAGGCAGGTTGGCGATGGACGCGCGGTCGCCGATCTCGGTGGTCTTCTCCCACTCGCGGATGATCTGGAAGTCCGACACTTCCTCCAGACCGCTCAGGATGGGTTCGCGCTCGGCGTCGTAAATCTTCTGCCGGCAGGCGTAATTGTTTCGCCCCTTCATGTAGCAGGCCTGGATGCCACCAGGGAAGAACTGCTCCAGGAAGGGGATGTCCTTGAAGAACAGTTGCTCCTGCAGATTCTTGGTTCCAGTGGAGATCACCACCCGCTTGCCGGAGAGGATGGCCGGCACGAGATAGGCAAGCGTCTTGCCGGTGCCCGTGCCGGCTTCGACCAGTTGATGTCTTTTTTCGGAGAGCGCTGCTTCCACCGCCAGCGCCATCTCCAGTTGACCGGGCCGGAACTCGTAGTTGGGGTGCGCCTCCGCAAGCGGTCCGTTACGGGAGAAGAACTGGCGAACAGTGAAGGGGCGGGACAAAGCTACCGCTTCCAGTGTAAGACGGCGGATGCCAGGGATTGGAACAGCCGCAAGTGCGGCGTACCCGGCGTAGCCAGGTCTTCCGGATGCCACTGGACGGCCACGACGAAAGGCGCGCCAGGCAGCTCCAAGCCCTCGATGACTCCATCGGCAGCTCGGGCCGTGACAATCAGGTCCGCGCCAACACGGTCCACAGCTTGGTGATGGCGCGAGTTGACTTCACACCGATGCTCCACGATCTCGCGCAGCAATGAGCCGGCCACAGTCTCCACGCCATGTGGGGCGCCCGCGTGGGCCTCTCCGATATCCTGATGCAACGTGCCTCCGCGCTGAACGTTCAGCAGTTGCATCCCCCGGCAGATGGCCAGCAGCGGCATCCCCGCGGCAATAGCCGCCGCCACCAAGCCAAGTTCCATCTCGTCCCGTGCCGGATCAGGGGACTTGGCGGCTATGTTCGCCTGGCTGTACCAGGACGGATCGACGTCGGAACCTCCGGAAAGAACCAGTCCGCTCAGGCCGTCCAGGGAAACGCCGGAGTGATCAGGAGTGAGGTCGACCGGCTCCAGACCCGCCAACCGGAGCGCCTTGCGGTAGGGCTCGGCCTTGGCCGGATAGCGGAAGGTGAGACCCACCCGGAGCGCGCTCAGATCTTCTGCTTCTTCCATGAGCCTCTCCGGAATACAAGTACGCCTGTCACTGCCAGCACGGATTCGGCCAGCGGAACCGCCCAAAAGGCGCCGTGCGCACCAAGTTGCCAGTGGACGGCAAGCAGCCACGCCAGCGGAATCTGCAGGCACCAATAGCAGCCCAAGTTGATGATGGTGGGGGTTACTGTGTCCCCGGCGCCATTGAACGCTTGCACCATCACCATGCCGTAGGCGTAGAAGACGTAACCGTAGCTCATCACGCGCAGGCAATCCGCACCGTACCGTACCACGGTGGGCTCGGTGGAGAACAAGCGAATCAGCGGACCCGGCACCACGATAAACACCGCGCCGATCAGACCCAGGAACAGCATGTTGTAGAAGCCGCACTTCCAAACGGACTCTTCCGCCCTCTCAGGATGGCGCGCGCCGAGGTTCTGCCCCACCAGCGTGGCGGCGGCGTTGGCCAAGCCCCACGACGGAAGGATTGAAAAGATGATGATGCGTAGCGCGATGGTGTAACCAGCCAGTGCCGCGCTGCCGGATGCCGCGATGACTCGAACCAGACCCACCCAACTGGCGTGCGCGATCAGAAACTGCAGCATGCCCGTGGCCGAGATCCTGGAGAGACGCCGCAGAATGCCGAAATCGACGCGCAAATGGCGGCGCGCTACCGTGACGCGGCCGCGTGCGCGGAAGAAGACCGCCAATTGCAGGCAAACACCGAAGGAGCGGCTGATGCTGGTGGCCACCGCCGCGCCGGCGACGCCAAGTTCAGGAAACGGCCCCAGCCCGTAGATCAGGCAAGGGTCCAGAGCCATGTTGAGCAGGTTGGCCGCCCACAACACGCGCATGGCGATGGCGGCGTCCCCGGCGCCGCGGAAGATGGCGTTCATCAGGAACAGCAGCATGATGCTCGGCGAAGTACCCAGCAGAATGGCAGTGTAGGCCGCGCCGTGCTCCACCACGCCCGGCTCAGCGCCCATCAGGCGCAGCAGGTCGCGCGCGTGGATCACTCCCGGCACGCCAACCACCAGCGATAGCAGCAGTCCCAGCAGGATGGCCTGGACGGCGGCGATGGACGCACCCTCGCTGTTCTGCTCGCCGGTGCGCCGGGCGATCATCGCCGTCGTCGCCATGGATACGCCCAGCGCCACCGAGTACAGGATGGTGAGCATGGACTCGGTCAGGCCCACGCCCGCCACCGCGTCCGGCCCAAGCCGGGCCACCCAGAAGATGTTCACGATGCCGAACAGCGACTCCATGCACATCTCGAGCACCATGGGCACCGCCAGCAGCAGGATGGCGCGCTTCAGCGGCTCACGCGTGAAGTCGCGCTCGGCGCCAGAGACGGCGTCTCGAAGATCACGCCAGAGAGTGGAGTTGCTCCCGGAAGCCATAATCCAGTGTAACGGGCGGCTACAATAGGGAATCCCCCAGCTATGCGCATCGCCTTGTGCCAGATCGATAACACGGTGGGTGACCTCGCGGGTAATGCCGCGCTGATCCTCCGCTTTGCGCGCCAGGCTGCCGAACGCGGTGCGGACCTGGCTGTCTTCCCCGAACTGGCGCTCACAGGCTATCCGCCGCGCGATCTGGTGGAGAAGCCCTCGTTTATCGAGCGTTCAGAGGAAACTCTAAGTGAGCTGGTCCGCTGCACTGGCGATCTTGGGCTCGGCCTCATCGTGGGTTTCGTCGCCCATGCGCCGGCAGGCGCTGCCCGGCCAGCCTCCAATTCAGCATCGCTGATCGAAGGCGGGCGCGTGTTGTTCACGCAAACCAAGATGCTGCTGCCCACCTACGACGTCTTCGATGAGTGGCGCAATTTTCATCCCGCAGAGAACCAACAAATCGCGATCTTCCGCGGCCACCGCATCGCCCTCACCATCTGCGAGGACGCGTGGAACGACAAACAGTTCTGGGAGCGGCCACTGTACAAAAACGACCCCGTGGAGAGTCTGGTTCGCCAGGGAAGCGAGATCGTCATCTCCATCAACGGCTCGCCCTACGACATGGCGAAGCGCGCCGTACGCCGCCAGATGTTCTCCGCCATGGCTCGACGCCACGGCCTTCCGCATGTCTACGTGAACATGGTGGGCGGCAACGATCACCTTGTCTTCGATGGATCCAGTTTCGCCGTTGATGCCGCGGGAAAGGTGGTTGCGGCAGCCCGGTCTTTTGAGGAAGACATGGTCCTGCTCGACACCGGCACTATGACGGGCGAGCTGCACGACAGCCATCCGGATGAAACCGAGGCCGTGTACGACGCCCTGGTGCTTGGCACACGAGACTACATCCGAAAGTGCGGCTTCAGGAAAGTCCTGATCGGCCTGAGCGGAGGCATCGATTCCACGTTGGTAGCCTGCATCGCCGTGGACGCGGTGGGTGCGGAAAACGTCGCCGGCGTGGCCATGCCCGGCCCCTACTCCTCTGAGCACAGCATCACTGATGCCCGCCAGCTCGCTGCCAACCTCGGCATCCGCTTTGAGATCGTGCCAATCACCGGAGCGTATGAGCGGGTGGTCGAGAGCCTAGGACCCATCTTCGGCGGCGCCGCCGCGGACGTCACCGAGGAGAACGTTCAAGCCCGCCTTCGTGGTTTGACCCTCATGGCGCTCTCCAACAAGTGGGGCGCCATCGTCCTGACCACTGGCAACAAGAGCGAGATCGCCGTCGGTTACTGCACTCTGTACGGCGACATGTGCGGCGGCCTGGCGGTCATCAGTGATGTGCCCAAGACCATGGTCTATGAGCTATGCCGTGCGGTGAACCGCCGCAAGGGCCCGGTGGTTCCGGAGAACGTCTTCATCAAGCCGCCCTCGGCTGAGCTGCGACCGGATCAAAAAGACTCCGATTCGCTCCCGGAGTATGAGGTCCTCGACCGCATCCTCAGAGCCTATGTCGAAGAGATGAAACCGCCGGCGGTCATCGCCGCGGAGCAATCCCTTCCAATGGCGCTGGTTCGCGACATTGCCGGTAAGGTGGACCGCAGCGAGTATAAGCGCCAGCAGGCTGCCCCGGGCTTAAAAGTCACCTCCAAGGCCTTCGGTATGGGACGGCGCTTCCCGATTGCGCAGAGTTTCCACGAATGAATCCAACGTATCGAACCATCCTCATCGCGTCGGTAGCCGTCACCGCCGGTCTACTGGTCTCACAGCCGGCGCCTCCTGAACGCGTCGGCCCCGCGCCCGATGGTAGTTTCCTGCTCAACAGTGGCGCTCGACTGCAGCCCGCGGGACGGCAGATCCCCTTGAGCACGTTCCCTATGGCCAGTGCGCTCTCGCCAAACGGCAAGCACCTGGTGATTCTGCAGGGCGGCTACATGCCGCCTTCGGTCAGCCTGCACGACCCCGTAACGCTGTCCGAAGTTCACCGTCTCACCCTCCCCGACGCCTGGCTCGGCCTTGTCTTCGCGCCTGCCGGCAACGTCTTCTACGTGGGCGGGGGCTCGCGCTCCGCCGTTTACGAGGTGGCTATCTCGACGGAGAACAAGCTGGAGTTGCGCCGCGAGTTCATGGTCGTCCCGCAGGATAAGCGTAAGCACACTGACTTCATTGGCGACGTGACCATGTCGCCGGACGGCCGGCTCATCTACGCGGCCGCTCTGTTCCACGACTCGGTCATTGTGATCAATCCGCAAAGCGGCATGGTGATTGAGGAGTGGAAGACCGGCCATCGCCCGTACCGCATTCTCTTTCACCCGGACGGCAAGTCCTACTTCGTCAGCGGCTGGGGCGATTCTTCGGTCCACCAGCACAACGCAAACAACGGCGATACGCTGGCGCGCTACGCCGTCGGGACCCAGCCCATGGATATGGTGTGGCGCGGCACGCCCACGAAGAATGAAGAGGGCGCCGAGGATCTGACCTACAAGGCGCGCCTGTTCATTACTGCGGCCGGTACGAACACCGTTGTGGTCTTCGGCGTGAGCGACGGCGGCGCCCTGCGGCGTCTGGAAACCATCAATGTGGAGCTCTATCCGAAGAAGCAACCGGTCGGCATGACGCCGGCCGCGCTGGCGCTCTCTCCGGATCAGGACACGCTATATGTCGTCTGCTCGGACGCCAATGCTTTGGCTCGCGTGGACGTGCGCACGGACCGCAGTGCCGTGCAGGGCTTCATCCCCACGGGCTGGTACCCCACCGCCGCGCGCGTTCTGGCCGGAGGCCAATTGATGGTCCTCAACGGCCGCGGGCAGGCCTCGTTCCCCAATCCGCTTGGCCCCAACCCCACCATCCGCCGCGCGCCAGTTCATGAGGGCATCATCGCCGTACAGTACGTAGGCGCCATCCAGAGCGGCAGCGCCTCTCTCATCCCTCCGCCCTCGGCGGAAGAGCTGGACGCCCATACCAAGGCGGTGCTTCGCAACTCGCCATACCGGCGGCAGGAGGCCGCACCTGCCATGATCCCCGCCGGCAACCCGCTGGTGCGAGCCGAAGGCAAACCACCGGCTATCGAACATGTCATCTACATCGTCAAGGAAAACAGGACATATGACCACGTGCTGGGCGACCTTGGCATAGGTAACGGCGA
>JACRKW010000171.1 GCA_016215215.1 Acidobacteriota bacterium
GGTAGATCAGCGGCAGGTACATGACGCTCGCCCTCAGCACTCCGCGGGCGTTCAACGCCGTGCGCTCCCGGCTCAACTTTGCCGCCGACTTCAGGAACAGTCCGCCCAGAATCAGCGCGGCCGCCAGGTACCAGTGCCCCGTCATTTGCAGGAAGCCCGGCGCCAGGCTCACCGGAATCAGCAGCAGCGCGCATGCCAGAATCTGCCGCGAGGCCGAGCCGCCGCCCGGCTCCACCACGGGAAGCATCCGGATGCCTGCCTTGGCGTAATCGTCCCTGTACATCCAGGCGATGGCGTAGAAGTGCGGGAATTGCCAGAGGAAGATGATGGCGAACAGGATCCACGCCTCAGCCGTCAGTTGCCCGCGCGCCGCGGCGAAGCCGATCAGAGGCGGCATTGCGCCAGGGAACGCCCCCACCGTCGTCGACCACCAGGTCTTCTGCTTCATCGGCGTGTACAGCAGCAGGTAGCTCGCCACCGTGAACAGGCCCAGCCAGGCCGTCAGCCCGTTGACCCCCAGTGCCAGTTGCAGCTCGCCGGCGACCAGCAGCACCAGGCCGAACAGCAGGGCCTGCGTGGCGCCCACCCTGCCGGCCGGGATCGGCCGTTGGTTGGTGCGGCTCATGCGCGAGTCCGCCTCGCGCTCGTACCACTGGTTCAGCGTCGCCGTGCCGCTCGCAATCAGGGCCGTGCCTACCAACGCATGGAGCAGCAGGAGGAGATCCAACGGCCCCCGATGGCCAAAATAGTAGCCGATCCCCGTGCTCATCAGGATCAGCCACGTGATCCTCGGCTTGGTCAGCTCGAGATAGTTTTTCATGAGTGCCGCCCCGGTGCGGCCAGTTCCTTCTGCGATCCGCGCGCCGGCTCCGCATCCCGCAGGATCCATGCCGCCCAGGCGCAAGTCAGGCCCAGGATCAGAGACCCTGTGCCCACGTGCATCAAGGCCGCGGCCTTCATCAGCGGCCCAGCTTCGCCGCCTGTCATCCTCGACAGCAGTGCCGTCACGCCCAGTACCGCTTGTGCGCCGGCAGCCCCGATCATTCCCATGGAAATCTTCCGCAATTGCCCTTGCGCCGGCCCCAGCGCGAATGCCCCCGCCAGCATCACCACAATCGCCGTCACGAATGCCCAAACCACGTGCGGAATCGCACCGATCAGCTTGTGCCGGTACGCCGCGCCCAACGCAACCTGCGCCAGTACCGATACCGGCGCTACCCAGCCCAACGATCTGAGCGAAGGGAATCCGCTGTCTTCAACCGCCACCCGCTCTGCCCGCCACGCTGTCGAAGAGAAAACCAGCGCCAGCGCCAGCCCGGCAAACAGCACGTGACCCGTCCAGGCCAGCGCGGTCTCCACACCGGCATCGCCGCCGGCACGCGCCGTGAGGGCGCCAGATACAACCATCCCCAGCGCTAAGGCGCACAAAACAAGGCACAACCGGTTCAGCCACGGTCCACTCATAGGTTTTCGATGAGATCCCAGTAGGAGCCGCGCAGCGGACTTCCCTGAGTACTATTCTATCCGCACAAGAAATCTTGCGCACCCATCAGATGCCGGGCGAACGCCAATGGTCGCGGCTAGATCCGTTTGCTGCAACTTTTCTCTTGCGTTCTACTGTACTACGTGTAATAGTACAGTTGTGATTCAGTTCCGGCTCACCTTTCAGCCCGGCACCCCGATCTTCGAGCAGGTGGTCTATGCAGCCAAGAAGGCGATCCTCGGCGGGCAACTCAAAGCTGGCGAGCCGTTCCCCTCGGTACGCGCGCTCAGCCGCGAGTTGAAGATCAACCCGAACACCGCTCACAAGGTAGTGACCCACCTGATCAACGAGGGGTTGCTGGAGACTCACCCGGGCATCGGCACCGTGGTCTCCGAGCGCCGGCCGCCCACCGACCGCGAGCGTGCCCGCCTGTTGGACGGCCAGTTGGAGCAAGTAGTGGTCGAATCCCGTCGACTGAACCTCTCTCTGGAAGAGGTGCTTCAGGCGCTGCGTGAGCATTGGACCAGGTTGGACAAAGGAGGGCAGGCATGACCACCGGGCCGGCGATTCGCACCAGCGATCTTGAAAAGCGCTTCGGCCGCAACCGTGTGCTGCGGGGACTGGATCTGGAGATCGCTCCTGGCTCCATCTACGCCCTGGTTGGCGCCAATGGGGCGGGCAAGACCACCACGCTGAAGATCCTGCTGAACCTGATCCGGCCCACCTCGGGACAGTCTTCGATCCTCGGCGTGGAATCGCGGCGCATCACCCCGGCGCAGTTGGCCCGTGTCGGTTACGTCTCGGAGAACATGAAACTGCCCGAGTGGATGCGCATGGATGCCTTCCTTGCATACCTCAAGCCGTTCTACCCCACCTGGGATGATGCGCTTGCAGCCGAACTGGTGCAGTTGCTGGACCTCCCCGTCGGGAGGAGGCTCAGCGAGTTGTCGCGGGGGATGAAGATGAAAGCCGCACTCGTCTCGGCGCTGGCCTTTCATCCATCCGTGCTGATCCTCGATGAGCCCTTCAGCGGGCTGGATCCGATGGTCCGCGATGACCTGATCACAGCAGTCCTGGACCGCGCAGGCGAGACCACCATTCTCATCTCATCGCACGATCTGGCAGAAATTGAGTCCTTCGCCAGCCACGTTGGTTACCTGGACGAAGGCCGGCTGCGCTTCTCCGAAGAGATGGCCTCCCTGAGCCTACGCTTCCGCGAGGTGGAGGTGGCCCTCGACGCCCCACCCGCCTTGCCCGCTGGCTGGCCGGAGACTTGGTTACGGCCAGAGACATCCAGCGCCTTGGTGCGCTTCGTCGAGAGCCGCTACGATCCCCAGCGCACCGAGGCCGATGTGCGCCGCCTCTTCCCGGCCGCCCGCCGCGTCGAGGCCAACCCCATGCCCCTGCGTGCCATCTTCGTCACGCTGGCCCGTTCCGCCCGCAAAGCCGCCTGAGGTACGAGCATGAGCCACCTCTTCCACATCTTTCACATCTTCCGCAAGGACCTCCGGCGCTACTGGCCTTACATCCTGGCGCTCTCCTGCCTGACTGCAGTCCAGGCGGCACTGTACGGACGGCTCCACCTCGATTTCGCCGGCTTCACCACGGGCTCCGACCGCGCCCGGCACATACTGGAATCGGCGCTCGGCTTCGGCTGGCCGTTCCTGGCCGCCGTTGTGATCTATGAGGATTCGCTCCCCGGCAGCACCCAGGACTGGCTCTTCCGCCCCATCGGCTGGCGCAAACTGCTCGCCGCCAAGTGCCTCTTCGTTCTCATCGCCGTTGTCTTGCCAAACATCATCGCCGACGCCTGCTCGGTCGCCTTGCTGGGCCTCGATCCATTCGAGTACTTGCCCGGTCTGCTTGCCCGTCATGCCCTGCGCGTGGCGGGCCTGCTCCTGCCGGTTCTCGCAGTTGCCACCCTCACGACCGGTATCCCCCAGGGCGTCGTCGCGATAGTAGCGATAGTAGCGGTGCAGGGCATCTTGAGCACACTCGTCGAATCGTCCAGCGACCTCATGGGTGGGTTCGAATGGCTGCGATTCATGAGTTTCTACGCGGTGGTCGCAGTCTTCTGTCTGGCAATCGTGATCCGGCAGTACGCTACTCGTCTGACCACACAGCACCGTCCAGCCCTCGCTCTCGGCTGCATTCTCGTCTTTTTCGTTCCAACCCGGTTTCCGGCGTCGGTGGCCGGACTTGCCCAGCGCGCCCTCGCGCCGCAGGCGTCGTCACCGGTCCGGGTGGAGTTTGACTCCATCCGCACCGGTCCCATGGCTGGGGCGATCCCCTCCCCCATCTTTCGCGGCACGAACGTCGTTTACCTCCCGATCCGTTTCGACGGCATGCCCGCCGGTCTCCAGGCGCGTGTTCACCGCGTCACAGTCGAGCTACAGACGCCGGAGGGGCAGCGATGGGCGTCCACCCCAACACGCCCCGTCTACCAGGGTCAAGACGGGACAGGGTCTTGGTTGGCAGTCCATCTCCCGAAAGAGTTCTTTGAGCGGCACGGCAGCGAACGAATCCGCGGCAGCGCCAGGCTTGCTGTCGCGCTCTACTCGGCGTCCACGCCGGCCACCGTGATCGCCGGATCGCCGCCCGTCCGCATCTCCGGAATCGGGCTCTGTGGCGCCACCCCAGGCGCCCGCCACGCTGCGCGGACTATCTTTGCCTGGTGCGCGCAGCCCTTTCAGCAGCCCCGCCATCTTGTGATGACCGTCACTCCCGCCGGCGCACCGGTGCCGGGTGTCGTCCGTTCCACTGGATCCACCAACCTCTTCAACCCGTTACCCGCCGACTTCGATTTCGATCCCATCTCCGTTGCCAGGGTGATCTTCGCGCCGGCGGACAGTGAATACACCTTCGACGCTGGCGTACTGCCCGCAGGGTCGAAGCTGGACGGCGCGAAAGTCACCATTACCCAGCTCACACCCGTCTCGCTCGCCGATGTGACTCTTGTCATTCCGGACATCGTGCTGCGCGACCACAGTATCTGACCCGGCTACCTCAGCCCCCGGATCCGGAGCTTCCGAAACTGCACCTCGATCCCCGGCCCTGAGTGCACTTGCAGCGCGATGATCCCCCGCCTCCCGATGCCCGCTTCCGCCTCGGCGTAATCCACGGTCTTCATCCCGTCCAGCGCCAGCGTGATGTGCGGCCCCTCCGCCCGCACCACGTAGCTGTGCCAGCCGCTCTTGTCGAGCTTCGCCACCATCTCCGCCGGAGCCTGCGCCAGCACCTTGTTACGCCTCGACTCGTCGTACAGGCAGCCCCAGTACTGCTGCCCGATGTCCGCCTGATAGCCGGAGAGTTCGTGCTCCTTGTCGGCCGTCACGCTGCGGAACTGGATGCCGCTGTTGCCCACCCCGTCCACCAGCCGGAACTCCAGCGCCAGTTCGAAGTCCTCGAACTCCTCTCTGGTCCGCAGGAAGTCGTTCCACCTCTGGCCGGTGTGCTTGCCCACGATCATGCCGTCCCGCGCGCTCCACACGCCGCGCGTGTCCTCCACCCAGCCGGTCAGGTCCCGGCCGTTGAACAGGTCGCGCCACGCTCCCTGCGCCCGCGCCGCCTGAGCCAATCCGGCCGCCGCCACGAACTCTCGTCTGGTCATTTCCACTCCTTATAGGACTCCAATGCCGCCTTCGCCGTCTGCGCGTGCAGAAAAACCGTGTCGTCCAGGTTCCGCGCATAGCCCCCGGCCAGCACCACTGCCACCGGGATGCCGCGTTTCACCGCCCCGTCGAGGATCAGTTTATCCCGCAGATACATCCCCTCTTTGGTGAGCGAGAGCCCGCCCAATTGGTCATCGTAGTACGGGTCCGCTCCCGCCACGTAAAACACAATGTCCGGGCGGAACCCCGCCACCGCGGTTTCATAGGCCGGTCCCAGTTCACCCAGGTACTCGCCGTCGCCCGCCCCGTCAGGCATGTGGATGTCGATGGTGGACGCAGGCTTCTCGGACGGGTAGTTGTTCTGATGGTGGATGGAAAGGGTGAAAACGTCCCGGTCTTCGGCGAATATCGTCGCCGTGCCGTTGCCGTGGTGCACGTCGCAGTCCACAACCAGCGCCCGCCGGGCTGATTGGTCCTTCTGCAACACCCGCACCGCCACCGCCACGTCGTGGACGGCGCAGAATCCCTCGCCGTGATTCGGGAACGCGTGATGAAAGCCGCCCCCCAAATTGATCCCGATCCCCCGGACCAGCGCTTCGCGCCCGGCCAGGATCGTCCCGCCCGCGGCCAGCCAGAACGCATCCACCATCTTGCGCGAGTAAGGGACCTCCAGCTTCAGAATGTCGTGGTAGGTGAGCGTCCCCGTCTCCATCTTCCTCACCCACTCCGGCGTGTGCACCAGCAGCAACTCATCCCGCGTCGCCGCCTCGGGCGTGATGAAGTCCTCCGGCCCGGCGAAGTAGTCATCGATCAGGCTGTGCCGGATGAGCCGGTACTTCTGCGTGGGGAAAACGTGCTGCCCGAAGTGCAGATCGTAACCGTCGTGGTAGATCAGCGAGAAGGGCAGCATGTCCTGTGAACCACCAGCTTAGGCCCCCGCCTGCAACGCCGTCAGAATCGCCAGTCGGTAAATGTCTTCGCCCGTGCAGCCGCGTGACAGGTCGTTGGCCGGCTTGTTGAACCCCTGGAACAGCGGACCCGTGCACACCGCGCCGCCCAGCCGCTCCACCAACTTCACGCCGATGTTGGCCGCGCCCACGTCGGGGAAGATCAGCGTATTGGCCCGGCCCGCCACCGTCGAACCCGGAGCTTTCGAGCGCCCGATGCTGTCGATCAGCGCCGCGTCCGCCTGCAGCTCCCCGTCCACGTGAATGTCCGGCCTCCGCGCCTCCACGATTCGCCGCGCTTCAATCACCTTCGATGCCAGCGGATGCTTTGCGCTGCCCTTGGTGGAAAACGACAGCATCGCCACCACCGGTTCCACGCCGATCACGCTCTTGGTGGTCTCAGCGGTGGCGATGGCGATGTCAGCCAGTTGCGAAGCCGTCGGCTCGATCATCAGCGCCGGATCGGCCATCGCCAGTACGCCGTCCGCTCCGCAGTGCCGCGCGTGCGTGCACACCACCATCATTCCCGACGCCGTCTTGATGTCCGGCCGCATGCCGATGGTCATGTGCGCCGCGCGGAACGTGTCCGCCGTTGTCGTCGCCGCGCCGCCTACGAATCCGTCCGCGTCACCCGATGTCACCATCAGCCCGGCGAACACCAGCGGGTCCAAAGCCATTCTCTGCGCCTCGGTCTCCGTCATGCCCCGCGCCCGCCGCCGGTCCCTCAGCACCTGCGCGTACTCCTTCAGCTTCGGATTGTTCTCCGGCTGCTCCACCACCACGCACGACGCCACGTCACCTTTCGGCCGCCCCATCAGGATGGGGATCACCAACTCCTCGCGGCACAGCCGCGACGCCGCCTCAATCACCCGTGGATCCTCGCCTTCCGGGAAAGCGATGCGCTTCTTCTTCAGCTGCTTCCGCAGCCGCGCCGTCTGCAACGCGAAGTATTCCTGGGCCGACTCCGGGATCTGCATGAACTACCTATTCTATAGCCGCCGCCCTGCCTCAAACGGCTTCGTCGCCGGCTTGCGGCGCTTCCCCGCCTTTCCGCTTCAGAATCCGCCGGAACGCCTTCCTGTCACCCTGCGCCCGCCGGCCCTCGAAAAACTTCAACGCCGACTTCAGCGAAATCGGCAAGCGCAGCGCATAGGTGCTCGTTTTCGTCTTCATGGCCGAATCCTATTAAGTACATTTCTGAGTATGCTCCATGGACTTGGGCGGCCGCATCCTGCAATAACCCCCTCCCCTCCCGCCCCCCGGCCCGCTACAATCAGACGAGGCTGTCCGCTTCACCGGACCGCTCCGCTCTGCATACATCCATAAGAGAGGAACTACCCATGCGGAAAAAGATCACCGTTGTGGGCGCCGGCAATGTCGGCGCCAATTGCGCCTTGCGCATCGCCGGCAAGGAACTCGCCGACGTCGTCCTCGTTGATGTGGTCGAAGGCGTGCCCCAGGGCAAAGGCCTCGACATCCTTCAGTCCGGTCCGGTGGAAGGCTACGACGTCGCCGTCACCGGCGCCAACGACTACGAGCCCACCGCCAACTCCGATATCGTCATCATCACCGCCGGTTTCCCCCGCAAGCCCGGCATGAGCCGCGACGACCTTCTGCTCGCCAACTACGAGATCGTCAAGAGCGCCACCGAGCAGGCCGTCAAGTACTCCCCTAACTCCATCCTCATCCTCGTCACCAACCCGCTGGATGCGATGTGCTGGGTCGCCCGGCAGGTCTCAGGCTTCCCCCGCAATCGCGTCGTGGGCATGGCCGGTGTGCTGGACACCGCCCGCTATCGCACCTTCATCTCCATGGAACTCGGCGTCTCGGTGGAGAACATCACCGCCCTCGTTCTCGGCGGCCACGGCGATACCATGGTCCCCATCGTCCGTCTCACCACCGTCGGCGGCATCCCCATCACCGAACTGATGCCCCAGGATCGCATCGACGCCCTGGTGGACCGCACGCGGAACGGCGGCGCCGAAATCGTCAAGTACCTCAAGACCGGCAGCGCCTACTATGCGCCCTCCGCCGCCGCCGTCGAAATGGCCGAGTCCATCCTCAAGAGCAAGAACAAGGCCCTGCCCTGCGCCGCCCTGCTCGAAGGCGAGTACGGCTACAACGGCCTCTTCGTCGGCGTCCCCTGCAAACTCGGCGCCCCCGGCAC
>JACRKW010000172.1 GCA_016215215.1 Acidobacteriota bacterium
CCCACGTGAACCCGGAAGGGCTGGCAGCGTTCGATATCAAAGGGCCCATCTTGGGCAAGCCGCTCGAGTTTAGGGAGGACCCTGTTGGCGTCTTGGTGGTGTGGAGCAGGCAAGCGCCATCGCCAACAGAACAGAGCATAGGGGACTTGGGACCCTTGGCGTTGATTGCGGCTTTGGCCAGCGGCTTGACCACCACGGCCGAGCGCCGCACCATCTCCGCCGCAACGTATGGCCACAGTCTGCGTCAACCCCTCGCGACTTTACAGATGCTCGTGGAGGATACGCTCCACAAGTTCAAGAGTGCTGGCCAGGCCGACTTGCAGCCGCACTTGGAGCACCTCATCTCGCAGACTCAGCTGGTGGTCCGTTTGGCCGACCAGCGACGAACGTACAATCGGCTGCGCGGAATTCAAAACCCGCGTGAGAAGATTCACCTTGCAGCACTACTCCATTCTTGTCTAAAGTCTTGGCGGACTGCCGCCGATCTGAAGAATGTTGAAGTGAAGTTCGATCTGGACGAATCGCCGTACATCGTCTTCGGAAACAAGGAAGATCTAGAAGAGGCACTGGGCAACGTGTTTGACAACGCATTGCGATTCTCTGAACCAGGGCAGCGAATAGGCGTATCTCTCTTTGGAGAGCAGAAGGAAGCTAGAATCGTAATCGAAGACCAGGGCCCCGGCGTCACGCCTGGTCTCCGGAATCGGCTCTTTGAGCCGTTCGTGAGCACTGCCCACAAGGGAGCACCGAAGGGGAGCGGATTGGGCTTGGCGATTTGTTACGAAGTTTTTGTGCAGCACGGGGGGGCAATAGTGTATAGTGAAGCTGAGCCACGCGGGGCCAGTTTCTGCATGACTTTGCCTTTGGTTTGTGATGAGGTGCCTGGTAGGGCAGGAGGCGCAAGTGATTGAGGCACTGGAAGTTACGAAACAGAAACTGATTCTTGTCGTCGAGGATCAACCCACTGACCGGTTCCTCTTCGAGGACCGCTTAAGGACCGGATACGAAGTCGAGTCCAGTGCTGATAGCCAGACTGCGCTCCACCGGCTCGCTTCGCCCGGTGTGGATCTCGTCCTGCTTGATCTTCAGCTTCCGTTCCAAAACGGTGGGGAAGACACCAAGGCGGAGGGGTACCGCATCATCGAAGAGCTTCGTTCACGCAAACTCGCGGGTGAGAAGGTGCCAGGAGTAATTGTCGTCTCCAATTACATCACTCCTCTGGACACGGCGAAGCTCCACGACTTGGGAGTAGAGCATGTCCTTGCTAAGCCGGTTCCAAGTCTCCTCATGTATCAGGCAGTCGAGGCCGCACTGCAAGCGGCCGCTTAGGCCGTGGGGAGCTCCGGTACTCCTCCTCCATGCCAACTGGTGATCGCTGGGTAGAACTAGACAAGCTCGTGTCTCGGTTGCGGGACGAGCATGCTCAACCTCCCCCCTACTCCTTGTTCCTCGGAGCCGGGGCGTCAGTGACCTCCGGGATTCCTGCTGCGGCGGATATCACCGCGAAGTTGCACCGCGACGCTTACCTGACCGCACACCCTGGGTGCGATCCACGCGCACTCACCACTGAGGCCATTCGAGCTTGGGTGGCCACGCAACCGGGATTGCAACCTGACGCCGATGAGACGGAATTCGCCAAAGCGATGGACACCGTCCTTATGACGATTGGGCACCAGCGCAACTATTTGCGGGATCTGATGCTCCGAGCACAAGTCTCCCGAGGCTACGCTCATCTGGGCTTGTTGTTGAAGAATCGGGTCTTCCGCACAGTAGCTACCACGAATTTCGACTTTCTAGTGCAAGTTGGGTGCACCCCCTTCCTTGATGAGCCTATCCGCGAGTTGGCCGCATCGGAGTGGCTCGCTGCATCTGAACCGCACCATGCGGAGCGGCGTCTCCTCCGGCTTCACGGGGGATTTCATCAACCGGACTTGAGGAATACTCGCAAGCAACTCGAAGAGACCCCTCGGCACCGGCTGCAAGCCATCAAGGGCCTCCTGCGTGACCGTGGGCTAATCGTCATTGGCTACGGCGGCTTGGATGCCAAGCTGATGCGGGAGGGCTTTCACAAGGTTTGGCGCGATCCGGAGGCTGCCCCCTATGGGGTCTATTGGAGCCTCATGCCGGGAGAAGCGCCCTCGCCGCTCGTGGCGGAGTTCATCGAGAGCGCTCCGCCTCGCCGTGCCTTCTTCGTTGAGATTCAAGGCTTCGACGAGGTGATGGACCGAATTGCCAGCGCCTTTGGTTACCTTCTGCCGGAAGAGGCAGAGTACCGCCGACGTCACGCACAGATGAGTGAAGAGTACGCCATCTTGCGCAACGTTGCCGCCGCTTGGCCTGGGCCAACCGGCGCGGCCGGCACAATTTGGCGCTCAGAGCGATTGGAACTAGCCTCCACGGGCCTTCGGCTGCACCGCGCTGTTCTGCTGTTCCCAAGCGGCGACGGTACGCTCAGTGTCGAGGCGCCGCTCCTGGCTGACTCCCCAACACCTCCCAGCATCTCATGCCCGCTCCTCCTGGCGCATTTGCCCGCAGGGACTCCCTACAGGCTCTGGCGGTCGGATGAGGCCGGAGGGGTTGACCAGTTGTGGAGTCTGTTCCCCGGCGCGCAGACGGTCGAGGCTTTCGCGGTTCACGAGGAGGGCCGACTCCTGGGCTGTCTCGCGGTCTCTTCCATGGGGCGCTCTCTGGCCGAATCTGAGCACGCACGGCTGATCGAAGCGCTTGCACCGCTCCTAGTGCGTGCCCGTCAGTGACGTGTGGCCCGGAAACTCGATCTGCTTGAAAACTCACGGCTAGTCCCCCTCGCCGAGTGGCTCGGGATAATGGATTCCTCAGCATGCAGAGAGTCCTTGATCCATTCCGGTTGCTCCTGGTCGCGGGCGCCGGCTGGATGAGCCTGCGCATTCCGGCGAAGCCGATCGCTGTTCCGGGCTGATGCCGATCAGCATTCCGGGATGATGGCGATCACCATCGGAGCGAAGCGACGCTGGCGAAGTAGTTACTGACAGCTTCCAGCGCTCGCTTCTCTGCGGTTTCAGTCGCAGCTCTGGAAATCGCGCCGTAACCCCAAACCGCAACTACCCCTATAGCTAAAGCAAGACCTGCCAATGCGACTGTCACAACACTAAGCGCTACTGTGATCCACGACTCTGGCGTTCCCACGCCGCCATAGTATTACTCAGCAACCAAGTTAGCCACGGCATTGATCCTCTATTGATCCGCCGTGCGGCCCGTTGGGGGAAGTGACACGCCGTTCACAGCATTGAACAACTTTAACAACCACTCGTTTCCCTAGGTTTCTTGCACTTTCCGGCCCAGCGCCCCCGGCCGCGCCCGCCGTTTTTCTTGCACCCCGTTGCTACACTCGCAGCGTGTTCCGATTCTTAACCTCGGCGGCTGCCACTTCGTGCGGGCAGCCGCCTTCTTTCCTTCGAAAGACCCCCATCATGGCATCATCAGCTCGAGTTTCTGCCAACCAGGCCGGCGCGCGGCCCCTTCCTTCTTGGCCGCCGGACGTTGCCCGCTTGTGGCGTGGCTACGGCGCAATCTGGTACGCTGCCATCTCCTCGCCGTTGCGTACGTACAGCCGTCCCCCCGCCATCGCCGGCACGTTCCACGTCTTGCCCTGGATGGCCTCGAACTTCGCCACCTCCTCGTGCCGCTCCGCCGACGCCTTTACCAGCGCGATTTCGCCCGATTCGGTCAGCACCACCAGGTGCTCGCCGGCCAGCAGCAACTGGCCGTAGCCGTAGCGGCCGCCCTTCCACAGCCGCTTGCCGCCCGCGGCGTCCATGGCTGCCATGATGCCCTCGTCCAGGCCGTACACCACCCCTTTGTGCAGCACCGCGTTGTTGAACTTGCACTTCATCGCCTGGCTCTTCCACACCTCGCGCGCCCCGTCCTTGCTGATTTCCAGCAACACGGCGCCGTGGCCGTAGCCGGCCGTGAGGATCACGTGGTTAGCGTCCACCACGATGGGAATCGCGCTGTTGGTGTCGTATTCAGTCACCCACGGAACCTCCCACAGCACCTTCTTGCCGTCCAGGGAGAGGCCCAGCGCTCGCCTCGACATCACCAACAGAAACTGCGGCTGGCCGCCGAGGGTCACCAGCATGGGCGCCGTGTAGGAGCCTCTGTCCTCCAATGCGCGCCAAAGAGGAGCGCCGGTCTTCTTCTCATATGCGCCCACACCGTTGCCGCCCATCACCAGCACCAGTTCGCCGGTCACCAGCGGCGAGGCGGCCATGCCCCAGAGCAGGTTCGGCGTTCCGTTCTCCTCCAGGATGTTGCGGCGCCAGATCACCTTGCCGGTGGCCGCGTCCAAACAGCGGAACTCGCCCGTGGCGCCCAGCACGTACAGCCGCCCCTCGTCCCAGGACGGCGTGGACCGTGGACCGTCGCCACCCATGGGCTCTTGAAAGAACGCTTTCCAGGAGTTGGTCCAGGCGGCCTTGCCCGTGGCTGCGTCGTAGGCCGCCGCCACCTCCTGCCCTCGGCGCTGCTCGATGGTGAACAGCAGGCCCTGTGCTACCGTCATGGATCCGTATCCCTGCCCCACCGGACGCCGCCACGCCTCCTTCAGCCCGCTCTTCGGCCAGGTGGTCAGGATCGCCCCTTCGGTGTAGGTCCCATTCCTGAGGGAGCCGTAGAAGCCCGGCCAGGGGGCGCTGGCCGGCACGACAGACGGCCCGGTCATCGGCACCGCAGCCGGCACCGCCGCCGGCATCGCAGCCGGCACGGCGGCGGGAGAGGAGGCAGACGCCTTCACAAGCGGGGAAGCTGCGGGCGCCGCCGCGGCGCCCTCCAATTCGGTGCGCTTCTCGATCTCTTTCAGCCGCGCTTCGGTCCGGTCGAAGTAGGCCATCGGCCGGTAGCCTGTGCCGTCCATCTGAAAGCGCAGGCCGTAGAACTTCATCATCACGCCCACCGCCAGAGACGCGGCTCCAGCCAGCAGCACCACACTCAACAAGACCTGTTTCACCAACTTCATGCACGGGCCTCCGGCTGCGTCCATTATCACTCGTCTGGACGCGAAAAGGCCGCCCTCGCGGGCGGCCTTTTCTGGTTCGGAGGAAACGTCGAAGGAAACCTGTTAGACCTTGGCTTCCTTATAGTCAACGTGCTTGCGGATCTTGGGGTCGAACTTCTTGATGACGATCTTCTCCGTCTTGGTCTTCGGGTTCTTCGTCGTCGTGTAGAAGTGGCCGGAGCCGGCCGAGGATACCAGTTTGATGATGATGCGCGGCATGAGAATCTCCTAGAACTTCACGCCCTGCTGCTTGAGGTCCGCCAGCACGGCGTCCACGCCGCGCTTGTCAATGATCCTCAGTCCCCGCGCGCTCAGGCGAATGCGCACGAACCGGCCCAACGCCGGCGACCACAGCCGCTTCTCCTGCATGTTGGGCTCGAAGACGCGCTTTGTCTTGTTGTTGGCATGGGAAACCCTGTTTCCGCTCACGGGCTTCTTACCGGTCACAGGGCAATGCTTGGACATGACAAACTCCAGTACAGTATATGTCGGGGGGGAACGCAGGGAATCCCTTCCAAAGATTATACACAAACCACACCCGCCATGCCAAACCGACCCTCGCTAGCACTCCTCGCCATTGCCGCAACCTCTTGTTTCGCAGAGACTTACAAGGATTCAAGGAGCGGCGTTGAGATCCTCGAAATCCCCGCCCTGGGCCAGGCGCCCTCCAATCTCTACTACCACTTCTCCAACTTCACCGCCGGCAACCGCAACGTGATCTTTGCCGACTCTGTCTCAGGCAAGGCCCAGATCTACCGCTATGACCTGCTCGCCAAAGAGGTCCGGCAGGTGACTCAGGGCGACGGCGTCGCCGCCGCCACGGCCTGCCCGCATCCCGTCGACCCCAACCTGCTCTACTACTTCCGCGGGCCGGTGGTCTTCGAACTGAACCTGGCCACGTCCAGGGAACGCCGCGTGGGCGAGGTGCCCTCGCCGCGCGCCGGAGGCTATCAGCAGCCCACCTTCTCACACGACCTCAAGTCGCTGGCCGTCACCAAGCAGCGCGATGAGGCCAACTGGGAGATCGGCCTCATCGATATCGCCACCGGCGCCTACCGCACCGTCATCACGCAGGGCTTCCGCATCGGCCACGTGCAGCACTCCCCGAAGGAACCGGTCATCTTTTATGTCTGGGAGACCGGCGGCTACGCGCCGCAGCGTACCTGGCTTGTGAACGCCGACGGCAGCGCCAACCGGCCCTACTACGCCAATACCGATCCGAAGCTCTGGCCTACCCCGCTGAAGGAGTGGATCACCCACGAGTCCTGGGTGCCCGATACCGGCGGCATGACTCTCATCATGGACAAGGTGGGCATCGTGCTCGCCGACTCCACCGGCAAGGGGCGAATCCTCCCAGGCAATTACTGGCACGTCCGCGCCCGGCAGGACGGCAAGTTCCTGGTCGCTGACGACTTCGACGGGAATCTCTGGCTGATCGAGTCTGCCACCGACAACCGCCGCCTGATCGCTTCCGGGTTGCGCGACGGCGTCCGCGCCAACCACGCCCACGCCTCCTTCGACAGGACGGGACGCTACGTCCTGTTCAACACCGGACGCACGAAACAGGCGCTTGCACTCATCGACTTGAAGGCGGCCGGCCTCTACTGACGCGGCCCGTGCAACAGCCTGCCGATGAACGTGCGCCGCACAAACAGGTGATAGGAGAGCAGCATCAGGGCGAGAATCAGCGCCGTGATGCTGGGTACCTTGACCAGGGAGTGAGCGGTCCACCCCGACAGCAGGGCAGGCAAAAGAAGCGCCAGCGGGAAGTGCATCAGATAGCTCCAATAGCAGGAGTCCGCGAAATACTGGAGCCGGGCCGACGGCTTGGGCACTGCCTTGGTGGCCAGGCCCAGCAGTGCGAACAGAATGGCCCAGGCGCCCACCGCGGTGGTGACCGCCCTCCCCCCGTGCGACCAGGCCGGGGAGTCGACGCCGAAGTCGGACCATAACTTGAAACAGAACGTGTTGACAGCCAGCGCCAGAACGGCCAAGGCAATCTCGGACCATCGCAGGGCCAACACCTCCGGCAGTAGGTCACGGCGCCGGTAGAGCAGCCAGCCCGCAAAGAAGAAGAAGCCGTAGCCGAGGAAGACGTCCAGGCGCGGAACGAACTCGCTTGGATAGGCCAATCCCCCCGGTAAGGTGGTCCATAGCAGCCCGATATACGGAATGGACAGAACCGGCACCCGCATGCGGGAGACCAGGATCCGGCCTGCGGCTCGTTCCGCCACCGCCGCAATCGCCGGAATGTGAGCCGAGGCCCAGGAGACCGCAGCGCCGGCCAGGCAGAACAGAAGGAGGTATTCCAAGAACCACAGGTGCAGCGGTGGGGCGGCGAACCAGCTGGCTTCCACCGATCCGGTCCGAATCGCCGCCCAGGTCTTGTCCCTGGCGCCGCCGCCCTCGCCGGCAGAGTGATTGATGGCCCCTACCCAGTAGACAATTGGGCTCAGCGCCGCCAGCGCCAGAATCCACACCAAACCGACACGCGCCAGGCGGTTCATGGCCATCCCCCCCACCCCACGGTTTGCCACCAGCATCGCCGTAAAGAAGCCCGCCAGGAAGAAGAAGGTGGGCATGCGGAAGACCCGCACCATCCCGATCAGGAAGTGCCACCACCAGGCCCCATGCGGATCGAAGAAGACGCCCGGGGAGTAAAAAGCCCGGTAGGCGATGGCGACATGAAACGGGATGCCCAGCACCATCATCGCCACCCGGACCAAGTCCAACGCGGCGAAGCGCGGGCGTGCCAGCGCCACCGGCGCGGCCATGCCACGGTCTTGAGCCAAAGCTGGAGAGACTGAAGCCAATATGAAGGATCTAGACCCGCTCGAACCGGTCTCGACGACTATCCAATGATAGCTCGGACGGCCACGGCGCCTTTCAGAATAAAAGTTCATCTTTGGGCTTTACCCCGCCTCAAAATCATGCTAAGAAGGTCCTGTTATCCTCAGGCCTGATTCCACTCCGAGAAGCGGGCCTTCCGTCAGGAGGTGGCTTGTGCCTGTGCACACCCGGCCGTCTACATACGATCTCCTCCGCGCTCACGGCGTTGATCGGCGTTCCTTCCTCAAGTTCTGCACCGCTACTGCGGCAGCCCTGGGCCTGGAGCCCGCGCTGGTGCCGCAGGTGGTTGCCGCGATGGAGAACAAACCACGCCTTCCCGTGATCTGGCTCCACGGGCTGGAATGCACTTGTTGCTCGGAATCATTCATCCGCTCATCGCATCTCATCGTGGCGGACATCGTCCTGAACATGATCTCGCTCGACTACGACGACACCCTCATGGCCGCCGCCGGCCATCAGGCCGAAGAGAACCGCAAGAGGATCATGAAGGAATACCCGGGGAACTACATCCTCGCGGTGGAAGGCAACGCGCCCACCAAAGACGGCGGCGTCTATTGCACCGTCGCCGGCGAAACGTTTCTGAACATCCTCCAGGAAACCGCCGCCGGCGCCAAAGCCGTCATCGCCTGGGGTTCCTGCGCCTCCAACGGCTGCGTGCAGGCAGCTCGGCCCAACCCCACCGGCGCCAGGCCGGTCCACGAACTCATCTCGCACAAGGCCATCATCAACGTTCCCGTCTGCCCGCCCATCGCCGAAGTGATGACAGGCGTGATCACCTACCTGCTGACCTTCGACAAACTCCCGCAACTGGACCGCTTCGGGCGCCCGTCGATGTTCTACGGCCAGCGGATCCACGACAAGTGCTATCGCCGGTCGTTCTTCGACGCCGGACAGTTCGTGGAGCAGCGGATCCACGACAAGTGCTACCGCCGGTCGTTCTTCGACGCCGGACAGTTCGTGGAGCAGTGGGACGACGACGGCGCACGCAAGGGTTGGTGCCTGTACAAGATGGGCTGCCGCGGGCCTATGACCTATAACTCCTGCTCGACGTTCAAGTGGAATGAAGGAGTGAGTTTCCCCATTGGCAGCGGGCATCCCTGCATCGGCTGCAGCGAGGAGAACTTCTGGGACAACGGGCCGTTCTATCAGCGCCTCTCCAGCGTTCCGGTGCCGGGCATCGAATCCACCCCGGACCGGGTGGGCAAGGTGCTTGCCACCATCACCGCCGTAGGCGCCGGAGCCCACCTGGTCTCCTACGCGGCAAGGAAGGCTTCAGGCAAGAACTCCGGCGGCGGCGACGCCGCAGCGGTACAGGACAGCAAGGAATAGGGAGCATCTGAACCATGGCAAGGAAAATCGTTGTTGATCCCGTAACCCGCATTGAAGGCCACCTGCGTATCGAGGCGATGCTCGACGACGGCGGCAAGATCAAGGACGCCATGTCCACCGGCACCATGTGGCGCGGCATCGAGGTGATCCTCAAGGGCCGCGACCCGCGCGACGCCTGGGCCTTCTGCGAACGCATCTGCGGCGTCTGCACTACCGTCCACGCGCTGGCCAGCGTTCGCGCCGTGGAAAATGCCCTGGGCATCCGCGTGCCTCCGAACGCCGACGTCATCCGCAACATCATGTTCCTCACCCAGATGGTGCAGGACCACGTTGTCCACTTCTACCACCTGCACGCGCTGGACTGGGTGGACATCGTCTCGGCGCTGAAAGCCGATCCGGCCGGCACCGAGGCTCTGGCCAAGAAAGTGTCGCCCAAGTGGCCCAAGTCGAGCGAAGGCTACTTCCGGGACGTCCAGAACAAGCTGAAGAAGTTCGTCGAGTCCGGCCAGCTCGGCCTCTTCCAGAACGCCTATTGGGGCCACCCCGCCTACAAGCTGCCGGCCGAGGCGAACCTGATGGCCGTCTCCCACTACCTGGAGGCTCTGGCCTGGCAGAAGGAGCTGGTCAAGATCCACACCGTCTTCGGCGGCAAGAATCCCCACCCGAACTACCTGGTGGGCGGTATGGCCTCGGCGCTCAACATCGAGGGCGACAACGCCATCAACATGGAGCGCCTGAATCTGGTCAAGAGCAAGATCGAAGAGGCCTTCTCCATCGTCGAGGACATGTACATCCCCGATCTGCTGGCCGTGGCGTCGTTCTACCTCGACTGGGCCTCCATTGGCGGCGGGCTGGGCAACTACATGTCCTACGGCGACGTGCCGCAGCGCGGTATCGGCGATCCCAAGGGATACCTGTTCCCGCGAGGCGTCATCCTGAACAAGAACCTAGGCGAGGTGATGGACGTGGATCCCGCCGACGCTTCGCAGATCCAGGAGGAGATCTCGCACTCCTGGTACAAGTACCCCAACGGCTCGCAGGGGCTGCACCCCTGGGATGGCGTCACCGAGCCCAACTACACCGGCCCCAAGCCGCCTTACACCGAACTGGACGAAACCAAGGCGTACTCCTGGCTCAAGGCCCCGCGCTGGAAGGGCCATTCCATGGAGGTCGGCCCGCTGGCGCGCGTCTTGATCGGCTACGCCAGCGGCCGGGCGGAGTTCAAGGAAGTGGTGAACGAGGCGCTCGGCCGTCTGAAAGCCCCGCCGGCGGCGCTCTTCTCCACGCTCGGCCGCACCGCCGCCCGCGGACTGGAGACCAAGCTCTGCATCCACTGGCTCTTGCAGGAGTACGAGCACCTCATCACCAACCTCAAGACCGGCGACAGCAACACCGCCGACAACCGCAAGTGGGACCCCTCCACCTGGCCGGCCGACTGCAAAGGCTACGGCTTCACCGAGGCGCCCCGCGGCGCGCTCTGCCACTGGATCCACATCAAGGACTCCAAGATCGAGAACTACCAGGCCGTAGTCCCCTCCACGTGGAACGCCTCTCCGCGCGACGCCAAGGGCCAATTGGGCGCCTATGAATCGGCGCTGATCGGCACGCCCATGGCGGACCCGTCGCGGCCCATCGAACTGCTGCGTACCATCCACTCCTTCGACCCCTGCCTGGCCTGCGCCTCGCATGTCTTTGGGCCCGACGGTGAGAGTCTGGCCGAGGTGATCGTCCGTTAGGAGTTACCCATGGCCACCTCGCTACGCACTCTCCGCTTCGATCCCGGCGAGATCCGCTACGGCCGGCGCTACGTGTGGGAATTCCCCATCCGCCTCTCGCACTGGCTCACCGTCGCTGCCGTCATCATGCTCTTCTGGACCGGCCTGTACATCTCCTGGCCGCAGCTTGCCCCATCCGGCGAGCCGTGGCAGCACTTCGTGATGGGCTACGTCCGGATGATCCACTTCATCAGTGGATACGTGCTGCTGATCAGCTTCCTGATCCGCAGCTACTGGTTCTGGGTGGGCAACAACTACGCCCGCTCCGGATTCCCCTTCGTCTGGAAGGCGAGCTGGTGGGCAGACCTGAAAGCCCAGGCGCTCAAGTACCTCAAGCTGCACCGCGGCAACGTCCACCTGGGCCACAACGCTATGGGCGGCCTCGCCTACACCATCTTCGTCATCGGCCTGGGCTGGTTCATGATCCTCACCGGTCTGGCGCTCTACTCCGAATCGAACCCCGGCGGATTCTGGAGCACCCTCGTGGGATGGCTGATTCCGCTCTTCGGCGGCTCCATGCAGCTCCGCATGTGGCACCACACCGTGGCCTGGAGCTTCGTCGTCTTTGCCGTGATCCACATCTACGTCGTGATGTTCGACTCTGGCCACTACAACAACGGACTGATCTCCTCCATCGTCTCGGGCTTCAAGTTCTGGGAGGAGGGAGATCTGGACAATGACCGCTGGGTCAGTTGACCGTCCGCCCATCCTCGTCCTCGGTCTCGGCAACCAGCTGCTCGGCGACGACGGCGCCGGGCTGCGGCTGCTCGAACTGCTGGAGGCCGGGCAGGGGCGCGCCGCAAACGTCGAATCTCTCGGCGGCGGCACGCCCGCCGTCGAGTTTATTGACGGCGGCACTCAAGGCCTGGCCCTGCTCGGAACCATCGAAAACCGGCAGGGCCTTCTCATCCTCGACGCCGTCGGCTCCGGCTCGGCCGGCGAGGTTCACTCTCTCGACGCCCGTGACCTGGCCGCGCTGCGCGCCCGGCGCGCCTCCACCGCCCACGAGGGCAACGCTCTGGAGTTGCTGGAGGCGGCCACGCTACTCGGCGTGGCGCCGGCCCGCACCGTCGTCGTCGGCATCACGCCGGCCATGCTGAAGACGGGCATCGGGCTCAGCCCGCCGGTCGAGGCCGCCTTGCCGGAAGCGCTCCGGCAGGCTGGCCTTGCGCTCCAGTCATTGATATCCTCCCTCACAGCATGAACCGCAGACGCCTTCTCACCCTTGCCGCGCTCGCCCCGCCGGCATTGGCCTCCGACGGCCAAACGCTTTCCACGAAGAAGTTCCAGGACGCCATTGACGCCTGCGGACGCCACGGCGGCGGCACCGTGCTGATCCCTCCCGGGCGCCACCTTACCGGGACGCTCGTGCTCCGTTCCAACGTGCGCCTCCTGCTCGAGCCCGGCGCCGTGCTGCTCGGCAGCACGCGGCTCGCCGACTACCCCGTCATGCCCGGCGCGTTTCGCGGCTACACCAACAACTACACCGACAAGTGCCTGATCTTCGCAGAAGACGCCGATAACGTTTTCATCGAAGGCCGCGGCACGATCGACGGCCAGGGCAAGGCCTTCCAGGGACCGTACAAAGTGCGCCCCTACATGATTCGCGTCATCAACTGCCGCAATGTGGGAGTGGCCGACGTCACCATCCGCGACTCGCCCATGTGGGTGCAGCACTACCTCGGCTGCGAAGGCGTGGCCATCCGCGGCATCACCGTGCGCTCCTATGTCAACGCCAACAACGACGGCATCGACATCGACTGCTCCTCGCGCGTGCGCATCTCCGATTGCGACATCGCCTCCGGCGACGACGCCATTGTTCTGAAGAGCACCTCCTCGCGCGCCTGCCGCGACGTCGCCGTCACCAACTGCGTCCTCACCTCCGCCTGCAACGCCTTCAAGCTCGGCACCGAGACCAACGGCGGCTTCGAGGACATCGTCTTCTCCAACTCCACCATCTACGACACCCGCCTGGCCGGCATCGCCCTGGAGATGGTCGACGGCGGGCTGATGGACCGCGTCGCCATCTCGAATGTCACCCTGCGCAACACCGGCGCGCCGCTCTTCGTGCGCCTCGGCGACCGCGCACGCCCCTTCGTCGACGGCGGCTCCCGCCAGCCGCCCGGCAGACTTCGCAACGTGACCATTAGCGGCGTCCGCGCCACCGGAGGCAGCCGCACCGGCTGCGCCATCTCCGGCATCCCCGGCCACCCGATTGAGAACCTCACCCTGCGCGACATCCGCCTGGAATTTCTCGGTGGCGGCACCGACGAAGACGCGCGCCGCAAGCCGGAAGAGAAAGCCGACGCCTACCCCGAGTTCAAGATGTTCGGAACCCTGCCCGCCTACGGCCTCTACTGCCGCCACGTCCGCGGCCTGAAACTGCACGACGTCGAGGTGGCCGTGCTCGGCAAGGACGCCCGCCCGCCCCTGGTCGTGGAGGACGTCGAGGGGCTGAGCGTGGAAAACGGCCCACCATTGCTGCGGGTAGGATAATTTGTCATACTTCGGACATGGTCCAAAAGATTGCCGTCACTCTGGATCAGACTACAGTTGCGGGTCTCGACTGTTGGGTCCGCGAGGGAAAGTACCCAAACCGCAGTCGCGCCCTGCAGGCTGCTGTCAATCTGTTGATGGAGCGCGAGAAGCGCACCCGATTGGCACGAGAGCTGTCCAAGCTCAATCCGCGCGAGGAAAAGCGCCTCGCCGAAGAGGGCCTCGGAGATGAGTCGTGGCCGCAGTACTGAGGGGCGACGTTTACTGGGCCGATCTGAATCCAGTTCGCGGGCGGGAGCAATCGGGCCTCCGCCCTGTTCTTGTTCTCAGCAACGATCTCTTCAACCGCCGTTCCGAGACCGTGATCGTGATGGCAATCACCAGCCAGACTCAACGGGCGGGTTTCCCATTGGCAATGGCACTTGGCTCCGGCAGGTTGCCAAAGCCATCCTGGATCAAGATCTCACAGATTCGCACCATCTCCATCGATCGTTTGGGAGACAGGATCTGTGCGCTCGAAATGGAGGATCTGAACAGAGCTGTGGAAGGACTCTTAGAGCTGATAGGGTAGCTGGTACTTGCTCAAAAATCCCGGCGGGCCGGCCTGCGGAACCTGGAGCTCTACCGAGGTTCCGAATTAGACTTACGCGCCCGGAACCACGCAGCCCCCCCGACAGGCTGCTCATGAGAACTACCCTGCACATCGACGACAATCTCCTCCGCCGCGCGCAAGACGCTTCGGGCATCCGCGACAAGGCCGCGCTCGTGCACGCCGGCCTCAATGCGCTCATCGCCAGCAAAGCCTTCCAGCGGCTCGCATCGCTCAGCGGCGCCGAGCCGCGATTGCGCGTGGCGCCCCGCCGCCCGGGCCGGCGTAAGACGGTTCGCATAGACTGAATGGAGGACTCCTGCATGCGCCTTGCCACCTTCATGAGCCCCGGTGAAACCGCCCTCGCCGGTGTCGTCGTCAACGACAAGATCTTCAGCCTCCAGCCCGCCGGTTTTTCCACCACCCTCGACGTCATCGCCGGAGGCGCCGCCGCCCGGGCCGCCATCGCGTCCTTTCTCAAGGCACAGCCCGCCGGGGCGGGGAAGGACCTCTCTCGCGTCGTCCTGCTCGCGCCCCTACCCAAGCCGCCCAAGCTCATCTGTGTCGGCCTGAACTACCGCGACCACGCCGCCGAGTCCAAGATGGAGATCCCCTCCGTCCCCACCATCTTCAGCAAGTTCTCCAACACCATCACCGGCCCCGGCGCGCCCATCATCCTGCCGAAGAACTCGGAAAAGCCCGACTACGAAGCCGAACTCGCCTTCGTCATCGGCGCCGGCGGCCGCCACATCCCGGCCGAGAACTGGCGCGACCACGTCTACGGCTACATGTGCCTGAACGACGTCAGCGCCCGCGACTTCCAGATGGCCACATCGCAGTGGCTCATGGGCAAGACCTTCGACACGTTCGCCCCTACCGGCCCATGGATCACCACCGCCGACGAGATCGACGACCCGCACGAGCTCGACATCTCCATGACCATTAACGGCGAGGTGCTCCAGCGCTCCAACACCCGCGAGCTCATCTTCAAGCTCCCCGAGCTGATCGCCTTCCTCTCCTCCGCATTCACTCTAGAGCCCGGCGACATCGTCACCACCGGCACCCCGGCCGGCGTCGGCTTCTCCAAGCGGCCCCCGCGCTGGCTGCGGCCCGGTGACGAGTGCGTCGTCTCCATCCAGGGGCTCGGCGAGCTGCGCAACCCCGTCGTCGCCGAGTAGCCCGAGCAATGAGCCGGTTCTCCCGCCGCACTCCCGCCAGCCTGGAGCCCAACCGGCTCAGCGCCACCCTGGAGACCCTCCGCGCCGCCGGAGCGCCTCTTGTCGATCTCACCCTCTCCAACCCGACGCGCGCCGGCATCGCCTACCCGCGGGCTGAGCTTCTGGACGCACTGAACGATCCGCGCTCTCTCGCATATGAACCCTCCGCCCAGGGTCTGCTCGAAGCCCGTCAGGCGATCGCCGCCCGGCACGGAGGCCTGGACCCCGCCAACCTCCTCCTCGCCGGCAGCACCAGCGAGGCCTACGGCTGGCTCTTCAAGCTCCTCTGCGAGCCCGGCGATTCCGTGCTCGTCCCCAGGCCGTCCTATCCGCTCTTTGAATGCCTGGCCACCCTCGAAGCCGTTCGCGCCGTCCAGTACCCGCTGATTGAGGAACTCCGTTGGGGCTTCGACTTCAGCGAGATGGAGCGTCATCTCGATCCCCGCACCCGCGCCATCGTCCTCGTCAATCCCAACAATCCTACCGGCACCTACCTCAAGCGCGACCAGTGGCTCCACCTGCAGGAGTTCGCCGCCTACCGCCACCTGGCCATCATCGCCGACGAGGTCTTCTTTGACTACGCCTGGCAGCCCGATCCCGCTCGCGCCTCCGCTCTCATGGGGTCGCACCTCGCCCTCACCTTCACGCTCAGCGGCCTCTCCAAAGCTGCCGGCCTGCCCCAGATGAAACTCGGTTGGATCCATGTGGCGGGCCCCGAAGAGGCGCGCGCCGAGGCCCTCTCCCGGTTGGAGTGGATCGCCGATTCCTACCTCCCCGTCAGTGCGCCGGTCCAGCACGCCGCCGCGCGCTGGCTTGAACTCGCCCCTGCCATCCAATCGGCCATCCGCAGCCGCACCACGCGCAACCGCCAGGCACTGGAAGACGCCATCCGCCCCGAGTCGGGCTGGCGCGTGCTCCCCTCCGAAGGAGGCTGGTGCGCCGTGCTCGAAGCGCCGCGCATCCACTCCGAAGAGGAGTGGATCCTCCACCTGCTCCAGTCCCGCCACATGCTGCTCCAGCCCGGCTTCTTCTACGACTTCGAGCGCGAGGCCTTCCTCGTCGCCAGCCTCCTGCCCGCGCCTGAGCTCTTCGACGAAGGGCTTCAACGATTAACGGCGAGTATCAGATCTGTTTGACTGTAATATCCACGCAAGAGTAGACTGCGCTGAGAGACAGTAATGAGCAGCGTCTCGCGGGTATCCGCTCCCGCTCCGTCCACCACACGAATCCTCCTTTTGCTCGGACCGCCCGGCTGCGGCAAAGGAACTCAGGCTGAAAGCCTGGCCAGGCACTTCAGCATTCCCGCCATCTCCACCGGCGAGATGATTCGCGGCGAGATCCGGGCCGGCACTGAACTCGGCCACCTGGCCGCCGGCGTCATACACGATGGCGGCTTGCTCGGCGACGACATCGTCAATCGCATCGTCAAGTCTCGCTTGTCGCAAGAGGACTGCGCCGCAGGCTTCATGCTCGACGGCTATCCCCGCACCGTCGAACAGGCGCACTATCTCGACGCGCTGATGACCGGGTCCGGTCTGCCCCAGCCCACCGTCATCCACCTGGATGTGCACCCCGAGCATCTGATCGCCCGCATCTGCAACCGCCGCGATTGTCCGAAATGCGGCGCCATTTACAACCTGTTGACTCATCCCCCATTGCACGATGGCGCCTGCGACCATTGCCGCGTTGAACTCGAGCGTCGGGAAGACGACTGCGAAACCACCGTCAGAAACCGTCTGGCCGCATACGAACACTCCACAGCCCCCCTCATCGACTACTACAAGCAGGGCAATTACCTCCGAGTGGACGGCGCCGCTCCCGCCGAACAGGTCTTCGCTTCCATTCTTCAAATGCTCAATTGAGCGATATTCTTTGCTTGACAATTCGCATTGTCGCCCTACACTGAGGGAAACGCAGTCCTACAGGAGGGGCTTATGCGGAGGACCTGGGCGCCTTGCCTGGCGCTGTCCTATGTGCTCGCCACCGCTGCCTCCGCGCAGGTCCACCAGGGGTTGAAGTGGAACTTTCGCGCCAGGCAGATCGATTACGCCGCCCGGTGGCAGGACCTTCAAGGCGCCTATCAAGTCGACCGCGCCGGACAGCTCCGCCTCCTCCCCAATCCTGAACTCTCCCCGGGCCGGCAGTCCAAACTCGCCGTCAAGTTCCTCGACGCCCAGGGCACCGTCTCCATCACTCTGGGGGATGACACCGTCGAGGCCGCCATACGGCCGGACAACGCCTGGTCCGGCCCGCGCCGGCCCTCCAGCACGCCCTTCGGCTACCAACTCTTGCCCGCCTCCGGCAAGGCTGCGCCCGGCGACTCCTGGACGCAAGCCATGCCCGGTCCAACCCCAGCCAAGGTCAAAGCGGACGTGACCTACCGCTACACCTACTCCGGCGCCAAATCGGTTCCAGGTTGCGGCGATTGCCGCCTCATCGAGATTCTTGGCCTGCGCCGGCTCACCGGCGGCGCCTTCGACAAGGCCTACTCCGCGGAACAGGCCTTTGCTCTGGGCGACGCGCTGTTCGACGCCAAGGCCGGCGTCCTGCACTCCTTCACTCTTTCCGCCAACCCGTCCATGCTTACCGCGCTGCCCGTTCCGGGCATGATGCGCCGCGTCACCTTTGAACGCGGACAGGGGAGATAGAGCCATGCGGACCGCAGCCATCCCCACCTTGATCCTGGCCATCCTGGCGCTCGCCAGTTGCGACTCCAATCCCATAAAGGACTATGTGGAGAGCCACTTCAAGGGCTTCAAAGGCCTTGACGTGGGCCTCAAGCGCGACTACATCGTCGGCCTCACGCCGGACCAGAACTTCCCCAACTTGCACTGCTGCTGGGTGGGCACGCGGAGCCCCTGGCAGTTGATCGGCGATGTCTACAAGACCGACGACAAGGTGGAGGTCAACGGCGAAGTGCTCGGCGCGCTGAAATCGGTGGGCATCAAGCTGGAAGGCAGCGGCCACGACTACGTCTCGGTCGAGGCCAAGCCCTTCTATCGCCAGCAGCTGCTCAGCCGCACGCATCTCAAGCAGACGCACTGCGATAAGCACGAGGAGTACTGCGACAAGAAGATTTGCGTCGACTCCATCAAGGTCGGCAAGGTCACCGCCACGGTCGAGACCGAAATCGCCGCCGGCGTCGGCGTCAATGTCCCCATCGAGGTCGCCGGGAAGATCGAGATCCTCGAGATCAACGGCAAGAAGTTCAAGAAGGAGACCATCGAAGCCAGCGACATCATCATCGCCTACCAGATGGCCGAGACCTTCTGCGGCCCGGACACCGCGCCCTACATGCTGGAAGAGAACGGCGAGAAGGTATCGAGCGCCAAGCCCCGCCCCAACGACTCTTACGACAAGTACCTGGAGGAGTTCCGCAAGGACCTGGAGAAGTCCGGCCAGCAGCACGCGCTCGCTCCTGGCTTGCCCGCCGGTCAGCCACGGCTGCTCGATGCTGCACTCGCCACGGCCACCCTCGCCCCGCCGCCGGAGCATTTCTTCGCCGGCCAGGTGGTGCGCGTGACTCCCGCGGCCTCTACCTACTCCCCCAATGAATCGCTGCATGGCGTCGTAATCGAGGAGACCGGCGCTGCCGGCGATAAGCGGCAGCGGCGCGTCCCCATCGACGCTGCCGGCGGAGTCTGGATCGCCCTCAGCGCCGGTACCCGGGCCTTGAACGTCTCTTCGGCCGGCCGTACCTTCTTCAGCGCTCCGGTCGGCGCCGTTCAGCCTGAGACATCGCAGGACGCGCCTCGTCTGGAGTTGGTCCGGCCCTTCCAGGGCGAAGCGCCTCCCGGGCTCATCGAAAGCGGATCGGTCGCCGAACTGCAGGGCGCCTCGATGCACGAAATCTCGCAGATCTCGGTCAACGGNNNGAAGGCCAGGGCGAGGCGTTCATCCAGGCCCGCACTCTGCGCGGCTTCCGCAGCAATCCCGTGCGCGTCACTCTGGTCGCTCTCTCGGTGGAGCAGCGTCCTCCGGCCACCCTGCTCAAAGGCCAGACCAGCGGCGTGGCAATTCGAGTTCAGGGCACGCGGGACCCCGTGCCGGTCGAATTCCGCGTCCGCTCCGGCTCCATCCGGTTGCCCGCCGGCGGGGCTGTCCAGCGCGTCATGAGCAGCGGCGGCGAACAGAACCTGGTCCGCACGTCCATCGCCGCCCAGCGCGCCGGCGCCTACGACCTCGGCTACCGTCTCACGCGCTGAACTTCCTCCTCCCTCGCTCCCCGTGTCATCCTAACTGTTGGGAAGCAAGTAGTGTTTGCGGACGCACAGTGATGGGGATCTCCACCGGTCAGGACCTCCAATCCTACGCGGGAACCCGTGTGACCATCGCCGGCGGAACAGGATTCATCGGCCGGTGGGTGGCCCGCGCACTCTCCGACAGCGGCGCTGAGCTTACCCTCCTGGCGCGGGACTTGGCCGCCGCTCGCGCAATCGCCGGCCAGTTCGGCTTCACCTGCCGGTTCATTCCGCTCGATCTCACTGACTTCGCAGCGGTGACGCGGAACCTCGCCGGCCTGCGCCCGCAGATTCTCTTCAATCTCGCCGCCTACGGGATCAACGCTGCCGAGAGCGATCTATCCACAGCCCGGCGTATCAACCACGAGTTGCTGCCCGTTCTCTGCGATGCTCTGGCTGAGGTGGACGCCGGGGGCTGGGCCGGCCGCCGGCTCGTCCACGCAGGCTCTGTCGCCGAATACGGCCCGGTTGTGGAGACCCTGGACGAGTCCATGCCAGCGCACCCGCGGAGCCTTTACGGCAGCACCAAACTGGCCGGCACGGAGGCGGTTCAACGCTGTTGCCTTTCCTCCGGCATGAACGGTGTTACGGCCAGGCTGTTCGGTGTCTATGGCCCCGGAGAGCGCCCAGGCCGCCTGCTGCCGGTGCTGATGGACGCGGCCCGCCTCCAGCGGGTCGCCGAACTCGGCCCCGCCGGTCAGCAGCGTGATTTTCTTTTTGTCGAGGACGTGGCTGAAGGACTGTTGCGCGTCGGCATCAGCGCCGGCCAG